>KN173951.1:0-2418 GCA_000759655.1 Acidicaldus organivorans | reverse complement strand
CGGCTGGCTGCCCACCGGCATGTCGGCCTCCGATCACGTGCTCGGCTACATGATCTTCTCGCTCGCGGGCTTCGCCCTGCTCTACAGCACCTTCATCGCCATCGAGCTCTACCTGATGTTCCGCGCCGCCCGGCTTGGGCCGAGCGGCGGGGAGGGCAGCGCCGGGGTGGCGGTCGCCGGGAGCCCGACCGCGATGCCGCGCCCCGGTTTCGCCAACAAGCCTTGGGAATGAGGAGGGGCTGATGCTCACCTACGCAGCGCTCAAAGTCATCTGGGCCGTCCTGCTCGGCGTGCTCCTCTCCATGATCGGCCTCATGGTCGGCATGGACATGGGGGTCGGCACCCTGCTCCGCTTCATTGGCCGCACGGACGCGGAGCGGCGCGTCGCCATCAACGCCATCGGCCCGCACTGGGATGGCAACCAGGTGTGGTTCATCCTGGGCGGCGGCGCGGTCTTCGCCGCCTTCCCCAACCTCTACGCCACGTCCTTCTCCGTCTTCTACGTGGTGATGATCCTGCTGCTCTTCGCCATGATCCTCCGCCCCTTCGCCTTCGAGTATCGCTCGAAAGTGGAGACGGCGCGTTGGCGGGACAACTGGGACTGGGTCTTCCTCATCTCCGGCGCGGTGCCGATGGTGGTGTTCGGCGCAGCGATCGGCAACATCCTGGAAGGGGTGGGCTTTCACTTCGACTGGCGCGGCCAGTATCACCAGGATGAGACCTTCCTCGCCTATCTCTTCAATCCCTTCGCCCTCTTCTGCGGCGTAACCTCGCTCGCGCTCGCCATCCATCAGGGCGCGGCGATGCTTGCCATGCGCACCGTGGAGCCGGTGGCGAGCCGCGCCACCCGTGCCGGGATCTGGGGCGGCCTGATCGCGGCGGTCCTCTTCGTCTTGGGCGGGGTCTGGGTGGCGGCGATGCCGGGCTTCCGCCTGACGGGCGGGATCGATCCGAACGGGCCGGCCAATCCGGTGGCAGGGGCCGAGGTGGTGCGCGAGGCGGGCGCGTGGCTCGCCAATTTCCACGCCTATCCCGCGCTCTGGGCCGCCCCGGCGGTGGGGCTCGCCGGCATGCTGCTCGGCCCCCTCTTCCTCCGCGCCCGCCATCCAGCCCTCGCCTGGTGGGCGGGCGCGCTCGCCTGGTTTGGGACGATCTTCACCGTGGGGGGCGCGATGTTCCCCTTCCTCATGCCCTCTTACTCCAACCCCGCCCAGAGCCTTACCGTGTGGAACGCGGCGAGCAGCGAATACACGCTGACCTGGATGTTCGCCTTCGCCCTCGTCTTCACCCCCGCCGTGCTGCTCTACACCCAGTTCGCCTTCCGGGTGATGCGGGGGAAGCTCTCGCCCGAGCAGGTGAGCCATGACGACCATCTCTACTGAGAGGATCGAGGCTCGGTGCGGTCGTGCAATGACATGTCGGTGAAAAGAGGCTTGTTAAAACAGGCTTGGGGGAGAACGGAATGATGAAGACCGTGCTCAAGATGGCGGGACTGGCCGGGGTGCTGGCGCTCGCCCTGCTGCTCGCCGTGGTGGCGGGCGACTATGGCCCTTGGTATTTCGCCTGGCTGGTCGGCACCACCATGATCATCCTGATCGCCGCCGCCGGCGCGGTGCTGCTGGAAAGCCAGATCGGCAGCCGCGGCGAACGCGCCGAATTCTGAGAAAGGGAGAAGGGAAAGATGTTCCACGGTCTCGAGGGGTTCATCTTCATCGTCCCCTTCATCTATCTCGCGATGTATCTCATCGCCTATCTCTACACCCGCCACCGCTTCCCCTGAGGCGGGTTGAGGCCCGCGCCCCGCACGCGCCGTGCCCCGATCCCGCACCCCCTCGCCGCGCCGCGCGGCTGAAGCCTGGATCTGGCGCGTCGCCGCCCCCGCGCGGCGGCGTCTCCTTTCCGGGCTCGGCCTGAGCGCCGCCTCGGCCCTCCTCGCCATCCCCCAGGACCTGTGGCTCGCCCGGCTTCTCGACGGGGCGGGCTTTCACGGCGCGGGATGGGAGGCGATCGGCCCCGGGCTCGGGGCGCTTGCCGCCCTGATCGCGCTCCGGCTTGGCTTGCAGGCGGGGGGCGAAGGCCTCTGCGCCTCCGCCGCCTCCCGGGTGATCGGCGCGCTCCGTGCCCGTCTCGCCGCCGCCCGCATCGCCCAGGGGCCGGCCCGGCTCGGCGATGCGGGGGCCTTCGCCACCACCTGGCTTGAGGCGACCGCCGCGCTCGGCCCCTATCTCGCCCGCGTCCTGCCCCAGAGCGTCATCGCCGCCGCACTCACCCCCGCCGTGCTCATCGCCGTCTTCTGGCTCGATCCCCTGAGCGGCGCCCTGCTCCTGATCAGCGCCCCGCTCATCCCGCTCTTCATGGCACTGATCGGCTGGCGGGCCGAGGCGATGAACCGCGCGCGCTGGCAGAGCCTCGCCGCGC
>KN173950.1:9697-13587 GCA_000759655.1 Acidicaldus organivorans | reverse complement strand
CTCCTCGCCCCCGCGCCTTCCGCCCTCATCACCGCCCGCGAGGCCCTGCTCGCCCATCTCCTTCCCCGCCTCGGCCTTGCCCTCGCCGCCACCAAGGCCACCGCGTCCCTCTTCGCCGAACGTTTCGCCCTGCCGCCGGGACGGCTGCTCGTTCTCCCGCCGGGCGGCGACGGCCATGCGAGGACGATCCAGGCCGCTCTCTCCCCCGCCTCCGCCGCCACACCCCGCATCCTGATCCCCGTCTTCGGCCCTGAGGTGGCGCTTGCCACGCCCTTCGCGGCGCTTGCACGCCTGTTCGACCTGCGCTTTCAGATCACCCTCGCCCTCATGAGCGATGATCCAGCGGGGGGCAATGATCCAGCGCAGGGTGAGGCGATCGCGCGGCAGGCGGCGGCGGCAGGCCTTCCCCCGGTCGAGATCATTCCCCGTGCCGGCCGCGAAAGCCTCCCCGCCGATCTCCTCCTTCTCCCCGAGGACCGGGGCGCGATCGGGGTGGCGGCGGCCTGGGCGGCGGCGCAGGGGCTTCCCGCGGCGCTCGGCGCGGAGCAGGCGGGGCGTGAATTCATCGCCGAGGGAGCGGCCGCCTTCTATCCTGCGGGCGATGCGGTGCAGCTCTCGCGCGCGCTCCGGCGCATGATCGCCGATCCCGAGCTGCGCCAGGCGATGCGGCACCAGGCCGCGGCCAAGGCCGGGGAGGTCCGGCGCTGGGGGGAGAGAGGCGCGCAGCTCGCCCGCGTCTTGGCGGCGCTCGAGAGTTTCATCACCAGCCTGGAGGACTAGGAATGGCCCTGCTCGGCGCGATCGCCGATGACTTCACCGGAGCGACCGATCTCGCCTCCATGCTGGTCGCGCACGGCATGCGGAGCGTGCAGCTGATCGGAACCCCGCCCGCCGCGTTCCCTCCGCCCGAGGCCGACGCGCTCGTCATCGCGCTCAAGACCCGCACCGCGCCCCTCGAGGAGGCGGTGGCGGAAAGCCTCCGCGCGCTCGCCTATCTGAAGGCGCAAGGGGTGCGGCAGGTCTTCTTCAAATACTGCTCGACCTTCGACAGCACCGATCGCGGCAATATCGGCCCGGTGGCGGACGCCCTGCTCGCTGCGCTCGGCGCCTCCTTCGCGCTCGCCTGCCCCGCCTTCCCCGCCAACCGGCGCACCCTCTATCTCGGCCATCTCTTCGTGGGCGAGGCGCTGCTCAACGAGAGCGGCATGGAGAACCATCCACTCACCCCGATGCGCGATCCCAATCTGGTGCGGGTGCTCAGCCGCCAGACGACGGGGCGCGTCGGTCTCGTCCCCTATGGGGTGGTGCGCGAGGGGGCGGCTTCCATCCGCGCCGCCTTCGCCCGGCTTGCCGCCGAGGGATACCGCTACGCGATCGTCGATGCGATCGAGGAGGCGCATCTGATGGCGATCGGCGAGGCGGCCGCGGATCATCCGCTGATCACCGGCGGCTCCGGCGTGGCGATGGGGCTTCCCGCCAATTTCCGCCGTCAGGGCCTCCTGCCGCCCCGGCTCGATGCCGAGGCGCTGCCCGCGATCGAGGGCGCGAACGCGGTGATCGCGGGCTCCTGCTCGCGGGCCACGCTCGGCCAGATCGCGGAGGCCGAACGGGAGGGCCTTCCCGTCCTCCGCCTCGACCCCCTCCATTTCCCCTCCGCCGAGGCGATGGCCGAGGCCGCCCTCGCCTGGGCCCGCCCGCTTCTCGGGGCGAGGCCGGTGGTGATCGCCGCCTCCGCGCCCCCCGATCAGGTGCGCGCCGTGCAGGCGAGGCTCGGGACGGAGGCAGCGAGCGCCCTCATCGAGGAGGCGCTCGCCCGCACCGCGGAGGGGTTGGTCGCTCAAGGAGCGCGGCGGCTCGTCGTCGCGGGCGGCGAGACCTCAGGCGCGGTGGTTGCGAGGCTCGGCGTGCAGGCGCTTCGCATCGGCCCCGCGATCGATCCCGGCGTGCCGTGGACGGCGGCGAGCGGCAGAGGGCCCGAACTCCTGCTCGCCCTCAAATCGGGCAATTTCGGCGCGCCCGATTTCTTCCGCAAAGCCTTCGCCCTGCTCGACGCCCAGCGCCCCGCCTGAGAGGGGAAAAAGGCGCGAGGGTGCGGCGCCCTTTCTCAGAGCGGCTTGGCCGGGGCCGGCGTGGTCGCCTTCACCTGCTCGGGCTGGGGCTGGTCGGGATAGGACTGTTCCCAGCCGCCGCCGAGCGCCTTGTAGAGGGCGACGAGATCGGTCGAGAGCGTGGTCTGGCTCTGCGCCTGCTGGAGCTCGGCGCTGAGCAGGGTGCTCTGCGCGGTGAGCACGTCGAGGAAGGTCGCCACCCCCTCGACATAGCGCTGGCGGGCGAGGTCGAGGGCGCGGCGGCTGGCCTCGACGGTGCGGCCGAGTTCGGCGAGCCGCTGTTGCTCGGTGTTGTAGGCGGTGAGCGCGTTGTCCACGTCGTGCAGCGCCTGCAGCACCGTCTTCTGGTAGTTGAGCCCCGCCTCCTTCTCCTGCTCGCGGCGGAGCTGGAGGGTGGAGACGAGCTGGCCGCCGCGGAAGATGGGGAGGCTCACCGTGGGGCCCACTCCATACTGTTTGGCATCCAGGCTGCCGAGCTGATAGGCGTGCAGCGCCGAGATGCCGAAGCTCCCGGTGAGCGAGACATTGGGGAAGAAATCGGCGATCGCCACCCCGACCTGGGCGGTGGCGGCATGGAGCTGCGCTTCGGCGGCGCGGATGTCGGGCCGGCGGCGGATGAGCTCCGAGGGAAGGCCGATCGGCACTTCGGGCGGCACCGGCGGGATGGGCTTGGTCTGCTCAAGCTCGGCCTTGAGCGCCCCGGGCGGCTTGCCGAGGAGCTGGCTCAGCGCGTTGATCAGCGCCGCTTCCTGCTGGTCGAGGGCAGGAAGCTGGGCGGCGATGACCGAGACCTGCGCCTCGGCATTGGCCACGTCGAGATCGGTGGTCACCCCCTGGGCGGCGCGCTGGCGGGTAAGCTCGAGGCTCTGGCGGGCGCTCTCGAGGTTCTCCTTGGTGATTTCGATGGTGCGCTGGACGCCGCGGAGGTTGATGTAATCGCGGGCGAGTTCGGCCTCGACCGAGACGAGGGCGTCGCGCTGCTGATCCTCGGTGGCTTGGACGGTCGCCTTGGCCGCCTCGACGCCGCGGCGCACCTGCCCCCAGAAGTCGATCTCCCAGGAGGCGTCGAATCCATACTGATAGAGGTTGAAGGGCGGGATCTTCGCTCCGGCGGGCACCGGGATCGCCCCGAGCGTGCCGATATTGCCGCCCCCCACCGCGCCGCCGCTTCCGAAGCTGGTCGCCGTCGTTCCGGCGGGCGCCCCGCCGAATCCGCCGCCATAGCTCGTCGCCCCCGCCCCGGTGGGGAAGAGGGCGACCGCTCCCTGCGGGCTCAGATATTCATGCGAATAGGAGCCGTCGGCGTTGAGGATCGGGTATTCGGCGGCCTGCACCTGGCCGAGCACGCTGCGCGCTTCGGCAAGCCGCATATCGGCGATGCGGAGATCGAGGTTGTCGGGCGCCACCCGCTGCTCGAGCGAGGTGAGCTCGGGGTCATGGAACTGGTCCCACCAGCGCGGATCGACCGGCCTGGCGATCACCGTGCTCACCGGCGTCGCCGCGGGAGGCTCGCTCGGCGTGGGGGCGGAGCTCTTGCCCCAGGAGGAGGGCTGCCACCAGGGCTGTGCCCCTTTGAAATCGGGTCCCACCGTGCAGGCCCCGACCAGGGCCGTGGTGACCAGAGCCGCCATCCGCCATCCGCGCGCGTGCCGGGCTTTCATCCTTACCCCCTACCCCCTATGCTGACCGACCGGTTCAGTCAGCTTTGACAAATGGTCTGGTCGTGGCGCATCGTCAATCCGTGATGAACGCAACCGAGCCTCGCGAAACGAGAGAGCAGGG
>KN173950.1:7802-9622 GCA_000759655.1 Acidicaldus organivorans | reverse complement strand
CGAAAGCAGAGAGGAACGGGACGAACTCCGCGCCCCGGAGGGGCGGCGGGGCGCGGCGGAGGCGCTTTCCCCTGAAAAACGCCGCCCCTTCGAGGATCTGGCGGCGTTTTCCAGGGGAAAGCGCCTGCGCCGCGCCCCGCCGTCCCTCCGGGGCGCGGCGGAGGCGCTTTCCCCTGAAAAACGCCGCCAGATCCTCGAAGGGGCGGCGCTGATCTTCGCCCGCGACGGCTACGAGGGGGCGAGCATGTCGCGCATCGCCGCCGCCGCCGGGGTCTCCAAGGGCACGCTCTACAATCACTTCGAAAGCAAGGCCGCCCTCTTCGCCGCCTATGTCGAGCAGGCCTGCGAGCAGCACCTCTGCCGCATCTTCGCCGAACACGACGAGACGACGGATGTCGCTGCCGGGCTGATGGCGATCGGGACGCGGATGGTGGAGATGATGCTCTCCGAACTCGGCGTCACCATCTACCGGGTGGTGATCGCCGAGGCGGCCAAATTCCCCGAACTCGCCCGCGCCTTCTACGAGGCGGGCCCGGCGCGGGCGATCGCCGAGATGGCGCGCTGGCTGCGCGCCCAGATGGCGCGCGGGGCCCTGGCGTGCGACGACCCGGAATTCGCCGCCGAGCAGTTCTTCTGCCTCTGCCAGACCCGCCACTGGCTGCGCCACAAGCTCCACCTCCTCCCCCCGCCCCAGGCCGCGGAGATCGCCGAGGTGGTGCGCCGCGCCACCCACATGTTCCTCAAGACCTACGGAACCGCTCCCGGCCCGGCCTGAGCGGCGCCCCCCTTTTGGAGGGGAGCACCTTGCCCACGGCGCGCGCCTGATCTCTACTCTCTCCCTCACGTGGCGAGGAGGTCGAGAGAATGTCCGCAACCCAGTCCGCGCTGGCCCGTTTCGAGACAGAGCGCCAGGCCGCGCTCGAGGCGCTGCTCGCCTGGCTCCGCATTCCCTCGGTGAGCGCGCAGAGCGCGCATGCCGCCGATTGCCGGAAGGCGGCCGAGGCGGCGCGGGCGCGTCTCGCCGCAATCGGCTTTGCCGCCCGGCTGGTCGAAACGCCCGGCCATCCGGTGGTCTTCGCCACCCATCCCGGCGCCGGCCCCGCCGCGCCGCACCTCGTCTATTACGGGCATTACGACGTCCAGCCCGCCGAGCCGCTCGAACTCTGGCCGAGCCCGCCCTTCGAGCCGACCCTGGTCGAGGGGCCGCATGGCCCGCGCGTGGTGGCGCGCGGCGCGGTCGATGACAAGGGCCAGGTCGCGGCATGGCTCGCCGCGCTCGAGGCCTGGCATCATGCGCAGGGCGGCTTCCCCTGCCGGATCAGCGTCATCATCGAGGGCGAGGAGGAGATCGGCAGCCCCCATCTCGAACCCTTCCTCGCCGCCGAAGCCGCAGGGCTCAAGGATGCGGCGGGGGTGGTGATCTCGGATACCAATCTCTGGGACATCGAAACCCCGGCGATCACCGTCTCGCTGCGCGGCCTCCTCTATACCGAGATCACCGCGCGCGGCCCCGACCGCGACCTCCATTCCGGCCTCTTCGGCGGGCTCGCCCTCAATCCGCTCAATGCGCTCTGCACCCTCCTCGGTCAGGTGTGGGACGAGCGGGGGCGGATCCGCATCCCCTATTTCTATGACGGGATCGTCATGCCGCCCGAGCGGGTGCGGGCCGACTGGGCGCGCCTCGGCTTCGACGCCAGGGCCTTCCTCGCCGCGATCGGACTGGAGGCAGAGGCGGGCGAGATGGACTACACGCCGCTCGAGCGGCTCTGGGTGCGCCCCACCGCCGATCTCAACGGCCTCATCGGCGGCTACACCGGCGA
>KN173950.1:3823-7764 GCA_000759655.1 Acidicaldus organivorans | reverse complement strand
GCCGCCCGCCCTCGAGCACCGCGACGTCATCGGCAAGGTCAAGGAAGGCGACGTTCTGCTCGGCAATGAGAAACGCCGCGCCTTCGCTCCGGAAGCGGCGGAGAAGCCCGATCACCTGGCCCACCAGCAGCGGCGAGAGCCCGGCCGAGGGCTCATCGAGCACGACGAGTCGCGGCCGGCCGGCCAGCGCCTTGGCCAGCCCCAGCATCTTGCGCTGCCCGCCCCGGCGCGCGGCGGGGCTGAGGAATTGCGCGCCGATGGCGAGGTTTTCCTCGATGCTGAGGGTGGGAAAGACGCCGCGTTCGGACATGAAGGCGATGCCCGCCCGCACCCGGGCGGGCGCGGGAAGGGCGGCGAGGTCGCGGCCTTCCCAGAGGAGGGCGCCCCGCCAGAGGGGCAGAAGCCCGATCAGGGTCTTGAGCAGCGTCGTCTTGCCCGCCCCGTTGGGCCCGAGCAGGATCACCGAGCGGGCCGGCGCGATGGGGAAACTCACCTCCCACAGGATCTGCACTTTCCCATAGCCGCTTTCCACGGCGCGGAGGTCGAGAAGTGGGGCCGCGCTCATCGCCGCGCCGCCTCGCCGAGAAACACGCGCACCACCTCGGCATCACGGCTCGCCTCGGCAAGCCTTCCCTCGAAGATCTCGCGCCCGGCATTCATCACGATCACCCGTTCGGTAAGACGCCCCAGAAAGCCGAGCAGGTGCTCGACGACGAGGAGGGCGGTGCCGCCCGCGGCAAGCGCGGCGAGCAGCTCCGCCATCGACTCGAGCTCGGCCGGGTTGAGCCCGGCGGCGATCTCATCGACGAGGAGGAGGCGGGGGCGGGTGGCAAGCGCCCGGGCGAGATCGAGCCGTTTCTGCTGGCCGGTGTTCAGTTCCGCGGCCGGACGCGCTGCCCAACGCGCGAGGCCAAGCCGCTCGAGCAGGGCCTCGATCCTTTCCGGTGCGGCATCGCGGCCGCCGAAGCGGGCGGCGAGACGCACGTTCTCGCGCACGCTGAGCGAGGCGAAGGGGCGGGGGGACTGGAAGGTGCGGTTGATGCCGCGATGCACCCGCGCCCGCGGCGAAAGCCCGCGCAACGGCCGTCCCGCAAAACGCACCTCGCCCGCCTCCGGGGCGTAGAGCCCGCTGATCACGTTGAGGGTGGTGGTCTTGCCCGAGCCGTTGGGGCCGACCAGGCCGAGGATCTCGCCGGCGCGGAGGGTGAAACTCACCCCATCCAGGGCGCGGAACCCGCCGAAGCGCTTCACAAGGCCGCGCACTTCGAGAAGGGGGGGCGCGGCGGGAGGCTCAGGGGACGTCATGGCCGCGATCGGTGAGGAGCGAGAGGAGGCCGCGGGGGAGAAAGAGCATGAGGGCCACGATGAGGGCGCCGTAGATGAGCTGGAAATATTGCGGCACCGTAATGCCGATCAGATTGTAGAGCCCGTAGAGCAGCGCCGCGCCGAGGATCGGGCCGGAGAGCGTCGCCGCGCCCCCGAACAGGGTGAAGACGATGGCGAAGACGCTGAAGGAGAGGTCGAACACCGTCTCCGGGTAGAAGACCGAAATGTGCCAGGCGTAGATCCCTCCGGCGAGGGCGGCGGCCAGCGCCGAGACCAGCCAGGCGAGGACGCGCAGCCGAACCACCGGGATTCCGGCCATCGCCGCGCTCAGCGGATCATCGCGGATGGCCTTGAGCGCGAGCCCCATCTCGCCGCGGCGGAGCCAGATGACGACGCCGAGGAGGAGGGCGAGCAGGGCGAGTGCGGCAAGGAAGCTCGCCCGCGGGGCGAAAACGGAGGCGAGCGAGACGCCGTAGGGGCCGCGGGTGAGGGGTTCGAGCGCCGGATTGGCGATGACCTGATAGACCGCCTGGGCGGCGGCGAGATTGGCAATGGCGAAATAGGCCCCGGAGAGGCGGAGCAGCGGGGTGAGCAGGAGGCCGAGCGCAAGCCCCGCCGCGCCGGCAAGCCCGAGGGCGGGGAGGGGAGCTGAGCCGAGATGCATCACGGCGAGCGCGAATCCGTAGGCCCCCGCTCCGAAAAACCCGACATAGCCGAAGGGAAGATAGCCGGTGAAGCCGTAGATCGCGTTCAACCCCTGGGCGAGGATGAAAAAGATGGTGAAATTGAAGACCAGCAATTCGTTTCGATAAAGAAACTCGGCCGCAGTGAGCGCAGCGAGCAGGAAGGCGGCGAGGCCGAGATCGGGGAGCAGCCTACGCAACGCGGAGCCTCCGCCCGAGCAACCCGCTTGGCCGGAAGAGGAGAATGGCGATCAGCAGGAGATCGGGGAGGAGATCGGCCCAGGTGCTGAAATAGGTCTGCATGAGGAGAAGGCCCACCCCATAGACCAGTCCGCCGAAAATGGTGCCGAGCGGGGCGCCGAGCGAGCCCACCACCACGGTGGCGAAGGCGACGAGATTGAGCGAGGCGCCCATCGCCGGGGTGACCGAGCCCAGCATGAAGGGGGCGAACACCCCGGCGAGCCCGGCGAGCGCCACGCCAAGGCCGAACGCGATCGCCGAGATGCGCGAAAGATCGATGCCGCTCGCTGCCGCCTCTTCGGGGCTTGCCATCACCGCGCGGGTGAAGAGGCCGAGGCGGGTGTGATGGAGGGAGAGGTAGAAGAGGCCGATCGCGATCACCGCGACGAGGGCGCTGAAGGCCCAAGACTTGGGCACGCTCTGGCCGAGCAGGACGATGGGGCCCGCGGCGAGGCTGCGGGCGGGAAGCGAGCGCTCGGAGGGGCCGAAGGCGATGGCGGCGAGCGCCTCGATGATCTGCTGGAGCCCGAAGAAGAGGGTGAAGGAGAGCATCTCCGCCTCGCGTGCCGCAAGCAGGCGGGGAAGCAGCGCGGCATAGAGCGGAAGGGCGAGCAGGAAGAAGCCTCCCGCGACGAGCGGGGCCGCCCAGAGGGGGGAGAGCCCGGCGAGGTGGTAGAGGAAATAGGCGGCCATCGCCCCCAGCATGATGAGATCGCCGTGGGCGAGATTGACGATCCGCATCACCCCGAAGACGAGGTTGAGGCCGAGCCCGAGGAGCGCGAAATAGCATCCATAGACGAGGCCGCCGGCGAGGGCGTGGAGCAGCATCTCAGGTCTGGCCGATCACCGGTTTGGCATTGGCGAGTTCGGGCGGATAGACGACGCGGAGATTGCCTTCCGCGTCGAACTGGCCGATCGGGGTGAGCTCGCCGATCTGCGCGCCGTCCTCGCGGAGCTCGAAGGTGCCGTCGAGCGTCTTGAGCTTGCCGGAGAGGGAGAACACCGCCTTGCGCAGATCCTCCTGGGCGAGCGTATCGGCGTGGGCGAGCGCCTCGGTGATGACGATGCCGGTGACGTGCCCGGCGATCGCGTTCCAGCCGAACTCGACGCCGGTATTGCCGTAGGCCTTCTCATAGGCCTCGCGGAGTTCGGCGAGCGAGAGCCCCGCTTCCGGCTTGAGATCGAGACCGAGCGCGGTGACGTAGGTGAAGATCCCGGCAAGCCCCGACTTGTCCACGTTCTTCATCAGCACATTGGTTTCGATGCCGGGATAGAGCGCGAAGACCGCCTTGAACTTCTGGCCCGAGTCCTGGAGGTTGCGCAGGAAGGCGATATCGTTGCCGGTATAGCCGAGCTCGATCACGAGATCCGGATTGGCGGCGGCGATGTTGTCGATCAGCACCGTGTAATTGGAGGTCGAGGTAGGCACGCCCTCGTCGAAGACGATCTCGACCGGCGAGCCGGGCGCCTTGAGGGCGGTGCGCAGCGCATTGGCTTGGGTTCCGGTGAAATCGTTGGTGGCATAGAGGAGGGCGATCCGCTTGAGTCCGAGCTTCGGCCCCTCGTTGAGGACGAATTCCCAGAGATAGCGCGGCCAGACCGAGGAGACCGGATCGGCGAGCAGCACGATGTAGGGATTGTCCTTGCTGAAGAAGGCCGCGCCGGTGCCGGTCGGATCGAAGAGCAGCATCT
>KN173950.1:0-3804 GCA_000759655.1 Acidicaldus organivorans | reverse complement strand
CCCTCGTTGAGGACGAATTCCCAGAGATAGCGCGGCCAGACCGAGGAGACCGGATCGGCGAGCAGCACGATGTAGGGATTGTCCTTGCTGAAGAAGGCCGCGCCGGTGCCGGTCGGATCGAAGAGCAGCATCTTGTGCTCGCGCGCGATCGGCACTGAGACCGCGGTCAGCACCGAGCCCGAATCACAGACCAGGATATCGACCTTGTCCTGGGTGATGAGCTGGTTGGTGAGCGTGGCGGCAAGCCCCGGATTGCTCTGATCATCGTAGGAGATGAGCTTGAGCGGGATCTTGCGGCCATAGGCCTTGACAAAGGCCCCGCCTTTGGCGTTCACGCCCTCGATCCACATCTTGAGCGTGTAATAGAGCGGCATCGAGATCGAGGCATAGGGGCCGGAAGCGGCGTGCAGATGCCCGATCTTGATTTCGACGGGAGCCTCCGTGGCGCGGGCCGCCGGAAGAGGGCGGAAGGCGAGGAGCCCCGCCATCCCGCCCAAGGCTTCGAGGAATGCGCGCCGTCCGCTGGAGCCCATCGTTTCCTCCCTGATCCGTTATCCGATCCGTGATCGGCGCCCTGGCCCGGATGAGCGCCCGCGCCGGGCCTTCGGCCATGTTCGTGATATACCATCCCTACAAAGCCTCCGCGATGGCGTCAACGCGCTCACGTGAGAGGGCGGGGGGGCGGCAAGGGGGGCGCAGGTTACGCTGGACGTTTTGCGCCTCGGGAGTTCTGCTGGTCCAAAGCTTTGGCGAAGCTTTGCCGAAACTTTGCCAAAGGCGCGGCAGCTCCGCTATCATCCCCTCTCCCGTCCCGCCGCTCGGATGCGGCGCGACGGGCAAGACGTCCATCCGCGAATGCGCCACGAACCAAGGTCAACGCCCAGCAAAACGAAAACGAGCAAAACGAAAAAGGGAGGGTCACATGTCCGCGAGATTGCTCCGCCGCCGCCGTCTGCTCAAAGCCCCGCTCGCCCTCGGCGCCGCCCTTGCCGCGCCGGCCCTCATCCGCGCCGCCCGCGCCGCCGAGACGCTCAAGATCGGCATGATCTCCCCGCTCACCGGGCCGGGAGCGGAGCCGGGCCGGATCCAGCTCAACTCGGCGCGGCTTGCCGTCGATGAGGTGAACCAGAAAGGGGGCGTGCTCGGCCGCCCGCTCGAACTCGTGGTCGAGGACGACCAGACCACCAACCCGGGCGCGGTGCTCGCCTTCAGCCGGCTCGCCAATCGCGGTGATTGCATCGGCTTCATCGGTTCGATCCGCTCCACCCAGATGCAGGCGATCGCCCCCGACGTGGCCAAGGCGGCGCGCCCGGTGATGTTCGGCGGCACCGATCCCTCGCTCACCCACATGGGCAATCCCTGGCTCTTCCGCTGCCGCCCCAACGATCTCTACTCGGCCGAGGTGATCGCCGATTACGGGGTGAACGAGCTCAAGAAGCGCAAATGGGCGATCGTCTATTCGACCGACGCCTTCGGCAGCAACGGGATGAAGGCGCTCACCAACGCGCTCCAGAAACGGGGCATCACGCCCCTCCTCGTCCAGGGCTATGCCAACCAGCAGCCCGATTTCACCCCGATCGTGCTCGCCCTGCGCGGCTCGGGCGCCGAGGTCATGGGCTCCTACTTCACCTTCGAGAACGACTGCGCCGTCTTCGCCCGCCAGGTCCGCCAGCTCGGGCTTGCCATTCCCTGGGTGGGCTCACCCTCGATCGTCTCGCCGGTGACGCTGCATCTCGCCGGCCCCGCGCTCTGGGGCACGTTCGGCGTCGCCGATTTCAACGAGGACTCGAGCCCCACCGCCAAGGCCTTCGCCGAGGCCTATCGCCGCGCCTATGGCGGATCGAGCCCGGACAATGGCTGGACCTATGATGCGGTGCGGGTGCTCGCGCAAGCGATCGGGGCGGCGGGCAGCACCGAGCCCGAGAAGATCCGCGCGGCGATCATCGCCATCCGCGACTTCCCCGGCGCCGAGGGGACTTACAATTTCGATGCCAATGGCGATGGGCTGCATGGCTACAACGTGGTGCGCAACGAGAAGGGGAAGGTGGTCTTCATGCGCCACATCGAGTTCCCCGCCTCTTGAGATGCGACTGTGGGACGCTACGGGGAGACGCTGGGGTGAGATGCGCCGCGGCGGGCCGGCGCAAAAGCGGGGTGTCATCGATTCGTCGCTTGACAAGCGAGGGGGTCTTCTCCTTTTTGAAGACATGATGACCAGGGTGACGAGGCCCTCCCTCCCTTGATCGCCAGCCGCCCGCCGCCTGCCCGCCCGTTTCCTCTGGCGCGCCGCGGCTTCCGTGGACGGAAGGGGTGGGGCCGTGTCCGTTTCTTTCCCCTGCCGGAGCGAGGATGACCGAAACCGCCCTCCGCAAGCCCGCGCGTGAGGCCGCCCCCGAGCCTGTCGCGAACACGCGCCGCCTGCACGTGATGACCTGGGGCTGTCAGATGAACGAATATGACAGCGCCCGCATGGCCGATCTCCTCACCCCGCACGGCTTCGGCGAGACGGAGCGGGCGGCCGAGGCCGACCTCGTCATCCTCAACCCCTGCCACATCCGCGAGCACGCCACCGAAAAGGTCTTCTCCGAACTCGGCCGGCTGCGCCAGATCAAGGAGGGGCGGGCCGCCGAGGGACGCTCCACGCTGATCGCGCTCGCCGGCTGCGTGGCCCAGGCCGAGGGTGAGGAGATCCTCCGCCGCGCCCCTTACGTCGATCTCGTCATCGGCCCGCAGGCCTATCACCGCCTGCCCGAGCTGATCGAAGCGCGCCGCGCGGGAGGGCCCGTGATCGCCACCGACTTCCCCGCCGAGAGCAAGTTCGACGCGCTGCCCCAAAACGGCAAGGCACGGCGGGCGCGGCGGGTGAGCGCCTTCCTCACCATCCAGGAGGGCTGCGACAAGTTCTGCACCTTCTGCGTCGTCCCTTATACGCGCGGGGCGGAGGTCTCGCGCCCGGCGCGGAGCATCCTCGAGGAAGCCAAAACCCTCCTCGCCCAGGGCGTGCGCGAGATCGTGCTGCTCGGCCAGAACGTCAATGCCTGGGAGGGCGAGGGGCTCAATGGGCGGCCCTGGCGGCTCGCCCGGCTGATCGAGGAGCTCGCCAAGCTCGACGGCCTGCTCCGCCTCCGCTACACCACCTCGCATCCGCGCGACATGGACGAGGCGCTGATCGCCGCCCATCGCGACATCCCCGCCCTCGCCCCCTTCCTTCATCTCCCCGTCCAGTCGGGCTCGGACCGGGTGCTCGCCGCGATGAACCGCCGTCACCGCGCCGCCGACTATCTCCGCCTTATCGAGCGGCTGCGCGCCGCCCGCCCCGATCTCGCCCTCTC
Source organism: Acidicaldus organivorans (assembly GCA_000759655.1). Taxonomy (GTDB): domain Bacteria; phylum Pseudomonadota; class Alphaproteobacteria; order Acetobacterales; family Acetobacteraceae; genus Acidicaldus; species Acidicaldus organivorans. The sequence continues at coordinate 472 of KN173950.1, read as the reverse complement.
CTCCGACTTCATCGTGGGCTTCCCCGGCGAGACGCGGGCCGATTTCGAGGCGACGCTGGCGCTCGCCCGCGAGGTGGGCTTCGCCCAGGCCTATAGTTTCAAATACTCGGCCCGGCCCGGCACCCCGGCCGCCGAGGCCTCCGATCAGGTGCCGGAAGCGGAAAAGGCCGCCCGGCTCGCCGAGCTCCAGGCCCTGCTCGCCGAAAGCCAGCGCGCCTTCAACCAGGCGAGCGTCGGCGCCCGCCTTCCCGTCCTCTTCACCGGCCCCGGCCGCCATCCCGGCCAGATCGCCGGACGCAGCCCCTATCAGCAGGCGGTGCACGCCGAGGGCCCCGCCGCGCTGATCGGTGAGCTCGCCTTCGTCACCATCGCGGCCGCCGAGGCCCATTCGCTCCGCGGCCGCCTCCACCCTGATGCCGTCTCCTGACGAGCCCCCCGCATGCCCCCGACGCTGGCCCAGAAACCCTCCCCC
>KN173949.1:5675-10850 GCA_000759655.1 Acidicaldus organivorans | reverse complement strand
CCTCCCGCCTCGCCGCCCCCCTCTCCCTCGCCACGTGACGGATCACCCCGGCTGGGCTTTATCCTCCCTCCGGCCCATCGGCGGACGAGAGGATGAGACGCGCGGATGACGGAACGGCAAGGCAGGCGTGGCCAGAGGGACCGTGGCCAGAAGGACCGTGGCCAGAGGGACCGTGGCCAGAGGGACCGTGGCCAGAGGGACCATGGCCGGGGAAACCGTGGCCAGGGAGACCTTGGCCTGGAGGGCAGGGCTTGGGCTCGGCACCTCAAGCGTGTAGGGCTTGCGGGATGGCTTGGCGCGGCGCTCGTCCTCCTGCTTGCCGCCTGCGCCTCGGTGAGCGAGCAGGAGGCGGAGCAGCGCCCCTTCTATCTTCCCGAATACGAGCTCGAGAGCCATGGCAAGAAGACCTGGTATGACCGGGCGATCGACCTCGACCCCGCCCTGTTCGACGTCGAGATCTCGGACGAGTTCCGCCAGAATCCGCCGGTGCGCATCGCCGTCCTCCCCTTCCTCGACCGCGGCACCGGCCAGTTCATTCTCGACAAGGTGCCGCTCACCTTCCATTCGAAGAAGGTGCGGGACCGCTGGGCCTGGACCGATGCGCAGCGGCTGCGGCGCTACATGCAGAGCTATCTCGCCCAGCGCGAATTCGTGCTGCGCAATCTCACCGCGGTCGATGCGGTGCTCGAGGCGCATGGGATCGACAACGGGGCCAAGCTCAAGGCCGTGCCCCCCGAGGAACTCGGGCGCTGGCTGCGGGTCGATGCGGTGATGTATGGCACGGTGCTCGCCTATGAGAATTATTGGGGCTTCCTGATCTCGATCCCGCGCGTCTCGGTCGAGGGCAAGCTCGTCTCGACGGCAGACGGGCATGATCTCATCCGTTTCAAGGGAAGCCGGGAGCGGACCAATCTTCTGCCCGCGACCGATCCGGTCGATTTCGTCATCAATTCGTTCGAGACGCTGCTCGATCTCCGCGACATCCAGATCGCGCGGGCCGAGGACGAAGTCTGCCGCGAGATCGTGGCGCGCATCCCGATCTCCGAGACCCTGCGCCAGCGCCTGATCGACGAGGCGCTCGAGCCGCCGGGGTTGGTCGATGCGGGGGGCGACATTGGAGCGCTGCCGCCCGACTGAGCGCCCAGGGGCGGGTCCTGCCGCCGCGGCGTGCCGGCGGCCGCTTCGTTCCCTTCGTACCCGATGGCGGTTTGGGCGGATTCATTCTTGACGGGGAGGGAAAAGTCATTATGTAGTGGGCCCGGAGGCGCGCCCCCGGCTGGAAGGCCGCAGTGGGCGTATTGGCTTGTTTTCGGCATCGAATGAGCCTGTTCCGGGGCGAAGGCCCTGGCTGGGCGCGTTGGGGAGATCAGCTGCGTGGCGCGGATCGCTGGAGTCAACATACCGGCCAACAAACGGGCGGTGATCAGTCTTCGTTACATCTACGGCATCGGGCCGGCCAAGGCGCGCGAAATCTGCGAGCGGCTCGGCATCCCCGAATCGAAGCGGGTGAACGAGCTCTCCGATGAGGAGATCATCCGCATCCGCGAGCTGATCGACCGCGAATACAAGGTGGAGGGCGACCTCCGCCGCGAAGTGGCGATGAACATCAAGCGGCTGATGGACCTCGGCTGCTACCGGGGCCTGCGTCACCGCCGCGGGCTGCCGGTGCGCTGGCCGCGCACCCACACCAATGCCCGCACCCGCAAGGGCAAGGCGGTGCCGATCGCCGGCAAGAAGAAAGTGACGAAGTAAGGCGCCTTCCCGCAGCGTCCGCCCCCCGCCGCGAGCGGGGTGGGGAGAGTTGTGGGAGTGCAGGTTTGGACGGTTCAGAGGCGAGCGAGGATCTCTATATCCATGGCGAAATCCGCCCAGACGGCGCGGCCGCGCCGTAAAGAGCGCAAGAACATCACCACCGGCATCGCCCACGTGTTGGCGAGCTTCAACAACACCATCGTCACCTTCACCGACACCCAGGGCAACACCATCGCCTGGGCCTCGGCCGGGGCGGAGGGGTTCAAGGGCAGCCGCAAATCCACCCCCTATGCCGCTCAGGTCGCCGCCGAATCGGCAGGGCGCAAGGCGCGCGAGCACGGGATGGAGACGATCGAGGTCGAAGTGAGCGGTCCCGGCGCGGGTCGTGAGAGCGCGCTCCGGGCCCTGCAGACGGTCGGCTTCAACATCACGGCGATCCGCGACGTCACCCCCATCCCGCACAATGGCTGCCGGCCGCGTAAGCGGCGCCGCGTCTGAGCGGGGCCGCGCCGTCCGGGCGGGGCGCATCCCGCATGCGGCCGGTGCGGCGGCTTTCCGGGGCGCGCCCTCCGCCGCGCCCCCCTCCTTGGCATAAGGTCCGGCCATGAACGAATCCACCCTCGTCCTGCAACGCAACTGGCAGTCGCTGATCAAGCCCGAGAAGCTCGAAGTCACGCCGGGCGCCGACCGCAAGCTGGTCGCCACCATCGTCGCCGAGCCGCTCGAGCGCGGCTTCGGCATCACGCTCGGCAATGCGCTCCGCCGCGTCCTCCTCTCCTCGCTGCAGGGCGCAGCGGTGACGCATGTCAAGATCGACGGCGTGCTCCACGAATTCTCCACCGTCCCCGGGGTGCGCGAGGACGTCACCGACATCATCCTCAATGTCAAGCAGCTGGCGCTCCGCCTCCACGGCGACGAGGCGCGTCGCCTCACCCTGGAGGCCGAGGGCCCCGGCCCGGTGCGCGCCGGCCAGATCCAGACCACCCATGACGTCGAGATCATCAACCCCGACCTCGTGCTCTGCCACCTCGACGAGGGGGCGAAGCTCGCCATGGAGCTCACCGTGGGACGCGGCAAGGGCTTCGTGCCCGCGGCGCTGAACCGGCGCGAGGACGACCCGATCGGGCTGATCCCGGTCGATTCCATCTACTCGCCGGTACGCCGCGTCTCCTACAAGGTCGAGCCCACCCGCGTCGGCCAGGTCACCGACTATGACCGCCTCGTCCTCACCGTGGAGACCAACGGCGCGGTCAAGCCCGAGGACGCGGTGGCCCTCGCCGCCCGCATCCTCCAGGATCAGCTCCAGCTCTTCATCAATTTCGAGGAGCCGGAAGAGGCGCGCGCTTCGGCCCCGATCGACAACCTCCCCTTCAACCGCAACCTGCTGCGGCGGGTGGACGAGCTCGAGCTCTCGGTGCGCAGCGCCAACTGCCTCAAGAACGACAACATCGTCTATATCGGCGATCTGGTGCAGAAGACCGAGCAGGAGATGCTGCGCACGCCCAATTTTGGGCGCAAGTCGCTCAACGAGATCAAGGAGGTGCTGGCCTCGATGGGGCTCTCGCTCGGCATGAAGATCGAGGGCTGGCCGCCGGAGAACATCGAGGAGCTGGCCCGCCGCCTCGACGAGCAGCAGTTCTGAGGCCCCCGAAGCGCAGGAAAGCCGGGGCCGCAAGGTTCAGGGAACGGGTTACGAAGGAGAAGATCGATGCGCCATCGCCTCGCCGGCCGTAAGCTCGGCGTGACCACGAGCCACCGCCGGGCGCTGTTCCGCAATCTCGCCAACGCGCTTTTCACCCACGAGCAGATCACCACCACCCTGCCCAAGGCCAAGGAGCTGCGGCCGGTGGCGGAGAAGCTGATCACGCTCGGCAAGCGGGGTGGGCTGCATGCCCGCCGCCAGGCCTTCGCCGTGCTGCGTGACGAGGCGGTGGTGGCCAAGCTTTTCGGCCCGCTCGCGGAGCGCTTCCGCACCCGTCCCGGCGGCTACACGCGGGTGCTCAAAGCCGGGTTCCGCTATGGCGATGCGGCGCCGATGGCGGTGATCGAACTCGTCGAGCGCGACCCGGCGGCCAAGGGCGCAGGCCAGCGCCGCGCCGAGACGGAGGCCGAAGCCGAGGCCTGAGCCGGGAGGCTGAGCGTCCCCCTGCCTCTCCTTGGGCACGCTTCCCCCTGCTCTCGCGCCCGCTCCCGGGCGTGATCCCGGGCGGGGGCGCCAAAGGAGGAGATTCCGCGGGAGGGAGACACGCAAGGGAGAGCCCCCCACTGGACGTGGATCCGTGGCAAGAGCGTGGCGCCTTCGGCCCACGCTCTTTTCCGTTTCAGCCGCGGAGGTTAAAAAAGGGGGCCCGGCGGGACGGACGGGGGCGCGGGGCTTGCGCGCGCGGACTCCGGGCGAGGTTTCAGGGATGGGTGGCCGAGTGGTTTAAGGCAGCGGTCTTGAAAACCGCCAGAGGTTTCCGCCTCTCGTGGGTTCGAATCCCACCCCATCCGCCATGTGATTCGCAAAAAATCCAACAAATATGGGGTCAGAAAGCAAATCCTAATTTCGCTTTTCACCACCTCAAGATACACTTCGAAGCCGATTGAAGACGTTTGCAGCCCCCTCCAAGTGTCCTTCCAAGACTGGCCGAAAAAGATCGATGCGGCTAGCAGAAGCCGGTGCAGCGCGATGAGGCGGAAGACCCGCCCCAAGGAGAAGCTCGCCAAGATGGGCTGCGGCCAGCCCTTCGAGCCCCTGCCATAGCGCCGCGGCGCGCTGCGGACTGGAATCGATGAGGCCGAGAGGCGCTGGTGCAGCAGCTCGGGCGGCGGCGGGGCGCACGAATTCGACGAGGTCGCAGGCAAGCGAGGCGCGGCCCGCGAGCGGAGCGTGGAGGAAGCCAAGCAGCGGATCGAGCCCGGCGATCGCAATCGCCTGGACGGCATCGGAGAAAAGCAGGGTGTAGGCGAGCGAAAGCGTGGCATTGACCGGATCACGCGGCGGGCGGCGGTTGCGGCCAGCAAAGCCGAGATGCGGGGCGAAGAGATGGGCGTAGGCCTGCCAGAAGGCAGAAGCCGCCGCGCCTTCGATCCCGCGCGCCGTCTCGAGATTGGGGCTTGTCCGCAGGCGGGAGAGGCACTCGGTGAGCGCAAGCCGTGCGGTTTCGAGTGCGTTACGTTGCCGCGGATGTGAATATGCGCCGAGTGCCTCGTCCAGGAAACGCAAATGGCCGATGATCTTGCCCCTTATGGCGAAGGCCGCGAGGCGGAATGCCGCGGAAGGTGTGCTGGCAAGTAGAAACTGACCGATCCGGCGGGTTACATCGCCATGCGGCGCGCCGAGCAGGTGGGCGGTCGCTTCCCCGCGCCGGCCATGGAGCACGAGCAGCCCGATCCCGCGTTCGCCGAGCGCGGCGAGAAGGTTCACGCTGATCTGTTCGG
>KN173949.1:5414-5658 GCA_000759655.1 Acidicaldus organivorans | reverse complement strand
TCCGTCGCGTTCGAGGGCCGCACCGCGACGGTCGATGTAAAGGATGGCCATGGCCTAGCCCACGTAAAAGAAGGGTGGGTCGCGCGGTTTGACGGCAAGGACGAGCGTGTGCACCCCCATGCGGGGATCAAGGCGGAGAAAGAAGAGCGAGTCCTCGCGCGNCGCGACGGATGACGACGCGCTCCGTGCCGCGCAGCGGAAAGGCGGCCAGACGCTCCCCCTGACAGCGCAGAACGATCGTCTC
>KN173949.1:0-5348 GCA_000759655.1 Acidicaldus organivorans | reverse complement strand
CCGATTTCTGCCCGCCGGTGGAATAGGCTCTGACCGCCCGATGGACCCGCTTGAGACGCTTCGGATGGCTCACGTCATAAGAGACGAGATAGAGGTCGCGCGCCATGAACCTACTTTGGTGAACCAGGCGCCGCGCCGCCACGATCACAATGTTGGGGATGACCGAACTGCCGGCCTCTCCAATACCCCGCCCGGCGAGGTGCCGGGGCGCAGCCCGATTTCCCCGCCCTCTCTACCCTCCCTGTTCCTGGATCCGGCCCCACCCCGGCTCCCCTGGATCCAGAGGGATGATCACTCTTCGCGTTCCGCACTCAGCAGACTGGCAAGAAGCGGGTTGGGGAAGCGTCGTTTCTGCGCGATGGCATAAAACGTTTCGGTGACCTCGGGGATTTGGCAATACTCGACCAGAATACCGTTATCGAGCTCGTCGCGGACCACGATGGGCGGAACGAGCGCGGCGGCACGGCTTTCGCGGGCGAGAAGACGCAGCATCGCCATGTCATCGACCTCGGCGAGAATGACCGGTTTGACATTGGCGTTTTCCAGCAGGCGGTCGAAAGCCACGCGGATGTCGCTCTCGAGACTGGGCAGCAGAAGGAGCGCGCCGCCCAGATCATCGGGAAATTTGAACTTGCGCCGCGTCGGGCGAGGATGACCCACGATGCTGACCGTCTGTTTTTTCAGCACGTAGCTGCGCAAGGAAGAGCGCCCATCACGGGGAGCGGCGGTATTGGAAAGCACCACATCGAGCGCATGGGCCTCGATTTGCCCCAAAAGATCGTGGAGGGTGCCGGAACGGACGATCAGCTCGACATCGCCCCGTCCCAGCAAGGGCCGCAGGAACTCGAGCTGGAAGTTGCGCGAGAGCGTGGTCAACGCCCCCACCCGCAGCACCTGACGCCCACTGAGCGGCCGCCCCTTGAGCGTGCTCACCAGTTCGTTCCCGGTCTTGAACACCGTCTCGGCGTAGTTGAGGGCGATCCGGCCCGCCTCGGTGAGCACCAGCTTCTTGCCTTCCCGCTCGAGCAGTTTGTGGCCGAGCTGATGCTCCAGTTTGCGGATCTGCACCGAGAGCGCCGACTGGGAGAGATGCAGCCGCTCCGCCGCCCGGGTGAGCCCGCCCTCCCGCGCCACGGCCCAGAAATAGAGGAGGTGGTTGTAGTTGAGTTCGCGCATGATCTTTCTATCATATAGAACGATACGCGCTAAACAATCAATTTTTTGAAACGCTGATCTTCGGCTACCCCTCCCCCGGCAATCGACCTCAGGGGAGACACGCTCTTGCCGATCGAATATCTGCCTCTTCTGGTCCCGGCCCCCCTGGCGCTCGCCGCCGTGGCGGGCTTCTTCGTCAGAGGGACGCGGCCACGCCGGTTCGTGCTCTTCGCCGAATGCGCCGCAGTGCTCAGCGGCCTTGCCGCCCTCGCCATGCTGGGGGGCGCCTTCGCCGCCGTATGGGGCCCCGCCGCAGGGTCCTTGAGCGGAAGCGGCGGCCGGTTCGCGGGGCTCGATGCGGTGAGCCTCGCCATGCTGGTCCTGGTCGCCTTCATCGGCTGGGTGGTGGTGCGGTTTTCACGCACCTATCTCGACGGCGAGCAACGCCAGGGGGTCTTCACCGGCTGGCTCTGTTTCAGCCTGACCGCGGTGATGCTGCTGGTCAGCGCCGGCCATCTCGGCCAGCTCTTCCTCGCCTGGGTGGCCACCAGCCTCGGCCTGCAGCGCCTCCTCCTTTTCTATCCGGCGCGGCTTCCGGCCCGGCGCGCGGCGCACAAGGAGTTCCTCCCCGCGCGGGCCGGGGATGTCGCCCTCGGCATGGCCTGCCTCATCCTTCTCCACGCCTACGGCACCGGCGACATTCACGCCATCCTCGCCGCCGCCCGCAGCGGAGAGGGCGGGCCGCTCGCCGCGTTCGCTGCGGCGCTGCTCGGCGTCGCTGCCGCCCTCAAATCGGCGCAGTTCCCCGCCCATGGCTGGCTCACCGAGGTGATGGAGACGCCGACGCCGGTCTCGGCCCTTCTTCATGCCGGCATCATCAACGGAGGCGGCTTCCTGCTCGTCCGCTTCGCCGACGTGATGCTGCTCGCCCCCGGCGTCATGGCAGCACTCGTCCTGCTCGGCGGGTTCACCGCGCTGTTCGGCAGTCTGGTGATGCTGACCCAACCCACCGTCAAGACCTCGCTCGCCTGGTCCACCGTCGCGCAAATGGGGTTCATGATCTTCGAATGCGGCCTTGGCCTCTTCTCCCTCGCCCTCCTGCACATCCTTGCCCACTCTCTCTACAAGGCGCATAGTTTCCTCGCCTCCGGCGGCGCGGTGGAGCGGATCGCCGCCTTCAAGCGGCCGGGGCCGGTCGCCATTCCCAACGCCCGCGCCGTCGGCCGGGCCTTCCTCGCCGCCTTCGGCCTTTACGTGTTGATCGGCTTCAGCTTCGGCTTTCATCACAAATCACCGCAAGCGATCGCGGTGGGGACCATCCTGATCCTCGGCGTCGCCTACATGCTCGCCCAAGGGTTCGCGAGCGCCGCGCCCCGCGCCTTGACCTGGCGGACGGCGCTTTACGCCATCGCGAGTTCCCTCGCCTATTTCGGACTGCAGATGATCATGACCGCCCTCACCGCCTCCACCCTGCCCCCCGTGCCGCAGGCGGGCGCGCTGGAATGGGTGCTGATCGTACTCGCCGTGGGAAGCTTCGGCGCCATCGCCGTCGTCCAGGCGATGTTTCCGCTCTGGGCGCATCATCCAGCCGCGCTCGGCCTTTACGTCCATCTCTCCAACGGCCTCTACGCCAACGCGGTTTTCGACCGGCTGATGGCGAGCTGGCGGCGGAAGCTTTCCTGAGCGAAGGGCGCACCCATCATGCTGCACATCGTCTCTGAAAACGTCCTCGCTCCCGAAATCATCGAAAGCGCGGCAGACCGCGCGGTGCGGGCGATCCCTCCCCTCTGGCCGCTTGCCTCGAGCGTCGCGGTCAACCCTTTCCTCGGGCAGGTGGATCTCACTCTCGCCGAAGCCGGGGCACTGCTTGCGAAAGTGGCGGGGGCGCGCATCACCATGCCGCGGCGCTGGTACCGCGAGCGGATCGCAAGCGGCGTCATCACGGAGCAAGATTTGCGCGAAGCCTGGGCAGAAGCCCCGCCCACCCTGCGCCCTGCCGATTGGTCGGCTCTCGCAGCCGCCACCACCCATGATGCGCCCGCCCGCGCGCCCTTGCCGAGCGTGGCCGATCTCGCGGCAACGGTCTCCGGCATCGACTGGCCCGGCATCATCACCGAACGTCTCGGAGCCTGGACGGCTGGATATTTCGACGAGGGCCAGGCGCTCTGGGCCGCGCCCAAAAGCAGAAACGCCTACGCCTCCTGGCGGATGATCGCGATGCATGACCTGACCCCCGAGATCCTCGGGCTCAAGGGATTTGCCTCGCGGGTATTCAACGCGCCCGAAGACGCAGCCCTTGTGATCAACCGCGCCGTCCACACGCTGAGCCTCGCGCGAGAGGCCCTCGAGGGCTACTTCCACCGGCTGCTCATGACGCTGGGAGGAGCGGCGCAATATGCCCGTTATCGGCTGTGGCAAGCCGAACGGATGGGAGGAAGCGATGAGACGGCGCGCGATCTTCTCGCCATCCGTCTCATCTGGGAGGAAGCGCTCTTTGAACAATATCGTGATGACCTCGCTGCAGCATGGCGAGATACGGTGGCGCGATACGCCAATCCGATTGAACCGGATGCGGAACTTCTGATTGATACCATCCTCCAGCGCGCCGTGGAGCGCGCGTTTCAACGGTCGCTCGCCCTCCGCATCGAAAACGGCGGCGATCCCGAAACGCCTGCCCGTCCTTCGTTGCAGGCCGTCTTCTGCATCGACGTGCGTTCGGAGATTTTCCGTCGGGCTCTGGAAAGTCTCGATGCCGGCATTCAAACGCTCGGTTTCGCCGGATTCTTCGGGATCGGCGTCTCCCACCGGCGATTTGCCTCCGATATCGAGGAACTCAGGCTTCCGGTTCTGCTGCGGCCACCCTTTCAGTCCTGCGCCTGCGGTCCTTCCATCCGTGACGCCGACCAGGCGGCTCGTTACAAGGCCCGCGCCAAGCGCGCCTGGGAACGGTTCAAATTGGCGGCCGTCTCGTCATTCGCTTTCGTTGAGGCAACAGGACTCGCCTATGTGGGAAAATTGCTGCGTGACGCGCTCGGACTGAAGAGGGGGGAATTGCCGGACGATCCCCCGCCGCGCTTCGACCCGCCGCTCGACGCAAAGACGCGGGTTGCCGCGGCCGAGGCCGTCTTGCGCGCCATGTCCTTGACCAGGGCGTTCGCGCCGCTGGTGCTGATCGTGGGCCATGGCGCCAATGTCGTGAACAATCCGCATGCGAGCGCGCTTCATTGCGGTGCCTGCGGCGGCTATTCCGGAGAGGTCAACGCACGCCTGCTGGCAAGCCTCCTCAACGACGCGGCGGTCCGCGCGGGGCTTGCCGAACGGGGCATCGCCATTCCGCCCGATACGTTGTTCATCGCCGCCCTTCACGATACCACGACCGACGATGTCCGCCTCTACGCGGGCGACCATCCAGCCGCGCGTGGCCGCGAGGATCTCGCCAAGGTCCGGCGCTGGCTCGCCGAGGCCGGGAAGATCGCCCGGATGGAGCGCGCCTTGCGCCTTCCCGGAGCGGCGTCAGACAACGCCATTTCCCAACGGAGCCGCAACTGGGCGGAAATCCGGCCCGAATGGGGGCTTGCCGGCTGCCAGGCATTCGTCGCCGCACCCCGGCAGCGCACACGGGGCAAGAAACTAGAGGGCCGCGTCTTCCTGCATGACTATGCGTGGCGGGAGGATCCCGATTTCCGCATCCTCGAGCAGATCCTCACCGCGCCCGTCATCGTCGCGAGTTGGATCAGTCTGCAATATTACGGCTCGACCGTCGCCCCCGACGTGTTCGGCAGCGGCAACAAGCTCCTGCACAACGTTACGGGGGGCATCGGCGTGCTCGAGGGGAATGGCGGATTTTTGCGGCCCGGGTTGCCGTGGCAATCGGTGCATGACGGCGAGACTTACGTGCACGAACCGTTGCGGCTTACCGTCTGCATCGAAGCGCCGCGCGAGGCGATCGGCGAGGTGCTCGCCAACCATCCCGAGATCAGGCCCCTCTTCGACAATGGATGGATCCATCTCTTCGCGCTCGACGAAAGGGGACGGATGGCATGGCAATACGTGCCGGGCCTCGCCTGGAAGCGATGCGCGGAGGGTGCCGTCCAGGAACCCGCTTTGCCTGAGTGAGGAGGGCGCGGCAGGCAGGGGCGAGGCGTGACCTCCCTAACAGGCTGCTGAAAAGGCTGTTTTTCAGAACCGGCTTT
>KN173948.1:5701-6766 GCA_000759655.1 Acidicaldus organivorans | reverse complement strand
GGGGTGGCGGCGGGAGCCGCGGCAGGCGGCGGGGCCGACGCTTTGGGCTGGTCGACGGCCTGGGCATTCTCCACCTTCTCCGGCGGCGGCAACGGGTCGAGGCTCACCGTATAGTCGGGCACGATGCGGGCCTGGCTTCCGGCAATGACCAGCACATGCTGGCCCACCACCAGCGGCACCTCGTCCTTCTGGGTGACGGAGACGAGATCGCCGTTGCTCTTGCGCACCACGTATTCATAGGCGGTGGTATCGCGCACCGCGTGCTCCGCTCCGGCGCCGACCAGACCGCCCAGCATCGTCCCGCCCACCGCGCCGAACGCCTCGCCGAGCGTGCTCCCCGGCACCTGCGACCCGGCGATCCCGCCCAGGGCGCCGCCGGTCACCGCGCCCACCGTCTCCGAGGCGCTCACCTTGATCTCGCGCACGCCAACGATGACGCCGCGGACCACGTTGTTCGCCTGCTGCACGGCGGTCGCGTTGTAGGTGTTGGGGGAGTAATCGCCCCCGCAGGCGGCAAGCATCAGCGCAAGCAGCGCTGCCCCACTCTGCCAAGGCCGGATGCTCCGCGTCATGGCCCGCACCCTTTCCGTCTCCACGCCCCGCTATCTAGGGCGGCACCGTCCACGTGTCATCCCTCGCCTCACTTCGGACAAGCGGCGGCGGTGCATGGCTTCCCTGCCGCTCCTGCGTCCCTGATGCCCGCCTGTCCCTGCCGCCCCTCTGTCCCCGCCTCCCCGCCGGGGCCGGGCTCAGGCCTGGGCGGCGAGCAGGGCGGCGCCGCGCACGCCCGAGGAGTCGCCGAAACGGTTGCGGCGGATCGGCGTCGCCGCCGTGTCGCTGAACACGTAGCGCGGGAGGAGCGGCGGAACCTCAGTGTAAAGGTGATCGAGATTGGAAAGCCCCCCGCCGAGGACGATGACATCGGGATCGAGGAGGTCGATGACGAGGGCGAGGCCGCGGGCGAGCCGGTCGGTGTGGCGGGCGAGCGCGGCGGCAGCCTCCGCATTTCCCGAGGCGGCGGCGGCGAGCGCTTCTTCCACCGCCCGCGCGCCCGGGCCGAGCGCT
>KN173948.1:0-5624 GCA_000759655.1 Acidicaldus organivorans | reverse complement strand
TCGGCGGCGAGTTCGGGGCCGGAGAGGTAACGTTCGAGGCAGCCGACACGGCCGCACCAGCAGGGCTTTCCGGGATACTCCTCGGGCCTCGGCCAGGGGAGCGGCATGTGCCCCCATTCGCCGGCGATGCGATGATGGCCGGAGACGAGCTCGCCCCGCACCACCACCCCGCCGCCGCAACCGGTGCCGAGGATGACGCCGAACACCACCGCCGCCCCGTCCCCCGCCCCGCCCAGCGCCTCGCTGAGTGCGAAGCAGTTGGCGTCGTTCTCGACCCGCACCGCGCGGCCCAGGACGCGGGCGAGGTCGCGGTCGAGGGGGTTTCCGTTGAGGGCGAGCAGCGAGGCGTTCTTGACCTTGCCGCTTGCCGGGCTGATCGCCCCCGGAATGCCCACCCCCACCGGCAGCCGCGCCCCGTAATGGGCCTCGGCCTCGGCGACGAGGCGGGCGATGGTGGCGAGCACCGCCTCATAATCGGCGGCAGGGGTGGGCGTGCGCCGGCGAAAGAGGAAATCCCCCGCCGCATCGAGGATGGCGACCTCGGTCTTGGTCCCGCCGAGATCGACGCCGATCACCGCCCCGCCCATGCCCCGCCTCTCCCGTGACGCACGAAATTCTTGCGAAATGCGCCTCCTCCCTCCACAATCGCGCCTTCACCGGTGCGGGAGGGAACGTCCGGGCGATGCGCGAAACCGAATTTCACGTCAAGGGGCGGGGGATCGAAGGCGGGAGCGGCCGCGCCCCCGACCGAACCAGCTTCGCCACGTCCAGCCCCCATGGCGAGCCCCCTGGCGAGACCCACAGCGAGGAGGCGCGGCGATGACGGTCGCCCTCGTCACCCATCCCCTCTGCCTCAACCACGACCCCGGCCTCGGCCATCCCGAATGCCCCGACCGGCTGCGCGCGGTGATCCGGGCGCTCGAGGGCCGCGACTTCGCCGCCCTCCTGCGCGAGGAGGCGCCCGAGGCGCCACTTGCCGCGATCATGCGGGTCCATGAGCCTTCTTACGTCGAACGCCTCCTCGCCGAGGCGCCGAAGCCCGGGCAGCTCATCGCGCTCGATCCCGATACGGTGATCGGCGAGGGAAGCCTTCCCGCCGCCCTTCGCGCCGCAGGCGGGGCGATGTTCGCGGTCGATCTCGTCGTGGAGGGCCATGCGCGGGCCGCCTTCGCCGCCATCCGCCCCCCCGGCCATCACGCCGAACGCGCCGCGGCGATGGGATTCTGCCTCTTCAACAACGCCGCGATCGCTGCCGCCCATGCCCGCGACCGGCACGGGCTCCGCCGCATCGCCATCGTCGATTTCGACGTCCATCACGGCAACGGCACCGAAAACTTCGTGAAAAACGACCCCGACCTCTTCTATGCCTCGACCCATCAATGGCCCTGCTATCCGGGCACCGGGGCGGCCGAGGAGCGGGGCAGGTTCGGCAACGTGGTGAATTTCCCCCTCCCGCCGGGGGCAGATGGCGAGGAGTTCCGCCTCGCCTGGGAGGCGGTGGTGCTACCCCGGCTCGAGTCCTTCGCCCCTGAGCTCCTCATCGTCTCGGCCGGATTCGATGCCCATTTCGCCGACCCGCTCGCCGAGCTCCGCCTGCGCGAGAGCGATTTCGCCTGGCTCACCGACCGTCTGGTCGAAATCGCCGACCGCCACGCCAAAGGCCGCGTCGTCTCCCTTCTCGAAGGGGGCTACAACCTCGAAGCGCTCGCCGCCTCCGCCGCCCAGCACGTGCGCGCCCTGATGCGGGCAAGCCCTCTTTGAGCCCGCGCTAGCGCTGCCCGACAGGGAGCGTCTCGCAGGGGACGACGGGGAGGGCCGCTCAGCGCAGCACGTCGCTCGCCTCGGCCTCGGCGATCAGCCGCGCCGCATCCTCGGGAAGTAGGAACCCCTCCCGCTCGGCCTCGCCGGCAGCGCGCTTCACTGCCGCCACATAGCCCTCATGCGAGCCATAACGCTCCTCGAGCGAGGGGCGTGGATCGCCCGCGGCGAGACGCTCGGCGCGGGTGCGGGCGAAGGGGAAGAAGCTCCCGGCGAGGTAGCAGAGATCGCCCTCGCCATAGCCGGCGCGGCGGAGGTTCCAGCCCGTGTAGGTGCCGAGCGGAGCGGCAAGCGTCACGGTGCGCACCCCGTCCCGCTCATTGCCATCGCCATCGATCGCCGGCACCAGCACGACCGGGTGCGGCGTGGGGCGGGCCAGCGGAGGCTCGCTCCGGATGCCTGCCTCGTGGCGCGCATCAAACGCCGGGCCCCGGTCGTAGAGCGGAGGGTCGTTGACGAGGCCGGTGAAATGCACACCCGGAATGGCGGGAAAGAGGCGGGCGACCTCGGCGGGCGTGGTGAGCGTCGCATCCTGCACGCGCGGATAGCGGCTCGGCGGTGGCGGGGTGTGATCGCGCAGGTCGGCGACGAGGGCGAGCAGGAGGGCGCGCAGCGGTTCGAGATAGGAGTTCGGATTGGGCGCGAACTGGCAGGGCGTGGTGCGCAGCCCCAGAGCGTGCTGGGTCCCGGCGATGTGATAGACGTGGACGTTCCCGGGAAGCTTCACGTCATGGCCCGCCCCGTCGGTGGTATCGAGGGCGGCGCGGCCGTTCCAGTATTCGAGCGAGCTCAGCACCTGGAATATTTCAGGACAGGAATGACTTGCGGTGCAGGCATCGAGCAGTCCCGCCCGCTTATGGCTCACCGGATCGGTCTCCGCGCCCCAGGTGAAGGGAAAATCGCCGATCGCCGCCTTGCTCTCCTCGTGCTGAAGCCCGATCGTGCCCGGATCGGCGAAGCGCTGGTCGAGATCGATGCGCTGGGAGGCGACGTGCACGATCATGCCGTCGAAGACGCGCTTGCCGTCGGGGCCGAGATTGAAGCCGAGATCGAGGAAGCTCCGCAGAAACCGCCCGCTCTGCGAGGTGCCGTGGGCGATGGTGTAGCGGATGCGCCCGGCGAGCGGATTGACGATGCCGTGATCATCGGCCGAGGCCGAGCGGAGGAAGGCGATGAGATCGCGGGTCGCGGCGAAGCCGAGCCCCATCAGCCGCGGATCGCGCGCGGTATAGACGAACTCGTAGATGTGATCGGTATCGAACCCTCCCTCAAGACAGAGATGTTCGGGGCTAGGCGTGCCGGGAAAGGGCGTCTTGCGGCAATCGGCGAGCCGCCAGCGCGCGCGCGGAATCACTTCCGGCGGGTCGGCGGCATGCACCCGCGCGGTGAGCACCGCATCCGGCGCCTCCAGCGAAGCGGCTGGATAGGCAAGCACATGGCCGAGCACCGTATCGCCGAGACCAAGCGAGGGGACGGGGTGGAAGAGCGCCCATTCCTTGCGCATCCGGCCAAGGAGCGGCTTGCCGTCAGACCCTTCCAGCACCGGAACGGGAAAGGCGAAGCGGTCTTGCGGCAGGAGATCGCCCTGCCAGCCGGAAAAGACGAGAGCGAAGCCCTGGCGTTCGAGGAACCCGTCTCCCACCGCCTCCGAGGAGACGGCGCGGTTGTAGAGGCCGGGGGCGAGCGGGCGGCCGCGATTGACCACGTCATAGAGGAGGACGTGGTTGGAGCGGCCCGCATCGATCGGCATCAGGATCTCGAAGGGCGTGGCATAGAGCACCTTGCCATTGGCGGCGCGGGGGGCGAGCGCGAGGTCCTGGATGATCTTCTCGTGCGGGTCGTCGGGATCGATCTCGCCATGGGCGATGCCCTCGATCCGCACATAGGGCCCGACCGTCCCGAAACTCGCCCCGCCGAAAGCAGGCGACTCAACATGCTTGAGTTCGAGCGAGGTGATGCGGGCCGAAGCCCGCGGCGCGAAGGCGGGAAGGGCAAGCAGGAGGGCGGCAAGGCCTGCGCCCAAGGAACGGCGCGCCCGCGCGCGGGGCGCGGCCTGGGCGCGGGCTGGGCGCGCGGAAGAGCCTCTGGACAGAACCGTCATCCTTCTCCTCCTCTTCTCTTCCAAATCTCTTCCCGTCTCTTCCCAAGCGTCTCACCCGCGAGAGCGCGAGCGTCCGCACGGCACGCCGGGCGCGGGCCGGTCAGCCGGTCGCGGCGAGCGCCCGTCCCTCGGCGAGACGAAAGATGCGATCGAGCCGCTCCGCCCCGGTGAGGCGATGGGCGAGCAGGAGCACGCTCCGTCCGGCGGCGGCCTCGGCGAGGGTGGCGAAGAATTCCCGCTCGGTCTCGGCGTCGAGCCCGGCGCAAGGCTCATCGAGGATGAGGAGCGGCGCGGGCGAGAGGAGGGCGCGGGCGAGCGCGATCCGCCGCCCCTGCCCACCGGAGAGGCCGAGCCCGCCCTCGCCGATCCAGGTATCGAGCCCCTCGGGCAGGGCGCGCACCACGGCGGCGATGCGCGCGGCCTCGAGCGCGGCCCACAGCGCCTCCTCGTCGGCATCGGGCCGGCCGATGAGAAGATTGTTGCGGATCGTATCGGCGAAGAGATGGCTGGTCTGGCCGAGCCAGGCGATGCGGGTGCGGAGGTCCTCGGCGCGGAGCCGCGCGTAATCCACCCCGCCCAGGGTGAGTCGCCCGGCGCGCGGAGCGATCACCTTGAGGGCGAGCGCGGCGATGGTCGATTTTCCTGCCCCCGAGGGTCCGAGCACCGCGACATGCGCCCCCTCCGGCACGCTGAGGCTGAACTCCTCGAGCACGGGCCGCGCCTCCTCCCATCCCGCGCTCACATTCTCGAAGGAAAGCGCGCTGCCTTGCGGGAGCGGGGCGGGGTCGGCGGGGTCGGTGACGCTGGGCGGCGTCTCGGCATAGGCGAGCACCCGCCCGGCCGCGACCACCGCCTCGCCCACCTCGCGCCCGATGCGGGCGAGCGGGGCGGCGAGCTCGAAGGCGGCGAGCGTCATCAGGGCGAGCGGCAGCGCCTCCCGGCCCAAGGCGGGGGCAAAGCCGAGCACGGCGAGAAGCCCCCCCGACGCGGCGAGGAAGCCCGCCGCGCCAAGCCCGGCGAGCAGCGCCGCCCGCGCCCCTTCCGCCCGGCCCACCGCCTGCCACGCCTTGGCCAGCCGCTCGCCCATCCACCCCTCCGCGCCGAAGGCGCGGATCTCGCGCAGGCCCGAGGTGATGTCGGTGAGCACCACACGCAGCCCTTCGAGCGCTTCGGCGCGGGCCTGCGCGAGATCCGCGCCTTCGGCGCGGATCTCGCGCAGGCCCGAGGTGATGTCGGTGAGCACCACACGCAGCCCTTCGAGCGCTTCGGCGCGGGCCTCGGCGTGACGGCGGGCACGCAGCGCGGTGGCCAGCGGAATGACGAGCGCGGTGAGCGCGAAGAGGAGGCCCGCCGCGAGCGCCGCCCTCGCCTCGGCGCGGGCGAGCGCGGCAAGCAGAAGGGGGGCGAGGCCGAGCGTGGCCACCAGCGGCACCAGCACGCGGAGATAGAGCCCATCGAGCCGGTCGATGTCATCGACCAGACGCGACAGCACCGCCGCGCCGCGCCGCAGGCCGAGCCCCGCCGCGGCGCCTTGGGCGAAGCGGGTGAAGAACCAGACGCGAAGCCCGGCGAGCGCCCGGAAGGTCGCGGCATGGGTGGCGAGCCGCTCGAAATAGCGAAGCAATAGACGGGAAAGGCCGAGCAGGCGGAGCGAGAGCGCCCCCGCGCCCGCCGCCGCCCCAAGCCCGAGCGCGAGCCGCCCGCC
>KN173947.1:1771-4433 GCA_000759655.1 Acidicaldus organivorans | reverse complement strand
TTGACGAGGAAGGCGAGGCTCCATCCCTTGCGCAGGCCGGGGAAGAATTCGAACGCATGGGAGCGGTTGGCCGTGGCGCGGTCGAAACGGCCGATGCCGGCCATCCCCCGGACCGCGCTCTTGCGAAGCACCTCCATACTCGCCGGGCCAAGCAGCCGCTCTCCCGCCGCCGTTCGCCCCTCGTCGAGGATCAGGCGGATGAAAGCGAGATAATCGCGCACCGTGCCATAAAGCCCGCCGCCGCCCCGCTCGAACTCGCCCTCCTCTGCGACCGGCGCCGCGATGGGAACGAAATCGCCGCCCGGGCGGCGGACATGGAGCCGGGCGAGCCGCGCCCGCCGTTCCGGGGAGAGGCGAAAGCCCGTATCCCGCATGCCGAGCGGGCCGAGGAGATGGGCGTCGAGCCAGGCGCCGAGTCGCATGCCGGCGGCGGCCTCGATGAGCAGCCCCACCCAGTCGGTATTGATCCCGTAGCACCAGCCCTCGCCGGGATCGAAGAGGAGGGGGAGATGAAGGGCCTGGCGTTTGCCGCTCGAAAGCGGGGGGAGGCCGAGCGCCGCCTGGGCGCGGGCCAGGGCGGGGCTCCACATGTCATAGCCAAATCCCGCGGTGTGGGTGAGGAGATGGCGGAGGGTGAGGGGAAGGCGCGGCGGACGGAGGCGGGGCAGGCCATCCGGCTCGAACCCTTCCAGCACGCTGATTGCCCCGAGTTCGGGGAGGAGGCGGGCAGCTGGTGCGTCGAGGTCGAGCTTTCCCCGCTCGACGAGTTGCAGCGCGGCGGCGGAGGTGATCGCCTTGGTCATCGAGGCGAGCCAGAGCACGGTCTCAGGGCCGGCGGGCGGTCCGCCGGGGGCGGCGGTGCCGTAGGCTGCCTCAAAGATCGGGCCGGTGCGATCGCTTGCCATCGCCACCACGAAGGGAAGCCGCCCCTCCGCCACCGCCTCTTCCGCGGCGCGGGCGAAGCGGGCGAGGGCGGCATCATTCGGCGCGGGCGAGGGGGAAGACATCGGAATCGAAACGCCTGAGTGGACGGGAGCAGGATCGTGATCGCAGCACGCCGGCGGCCGCCCGGCAAGGTGCGGGAAGCGCGCAAGGGGGGCGCCTGCGGGAAAATGCGTGAAAACTCTTGCTCTTGTTACGGGGGCGGGGCAATCTCGCGCATGTGCTTCCCGTGAGCCGCTCGAGCCACCGAGAAGGCAAAGACCCCGAAGAGGACAGACCGACGCATGATCCGACGCCGCACCCTCCTCACCACCGCCCTTGCCGCCCCTGCTTTGGCTGCCCCCGCCCTCACCGGTCTCCGCGCCCGCGCCGCCACGCCCGCCGGCGTGGTGGTGATGGCCAAGGGGATCGACGACATCGTGGGCGCCTTCGATCCCGCCGAGTCCTATGAGTTCACCAACAACGAGGTCTGCGGCAACGTCTATCGCAAACTGGTGCTCCCTGATCCCAATGACTCCTCGCGCCTCGTGGGCGATCTCGCCGAAAGCTGGGAGGTGAGCCCCGACGGCGCGCGCCTCACCTTCCGGCTGCGCCAGGGGCCGCGTTTCGAGACCGGCAACCCGGTCACCGCCGAGGACGCCGCCTTCAGCCTGCGCCGCGCTGTCATCCTCAACAAGGCGCCCGGCTTCATCCTCACCCAGTTCGGCTGGGACAAGGACAATGCCGAAAAACTGATCCGCGCGCGCGACCCGCGCACTCTCGACCTCGAACTCCCCAAGCCCGTCGCCCCCACTTTGGTTCTCTACTGCCTCTCCGCCACCATCGGCAGCGTGGTCGAGAAGGCGGTGGTGCTGTCCCATGACCAGGGCGGCGATCTCGGCAATGCCTGGCTCAAGACCCATTCGGCGGGCGCCGGCCCCTACCGGCTCGTCGATTGGCAGGCCGCCGATCACATCGTGCTTGCCGCCAACCCCCATGCCGAAACCCCGCCCCGCATCGGGCGCGTCGTCATCCGTCACGTCGCCGAGCCGGTCAACCAGCTCCTCCTCCTCGAGAAGGGCGACGTCGATATCGCGCGCGACCTGGGTGCGGATCAGCTCAAGACGGTGGCCAGTGAGAAAGGGCTCTCCATCGTCTCGGTGGGCGGGCTCTCCTCGATGTATGTGGCGATGAACATGGCCCGCCCCGAATTCCAGAAGGAACAGGTGCGGCGCGCGGTGAAAATGGCGATCGACTATGACGCGATCGCCCGCAACATCACGCCACGGGTGTGGGAGGTCTGCCAGTCCTTCCTGCCCCAGGGCATCCCGGGCGCGCTCTCCGATCGTCCCTATCATAAGGACACCGCCCAGGCCCGCGCCCTGCTCGCCGAGGCCGGGTTCGGCAACGGGTTCACGATGAGCCTCGATTACGTCTCCACGCCGCCCTTCGCCGACATCGCCCAGGCGATCCAGGCCGATCTCGCCGCGATCGGCATCACCCTCACCCTCATTCCGGGCGAGGAAAAACAGGTGATCAGCAAGACCCGCGCCCGGCAGCACCAGATGGCGCTGCTCCGCTGGTTCCCCGACTATCTCGACCCGCACTCCAACGCCCAAGGGTTCTGCGCCGATCCCGACGATTCCGACCACAGCCCGCTCAAGATCCTCGCCTGGCGCAGCCATTTCCACGACGAGGAGCTCACCCGCATGGTCGATGAGGCGGCGCGCGAGCGGGACGC
>KN173947.1:1603-1670 GCA_000759655.1 Acidicaldus organivorans | reverse complement strand
GGCGAAACGTTTCGCCCTCTATGCCGACATGCAGCGCAAATTCGAGGCGCGCTCGCCCTTCGTCATG
>KN173947.1:1046-1503 GCA_000759655.1 Acidicaldus organivorans | reverse complement strand
CTGATGCAGAACGAGAACGTCGCGGTGCTGCGCGCCGGGGTCCAGGGGCTCCGCCTCGGCGCTCTCGCCGATTACACGAGCTACGCGGCCATCACCAAGGGCTGAGGCGGATGCCAGGCGCGCTGGCCGGGGTGCGGGGCGGGCGGGGGCTCGCCCGGCTGCGCCCCCTCGCGGGGACGCTCGCCGCGATCCCGCTCACCCTGTTCGGCCTCGTCCTCATCACTTTTCTCATCGGGCGCTGGATGCCGATCGACCCGGTGATCGCCATCGCCGGCGATCACGCCCCGCCCGAGGTGGTGGCGCGGGTGCGGGCCGAGCTCGGGCTCGACCGCCCCCTCCTCGTCCAGTTCGGCATCTATCTCGCCCATCTCGCCCGCGGCGATCTCGGCACCTCGGTGATGACCGCCCATCCGGTGGCTAAGGACCTCGCCCAGTATTCCCCCGCCACGCTCGAGCT
>KN173947.1:0-909 GCA_000759655.1 Acidicaldus organivorans | reverse complement strand
CGCCACCGCGGCGATCCTGATCGCGGTGCTGGCGGGGGTGCCGCTCGGCGTGGCCGCCGCCGCCCGCGAGGGGCGCGCCCTCGATCACCTGGTGCGGCTCTTCGCCATGACCGGCCAGTCGGTGCCGGTCTTCGTGCTCGGCCTCCTCGCCCTCCTCGTCTTTTACGTCAAGCTCGGCATCGCCCCCGGCACCGGGCAGCAGGACGTGGCCTTCGAGGGGCTGGTGCCGCGGCGGACGGGGATGCTGGTGATCGACGCCTGGCTCGCCGGCGATGGGGAGGCGGCGCGCGATGCGCTCGCCCATCTCGCCCTCCCCGCCCTGGTTCTCGCGCTCTACAGCCTCGCCGGGATCACCCGCCTCACCCGCGCCTTCATGCTCGAGGCGCTCTCGGCCGAATACATCACCACCGCCCGCGCCAAGGGGCTCTCGCCGGCGCGCATCCTCTGGCACCACGCCTTCGCCAATATTGCCGTGCCGCTCGTCACCGTGATCGCGCTCGCCTATGCCGGGCTGCTCGAGGGGGCGGTGCTCACCGAGACGGTGTTCAGCTGGCCGGGAATCGGGCTCTACCTCACCACCTCGCTGCTCAATGCCGACATGAACGCCGTGCTGGGAGCGACCCTCCTCATCGGCGCGATCTATCTCGGCCTCAATCTCGCCGCCGACCTCCTCTACCGGCTGCTCGACCCGCGGGTGCGGCGATGAGCGGGCTTGCCTTCCGCCTGATCGGGCTGCATGCCTGGCTGCTCGCCGAGGATCCCGCCTCGCGCCGCCAGGCGGTATGGGGACGGGTCTATCGCGGCCTGCTCGCCTTTCTGCGCGAGCCGCTCGCCGTGGCGGGCGCGCTCATCCTGCTCGTCCTCCTTGCCGCCGCCCTCGCTGCCCCCCTGCTCGGCGCCCCCGATCCC
>JPYW01000576.1 GCA_000759655.1 Acidicaldus organivorans | reverse complement strand
TCGCGCCCATCGACGTCCTGACCGGCGTCCTGCGCGGCTTGGGGCGATCCGTGCTAGGCTCGTTCGGCTCCGACTGCGCAATGCTGGCCGCGGCGATGTCGGCCAAGGCCATGTTGGGGGGGAAGATGTCCGCGCAGGACGCCGGTCAGGACGTCGATGGGCGCGACGCCTTCGTCCTATTGAAACGCCTTCGTAAAGGGAGAAACGTCTATGTATGACATGAAACATCTCGACCACTTGAGGGATTTCGCCCGCCACGCTCCGGAGGCCTGGGCCGCCTATCTTGCCTTCGATGCGGCGGCGATGAAGCCGGGCGCGCTCCCCGCCAAGACCAAGGAACTGATCGCGCTCGGCGTGGCGCACACTACCCAGTGCCCCTACTGCATCGCCATCCATGTCGATCGCGCCCGCAAGGCCGGGGCGAGCGACGCCGAGATCGCCGAAGCGGTGATGGTCGCCGCCGCCCTTCGCGCCGGCGCCGCCGTCACCCACGGCACGCATTGTTTCTAATCGGGGGTTTCTGAGCGGGGGGCGGCGCGGGGCAGGCTGCCGAGCGCGGCATCTCCGCGAGGGCGCGTCGCGAGCGGCCCTCGAGCGGCACGTCACGCCTGCGCCCAGACCCGCGGCGATTTTTTCCCCCAGCGGCGATATCTCCTCCCGTGTGACGGACCCGCGCGGGCTCTCCCCGGCGGCGAGCGGGGAGGGCCAAACCCGTCCCCCGGCGGGGCTGGCGGGATGCAGGCGGGCGAGTGGGGAACAATCCGCTCCTCCGGCTTGTGGCCTGGACCCGTCAGCGCCGCGGCGTAGGGCGCCCCGTCCCGACAAGGGCTTTTTCAGGGGCGGGGCAGGAAAGACGGGACAGGAAAAGGGGGACGGCCTCCGCATGCTGATCGCCGCTCTTCCCTGAGTGGATGCGGCGCATGCGGCGCATGGAGGAGGAAAGATGCGGCGGTTCTGGCGCAAATGAAAAGTGCTGCCGCCCAGCGCGCAACGAACCCGCAGTTAACTACTTATGACTTATGTCGCGCGTGTGAAATGCGTAAATGCGGTACGCCTGAATGCCGGGGAGAGGCTCATTCCCCCCAGACCGTGACGATGTTACGGATAAACGCCCTTAGATTACGCCTTGCCGAGCAATTGGACGCGGGCGAAATCACTCCCGGCCAGGCGCAGGAACAAATGGCAGCGCTAATCGCCCGAATCCATGCGGAAGAGCGGGAAGCAAACTTCGAACAACAGAGAATAGAGGCGCAACAGAGGCCGCAAACCATCTTTTTATACAACGTGCCTTGGTAGCCATAACAGCTCGCAACGCCCCGCAGCGACGCCCATGACTGGCCACGACGAAGGGACGGTGCTTGCCTCCTGCCCCTCCCGCGCCGGGCAGCCATGCCACCCTCCCCTCATGGTGTGCCTTCGTGCGCCCCGGCTCCGGGCTCTTCCGTCACTTGGTGTGCGGTGCGGGGAAGGGGCTACGAGGAGAGGCGGAACGGCGGGAGACCAAGGGGCACGTGGGGTAGGGCAGGAGAGAACGGCGTGAGCGCCGTTGCCGCTGTCCCTGAGGTTCGCCGTTCCCGAGGTTCGCCGTTACTGAGGTTCGGGGACGAGGCTCATCGGGGCACGGTTTGCCGAGGGGCCCGGGCTCGCATCGCTCATGCGGCCTTCCGCGTGAAGCACGGCAGACGGTCACCCAAGGGCCAGGAATGGGGCCACGGCCCAATCATCCGGCCCCCTCCCGGGGGGATCCCGCACCCGGGGGCGGACCCCCAAACCCTATGACCGCATCATGAATGCCAATGTGCGGGGATGGACCCCGCCTGGGAGTGGGTTCCGTCCCCTCCGCCCCCGCGGGCGGACCCCCGCCCTCGCGGGTTGGTCAAGCCGCCGTATTGAGACTTCGCAAGCGGTCGTGTCGAGAGCCTCGGCGTTCAGCCCTCCTCCTCGAAACGGGGTCCGTTTCTCTCAAGGGGGCGGCGGGGGTCCACCTCAAGGTGGAGGGCCTGGCGGAGGCCCACCCCACGGCGGCGGGGGCGGTGCTCCCGGACCTCCCCACGGCCCCGCTGGACCCGGGGGCGGCGGCCCGCCCCAGGGCGGCGGCGGCCCTCCCGGTCCCGGCGGCGGCCCGCCCCAAGGTGGGGGTCCGCCCCACGGCGGCGGCCCAGGCGGCGGGCCCGGTGGGGGCGGGGGCGGAGGATAAGCCCCATAGGGCGGCATCATCTCCCCCCATCCCTCGTCATCGGGCCCAAACTGCGCCCAGAGATCGAACGCCGCGGCCGGGCGCGCCCTGCCCAGAGCCAGCGCCGCGGCAAGCACCGCGACGCCCAACGCCGCGGCCCGCAAGCGGCCCCCACCATACTCCCCTCCATCACACGCCTCCCCGCCATACTCTCTGGCGCCGAAACCCGTTGGGCCATTCCCCGCGGATCCCGCTTGGTGGAGAGGCTCGTGCGGGAGGCGGAGGTCCGCCTCACCCCTTCCCGTTGGCCCGCAAAGCCGCCACATTCCCCCCATCGCTTTCATATCCGCATCGCTTTCATATCCGCGCCCCCCGTCCTCCCCTCCCTCATTCACGCCGTCGCC
>KN173946.1:10016-11910 GCA_000759655.1 Acidicaldus organivorans | reverse complement strand
GCGCGATCCGGTCTTCCTCGCCGGAGAGACGCTCGAGCGCGGCCGGATCGCGCACCATCACCTCATGGATGCCGGGCATGCCGATCACGCCCATCCGTTTGAGCTCGGAGAAGGTGCGGCTCACCGTCTCGATGGTCAAGCCGAGGTAATCGGCGATGTCTTGACGCGACATCGGGACATGGAGCGGCTTCTCGCGCGGCGCATCGAGACGGCGGGTGAGGTCGAGGAGGAAGCTCGCCACCCGCTCGCGCGCCGTCTTGCGCCCAAGCAGCAGGATGCGCTCCTCGGCCACGGTATACGACCGGGTGAGGAGCTCGGCCATCAGCCCCGCGACCTCGGGCTCGGTGCGGGCGCACTCGAGCAGGGCGCGGCGGGGAATGACGAGGACGCTCGCCTCGGTCACCGTCTCGAGGGCGAAATAATGATGGGAGCGGCCGTCGAAGCCCACCCATTCTCCGGGAAGCACGAAAGCGCCCACCTGGCGGCGGCCATCAGAGAGCAGCTTGGTGGTGCGCAGCACCCCGGAGAGGAGCTTGTAGACGTGGAGGGCTGGGCTTCCCTCGGGGTAGATCTCCGCCTCGCGCGGCAGCCTCAGCACCTGCCCGCCGAGCGCCCCTGCCGCGTGGGGCAGGACGAGGCGAGCGCGGGACGTCGCAGAGGTTTTGGCGGTGGGAAAGATCGGCGGCATTGGTGCCTCTCCTCGAACGGACCTCATCTTGTCGCTGCGAGAGGCGTAATGCTGCGCTGCACGCCGCGCTATCCGGAATGATCCTTAAGGAAAATCCCGTAGTCCGCCGCCCATGCCGCAGCGGAGTTCGGCGAGCCTGCCCAGCAGGCGCTCGGGCTTGAGCGGCTTGCGCAGAAGCTCCACCCCGGCGGGCGGGACGGTCTCACGCCCGCGCGGGGCGAGCCCGTGGGTGATGGCGATCAGGGGAAGGTCGGGAAAGCGCCGCCTCGCCTCCGCGATCACCGCGGCCTCGGCCACCCCGTCGCGGTCGGGATCGAGCACGACGCAAAGCGGAGGGGGGACGGCAGCGGGCAGGGCGAGATCCTCCGCCTTGCCCGCGGCGAGCACGCCGAAACCATGCGCCTGGAGGAGAGCGGCGAGCGAGTCCCGCACCGCCTCGTCCTCGCCGATGAGGAGGACGAAGCCGCTCGCGCGGCAGGCACTCTCCACCGCTCCCGCCGTCTCGGCGGCCACCGGACGCTGCCCCGGCGGGGTGGGGGCAGGATTGTTTCCGAGCCTTTCCATCGGCCCGATAATAGGACCGCGCCCATCCTCGATCCTATACGGAAGATTACGAAGGCGGGTGGGAGGGGGGCGTGTGACGGGGAAAGATCACGGCGCGGCGCGCGGCCCGCCCGCTCCCTCTCCTCGGGCCAGGCAGCGGGCGAGCGCCTCGAACTCGGCCACCGACAGCGTCTCCGCTCGCCGCTCTGGCGCGATTCCGGCGGCACGCAGGAGCGCCTCGCCCCCCTCGGCGCGCAGCGCGGCGCGCAGCATCTTGCGGCGCTGGCCGAACGCAAGCCGCGTGATCCGTTCCATGACCGGAACGAGATCGGGAGGCGGGGCGGGCCTCGGGGCGAGATGCACCAGGGCGGAGTGGACCTCGGGCGGCGGGACGAAGGCCCCGGGCGGCAGGGCGAAGAGGAGGCGGGGTTCGGCGAGCCACTGGGCGAGCACCGAAAGCCTTCCATAGGCGGAGGTGCCGGGCGGCGCGGTGAGGCGCTCGGCCACCTCGCGCTGGAACATCAGCACCAGCCGCTCGAAGGCGGTGATGTCGCGCAGCCAGGCAATCAGCAGCGGGGTCGCCACGTTGTAGGGGAGATTGGCGACGATGAGGCGGGGGGCGGGGACGAGGGCGGGAAGATCGAGGCCGAGCGCATCGGCCAT
>KN173946.1:9816-9920 GCA_000759655.1 Acidicaldus organivorans | reverse complement strand
GCTCGCCGCGGCGAGCGCCTCGAGCGGCGCGCGGAGGTCCGGGTCGATCTCGATTGCGGTGAGGCTCGCCGGATTGCGGGCGAGCAGCGCCCGGCTGAGCCCCC
>KN173946.1:9278-9570 GCA_000759655.1 Acidicaldus organivorans | reverse complement strand
GGGCCGGCGGCCTCGGCGATGCGCCCGAGCAGGGCGGGATCGAGCAGGAAATGCTGGCCGAGCCGGTGCTTGGCGGAAAGCCCCCAATGGCGGAGGATGGCGCCGAGCGGGGCGGTGAGCGGATCAGGAGGCCCCGCCTCTCTCGCGCTCACGCCCCTCCCCCGATGCGGGTCTCGATCGAGGCGCGGCGGCGGAGATCGCGCATGAGCTGGCGCGAGATCAGCTCGAGCCGCTGCATGAGGAGCTGGTTCATCACCTCCTCGCGGCTCGGCATGCCGAGATTGCGTTGCTC
>KN173946.1:7957-9204 GCA_000759655.1 Acidicaldus organivorans | reverse complement strand
GCGGCTGCAGACCATGACGACGAGGATGCCATCGCGCGTCACTAATGGCTCGCTCGCCTTGCCGTCGGGGAGCTTGGCGAAGAGGTCCTTGAGCTGGGGCGGGGTCACCGTCTCCAGCCGCAGCTCGAGCGGCTCGGGCGTGGGCGTCGTGCCGGCCGCCTTGGCCGCCGCCACCATTCCGTCGCAGTCATGCACGCTCGCCGAGACCTGCTTGGCGCGGTTGAGCTCGGCCACCTGATCGGGGGTGGGATTGGCCGGATCGAGGGGCGCGGCGAATTTGTAGAAAACCTGCCGCACCTTGAGGATGGTCGCCGGATCGTTGCCGATCTGGCGCTTGGCGAGCAGGGTGACGATGGAAAGTCCGCCCGCCACCGGGATCGGGTTGCTCACCGCCCCCACCGGCATCTCCGAGACGATACGGGCGACGGGGGGCTCGAGCTGGTCGAGCTGCACCCATCCGAGATCGCCCCCCTGCAGCGCGGTCTGGCTCTGGCTGAACTGGGCGGCGATCAGGGCGAAGGGTGCTCCCTTGCGCAGCTCGCCGATCACCGTTTCAGCGAAGTGACGCGCATCCTCGATATGGGCGCGGTCCTCGGCCGAGATGAAGATCTCGGCGACGTGATACTCCATCTGCCCAGTCTCGGCCTTGATCGCGGCGAGCCTCGCATTGACGTCGGCGTCGCTGACGCGGTCGGCCGCAGTGATCTGGGCGCGGAGCACGCGGCTCCAGCCGAGCTGCACGCGGATCTGGTCATAGAGGGTGCGGATCTCCGCACCCCCCGCGGCGAGCCGCTTGGCGAGCGCCCCGGGCGGCATGTTGTTGCGCTTCTCCAGATTGACCACCGCCTCGGCGACATCCTTGTCGGAGATGGCGATCTTGCGCCGCTGCACCTCCTGGAGCTGGAGTTTCTCGTCGATCAGCTGGCGCACCACCTGCGGGGTGAGGCGGTCGAGCACCTCCGGCGTCATCGGAAGCCCGGTGGAGAGGGCAAAGAGCCGGCGGCGGTTATCGACGTCCTCCGAGGTGATCGCCTCGCCATTGACCACGGCGAGGATGCGTGACTCATGCTCGGGATCGAGCGGCGGCGGGGCGGCCTGGGGCTTGGCGGCCTGGGCGGCGCCGGGGCTCTGAGCGGAGGAGGCGGCGGGCGCGGGCGGACCGGCCAGCTCGGCGGCATGCGCCCTCCGCCCCGCCCCGCCAAGGAGGCCAGCGAGGAAGAGGCCGAGCAGGAGGAAGACCCGGGCGA
>KN173946.1:6822-7662 GCA_000759655.1 Acidicaldus organivorans | reverse complement strand
GCCGATCGTCTTCAGGGTCAAGCTCACGGTGAGGGCCTGCACATTGCTCACGCCGTTATAGTTGGTGAAAACTTCGAAGTAGTTGAGGGCGAACATCAGACAGTCGTTCTCATAGCCGCCATGCAGCCCGTAGGCCACCATCTGGTTGAGCTGCATGTTGCGCTGGATATAGCCGCCCGCCCGCCAGTTGCCGAAATGGGTATCGAGGCCGAAGGAGAGCTCGTTGCGGGGGAAGTTGAGCGCCTGGTAGGGCGCGCCCGGCGGGATCGGATAGAACGCAGGCTGGTTGTAGTAATAGAACGGGTCGAGGTTGGAGTAGATGTAGCCGACATTGGCCCGGAAGCTGGGCGGGCCGAAATTGAGGACGAGATCGTCGAATTCCGTTCCGTAGGTGTCGTGACTGAGGCGGAAGCGTTCGGTGACGTCGAAGAAGTCTGATGGCTGGTAGAAGATGCGCCCCACGATGTCGGAGACATTGCCGCCGAGCCCGGTCCCCGGTCCCCAGATCTGGTACTCGGTCTGGGAGCGGTAGGACTGGCCGATCAGCGCATCGAGCGTCTGCGAGCCGTCGAGCCATGAGACGTGCAGGCCCACATCGGCGCGCTGGCCGCCGCCCAGCCGGTCGATGCCCGGCATGCGGTTGATCGAGAAGAGATTGGCATCGGTGAAGAGCTGGTCGATGCTGTCCTCGTTGGGGATCTCGGCGACCGGCACCAGCCCGTCGCCATTGGGCCGCAGCACCACCTGGACGATCGGCTCGACGATGGTGGTGGCGTTGCCGTCGAAGCGGGCGAAGGGCCAGTTGAGGCGGGCGGCGAAGGCGGGCCAGAGCTGGGCGGT
>KN173946.1:1756-6729 GCA_000759655.1 Acidicaldus organivorans | reverse complement strand
TGTAGCCCGAGAAATTGGGGATCTGGTTGAGCGCGTTCGCCTCATAGGCCGCCGAGTAGAGCCGAGCGAGGAAGGTCCATTCCTGCCCCCACGGGCCGAACGTGGGGAGATTGTAGGAAATCGTGCCGTTGATCCGCTGGGTGTTGGTGCCGACGAAGCGGAGCACGTTGAAGCCGCCGCCATCGAAGGTGACGTAGCCGCCGAGATCATCCGGCGTGCCGACATAGTCGTAGAGATAGCGCGGCATGACATAGGGCAGCTCCTTGTCGTTCACGATGTTGAGCAGGCCCTGATAGAACTGGGTGTCGAGCCGGCTATAGGCGCCCTGGCCGAAGCCTTCGATGTAAGTGGTCGAGGAGAGGACGTCGTTGCCGTAGCCGGAGATGAAGAAGTCCCGCATGTAGTTGGCGGAACTCGCCTCGTTGATGTTGAAGCCGTAACGCCAGTTGGCATCCCAGTCGAAATCGCCCTGGCCAAAGAAATAGCCCTGCATGGCGTTTTCGTCATAGGCCACCGCGGTGTTGAGCTTCATGTAGCCGTTATTGAAACGCTCGCGGTAGAGGAGCTGGAGCTGGGGGTCCTCGCCGGTGTCGAACCACGGCGTGACGGTGATGTCGGAGCTGTTGTCGATGACGTAATAATAGGGCAGCGAGAAGAAGGTGCCGATGAAGGAATTGACCCCGGCATCGGGGGCGAGGAAGCCGCTCTGGCGCTTGACCTGGGAGTCGGGGGTCGAGAAATAGGGGGTATAGAAGAGCGGCACGCCGAAGAGCTCGAGCGTGGCGTCCTGGAACTCCATGCGTTGGAGCGACTTGTCGTCCACCGCCGAATTGGCGAGGATCTGCCAGGAGGGCGGCGCGGTGGGGTCGCTCTTGCAGAGATCGCAGGCGGAATAGACCACGCGCGAGAGTTCGGTGGTGTTGCCATCCATGTGCCGGGCACCGGCCGCGGCGAGCCGGGCATTGTCGGCGAGCTGCGCTCCCATGTTGCGCATCACCACCTGGCGCATGCCCTGGCTCAGTTCGGCATAATCGGCGAACAGCACCTCGCCGTCGGGCTCCATCAGCACGACATGCCCGCTTGCCTGCGCGACATTGGTGTTCTGGTCGAACACCACCTTGTCGGCGCGCAGCACGTGATCATTCTGCCAGGCCTCGACGTGGCCGGTGGCGATCACCAGGTTGCGGGTGCGGTCATAGGTGATCTTGTCGGCGGTGAAGGTGACCGGCTCGTTTTTCTGGATCGGCTCCTGCTTGAGCCCGGCGCCGAATTGCGGGCGGTTGAACGGGGTGAAGCCGGGCGGGGTCTGGCCCTGCGCCGCTGCCTCCTGCGGCCGGGCCAGCGCGGCGAGGCCAAGGACGAGGAGGAAAAGGAGGAGAGAGAGAGGGCGCATCCTCAGCCATCCTCGAGATGGAGGAGAAGGGCGATGGCAAACATCAGCCCCGAAGCGGTGGGCGCCCAGGCGGCGAGGATGACGGGAAGCCCGCCCGAGCTTCCGAACTCCTCGGCCACTTTGGAGATGGTGAAGAGGGCGAACCCAGAGGCCACACCGGCCCCGATCATCCGCGCCGTGCCGCCGCGCCGGGTGGGGCGCATGGAAAATCCCGCCGCCACCAGCGTCATCGCCATGCAAAGGACGGGCAGGGCGAGCAGGCTCTGCAGACGCAACCGATGGCGGATCGCCGAGAAGCCGGATCGTTCGAGAAACGAAATGAAATGCGGGAGCTTCCAGAAAGACAGCGTATCGGGCGAGGCGAAGCTCTCCTCGACCCGCGCCACGGTGAGATCGGTGGGAAGCGTCATCTCGGCCGGCGGGTCGGGCGGGCGGTCGGTGGTGGCGATCCGCGCGTCGATCAGATGCCAGCGCCCAGGCTCGAGGCGGGCGGCGCGCGCGTCGATCCGCTGCAGGAGCTCATCATGGGAGGTCAAACGGAAGACGGTGACCTCCTCGCCCTCGAGCCGGTGATGCGTACCCCGCACCCGCTCGGCATGGAGGATCGCCACGCCGTCCGGGGCGAGGACGTGATCGGCCTGGCGGAGCCATAGATGCCCGCCGGCGAGCGAGATCGGTCCCCCCCCGCCCACCTGCAGATAGGCCTGATCGAGCGCCTCGGCGCGGGCCAGCATCACCGCCGCCACCGGGCTCACCGCGCCGGTGGCGAGCGCGCCCATGGCGAAGGCGACCGCCATCGGCCCGGAGAGGAACTGCCAGGCGGAAAGCCCGGTGGCGCGGGCGACGATGAGCTCGGAGGAGCGGGTGAGGCGCCAGAAGGCGGCGATGCCGCCGAGCAGCACGGCGAAGGGGAGGATCTGCATCGCCTCCCACGGAATGCGCAGGAGCGCGATCTCGGAGACGATCCCGAAAGTGGCCTCGGGCTTGGTCGCCGCGCGGCGCAGCAGCTCGATGAAGTCGAAAAGGGCGACGAGGCCGGAAAGCGAGGCCACCATCACCAGCACGGATAGCGCAAACACCCGCGAGACATAGCGGAGGAAGGTCGCGGCGATCCTCATCCGCCCCCTCCTCTGGCAGCGAGCATACCGCCCCGCGCCGGCATGCGGCGGGCCGAGAGCGCATCCGGAGTAAAGAGCCAGAGCGCCCCGATCACCCCGGGCGCGATGGCATGGACCCAGATCAGCGGGATCAACACGGGAAGCCGCGCGGCGATGTTGGAGACCATCAGGCCGAGCGCGAGCAGGCTTACGATGACCAGCACCGCAATCAGCGGGCGGAGGATGCCGCCGTGGCGCTGGAAGGCCCCGCGCAGCACGGCGACCAGAGCGACGAGGGCGAAAGAGATGGCGGTGAGGGGGGCGGTGAGGCGGCGATGCGCCTCGACGAGCAGCTTGCCGCGGTCGCGCTCCGGCACCACCGCCGGGTCGGGATGGAGGAGCTCGCCCATCGCCATCTCGGTCGCATCGCGCAGCCGCTCGGCGGTGCTGTGGGTCGAGGAGAGCTCGATCACGTTCTGGGCGAAGGTGAGGATGTTGAGCCGCCCGGTCTGGTGATCGAGTTCCTGGCGGGTGCCGTCGAGAAGCAGCACCCGCGGCGCTTCGCGCGAGGGAAGCAGCCGGCCGCGGCGGGCGATGATGGTGGCGTGCGCGTTCTTCTGCCGGGCATCGTCGATCAGCACCCCATGCAGCGTGCCGTCCGGATCGCGGCGGCGGACATAGACGGTGAGGTCGTCCGAGACCGGGGTGAAGACGCCATCCTGCAGGAGGAAGGCGGCGATGCGGTTGCGGATGCGGAACTGCTCCTCGCGGAAGGCGGCCGAGGAGGCGGGCACCACCCAGATGTCGAGCCAGGCGCAGAAGGCGGCGACCAGGAGGGCGAGCATCAGCGCAGGCCGCGAGAGGGCGAAGGCGGAGAGGCCGGCGGCCCGCATCACGGTGAGTTCGCGGTCCCCGGCGAGCCGCATATAGACGAACTGGACCACGACATAGGTGGTGATGGGGAGGATGACGGCGACGAAGCCCGGGATGAGGAGGCCGGTGAGGTGGAAGAAGACGAGGAGGGAGAGGCCGCGATTGACCACGAGGTCGATGAAGCGGAGCGACTGGGTGAGCCAGATGAGGGCGACCAGCCCCGCCGTCGAGGCGAGCAGCGCCGCGAACAGCTGGCGGAACAGATAGCGATCGATTTGCGTCAGCCGCAACACGCTGCCTCAGTCAGGATCCCAACGCCCCACACCACCCCCTCTCCCCGGGGTTTGCCATCCCCGCCGGAGCCCGCCCTTACTGCGCCGGATTGGCGTCAATTGCAATCCCGCTCCCAACGCCTGCCTCCACCTCCCGCCCCCCCGACGCGGCGCGGGAGAAAGCGGTGCGGGGTGGCGTGCCGAAGCCTCCGGCCTCAGGGCAGGACCTTGCCCGGGTTCATGATCCCGCGCGGATCGAGCGCCCGCTTGATCGCCCGCATGGTGGCAAGCTCCGGCCCGCCCCGCCACTCTTCCATGAGATAGGTCTTGAGCCGGCCCACGCCATGCTCGGCGGAAAACGACCCCTCGAGACGGCGCACCACCGCGTTGACCGCTCCCATCACCTCATGGTCGCGGGCAAGGAAAGCGGCCGGCGCCATCCCTTCGGGCGGGCGGAGATTGAAGTGGATGTTGCCGTCGCCCATGTGGCCGAAGGCGACCACCCGGATCCCCGGAATGAGCGCCCGGCACGCCGCTTCCGCCTCGCGCAGGAAGGTGGGCACCGCCGAGACCGGAACCGAGACGTCATTGCGGATCGCCACCCCAGCGAGACGCTGCGCCTCGGCGTGCTCCTCGCGCAGCCGCCAGAGGCGCTGGGCCTGCCCCTCGCTCCGCGCCAGCGCGGCATCGAGGATCTCGCCCGCCTCGAGCGCCTCGCCGAGCAGGTCTTCGAGCAGGGCGTCGAGCTCCGCCCCCGGCCGGCTCGTGGCGAGCTCGATCAGGGCGTGATGATCGCCGAGCGCAAAGGGCATCTCGGCGCCGGGGATGTGGGCGAGCACCAGTTCGAGCCCGTGGCGGGCCATGTATTCGTAGGCGAGCAGCGGGGTGGGATCGAAGCGCTGGATGCGCCCGAAGAGGGCGAGCGCCGCCTCGGCCGAGGGAAGCTTCACCATCGTCACCGCGCGGCTTTGCAAGGCGGGGACCAGTCTCAGCACCGCGGCGGTGATGATGCCAAGCGTTCCTTCCGCGCCGATGAAGAGGTGGCGGAGCGCGTAGCCGGTATTGTCCTTGCGCAGGCGGCGCAGCCCGTTCCACACCTCCCCCGAAGCGAGCACCACCTCGAGCCCGAGCGCCTGCTCGCGCGCATTGCCGAAGCGGACAGTGAGATTGCCCCCGGCATTGGTGGAAAGCACCCCCCCGATGGTGGCGGTGCCTTCGGAGGCGATGGAGAGCGGCAGGAACGCCCCCATCTCCGCGGCAAGCTCCTGCGCCGCCTTGAGCGTCATCCCCGCCTCGACGGTAAGCGTGAGATCGACCGGATCGCGGGCGCGGAGCCGG
>KN173946.1:0-1645 GCA_000759655.1 Acidicaldus organivorans | reverse complement strand
TTGAGCCGCTCAAGGCTCACCACCACCTCGCGCCCGCCCTCGTGCGGCGCCGCGCCCCCCACCATGCCGGTATTGCCGCCCTGGGGGACGATGCCGACCCCGCCGACATGGCGCGCTATGCCGAGGACTGGCGCAAGCTCTCCCGCGGCGCCGCCCCCCCCACCATGCCGGTATTGCCGCCCTGGGGGACGATGCCGACCCCGGCCTCGGCGAGGAGGCGGACGCAGGCGGCGAGCGTTTCCGCCGAGTCGGGGCGGAGCACGGCGAGCGGGGCGCCGCGGTAGAGCTTGCGCCAGTCCTCGGCATAGCGCGCCATGTCGGCGGGGTCGGCAAGCAGTCCGCGCGGGCCGAGAAGGGCGGCCAGCCGGGCGAGCAGGTCCGCGCGCGCCGCGGCGGAAAGTGGCGGGTTTGCTGCGGCCACGGACGCCGCCCCGCTCTCCCCGCCGATCCCGATCCCGCTCCCGATCTGCGCCATCCCTCTCTCCTCAGCGCACTTTCTCCCCAGTGCACTTTCTCCTGACTGCGCCGCGCCCGCGCCCTTGCGCGTCTCTCCCCTTGCCCTGCCCCGCCCGGCGGCGCAAGCTTCGGCTTCTCCCTTTGGGCAAAACCCCTCATCCGGGTGAGGGGAAGCAAGAACGGGAACGGCCAATGGTCAAGATCGCCATCCTCGATGACTGGCAGGACGTGGCCCGCGGGCTCGCCGACTGGAAGCCTTTGCAGGCGCGCGCCGAACTCACCTTCTTCCACACCGCCTTCGCCTCGCTCGACGAGGCGGCGGAGATGCTCGCCCCCTTCGCCATCGTGCTCGCGCTGCGCGAGCGCACCCCCTTCCCCGCCGCCCTGCTCGAACGCCTGCCCGAGCTCAGGCTCATCGCCATGACCGGGCCGCGGGCGGGAAGCCTCGATCTCGAGGCGGCGACCCGGCTCGGCATCGCGGTCGCCACCACCGAGAGCGACCGTTCGGGCGCGGCGACCGCCGAGCTCGCGCTCGGCCTCCTGCTTGCCGCCGCCCGCCACATCGCCGCGGGTGATCGCAATCTCCGCGCCGGGCGGTTCCAGGAGGGGATCGGGCTCGGGCGGGGGCTTGCCGGAAAGACGCTCGGCATCATCGGGCTCGGGCGCATCGGCAGCCGGCTCGCCCGCTACGCCCAGGCGCTCGAGATGCGCACGCTCGCCTGGAGCCCCAACCTCACCCCGGAACGGGCGGAGGCGGCGGGCTGCCTCTATGCGGGGAAAGAGGCGCTTTTGGCCGAGTCGGACGCGGTGAGCCTCCATCTCGTCCTCTCCGAGCGCACCCGCCACATCCTGGGCCGCGCCGAGCTTTCCCTGATGAAGCCGGGGGCGATCCTCATCAATACCGCCCGCGCCGCGCTCATCGAGGAGGGGGCGCTGATCGAGGCGGTCGAGTCCCGCCGCCTGATTGCCGCGCTCGACGTCTTCCACCGCGAGCCGCTCCCGCCCGAGCATCCGCTGCGCCGCGCCCCCAACACGGTGCTCACCCCCCATCTCGGCTACGTCACCGAGGACATCATGCGGCTTTTCTACACCCAGGCGGTGGAGAACATCGAAGCCTTCCTCGACGGCCGGCCGCTGCGCATCATCAATCCCGAGGCGCTGGGGAAGCGCCCGCCGCCCGCCCCCTCCC
>KN173945.1:18232-19536 GCA_000759655.1 Acidicaldus organivorans | reverse complement strand
GGTGGTCGGGTTTGGAGCGGCGATTCCGGCCTTCATCCTCCGTCCCGCTTTCACCCGTCCTGCTCCCTCCGCGCCTGAGCGCCCGGCGTCTGCTGAATCCCCAGCGCCTGAGCGCCAATCGCTTGAGCGCCTTGGGGCGGAGCCCGCCGCGCCAGAGCCGCTTGCACCTGAGCCGCTTGCGCCAGAGCCGCTTGCTCCTGAGCCGCTTGCGCCAGAGCCGCTTGTGTCAGAGCCGCCGGCGCCAGAGCCTGCCCTGGCTCGCTCAGCCGTGGCGGAGCCGCCCTCGCCTGCAATAGGCCCGGCGGCGGAGCCGGAGGCCGCGCCGGATGCGGGGGCACAGCCCTTTGATGCGCCGCGCATGGGCGAGCCCGCCCCTGCCGCGCCCGGGAAAGAAAACGCACCCCAAGACGAAACCTATCCGGAGGACGTACCATGACCGCATCGCTTGCCGCCAAGAAGGGCGGATTTGCCCCCTTCGCCTGGGATGACCCGTTCCGCCTCGAAGACCAGCTCACCGAGGAGGAACGCGCCATCCGCGACGCGGCACACGCTTTCGCCCAGGAGAAGCTCTTCCCCCGCGTGCTCGAGGCCAATCGGCACGAAGTCTTCGACCGCGCCATCATGAACGAGATGGGCGAGATGGGGTTTCTCGGGGCCACGCTCTCGGGCTATGGCTGCGCCGATGTCGGCTACGTCGCCTACGGGCTGATCGCGCGCGAGATCGAGCGGGTCGATTCCGGCTACCGCAGCGCGTTTTCGGTGCAGTCCTCGCTGGTGATGTATCCGATCCACGCCTTCGGCTCGGAGGCACAGCGTGCCAAGTTCCTCCCCAAGCTCCGAAGCGGCGAATGGGTGGGTTGTTTCGGCCTCACCGAACCCGACGCCGGCTCCGATCCCGCCTCGATGCGGACCCGGGCCCGGCGCAGCGCGGGCGGATACGTCCTCAACGGCGCCAAGACCTGGATCACCAATTCCCCGATCGCCGATGTCTGCGTGGTATGGGCCAAGGATGACGAGGGGACGATCCGCGGCTTTCTCCTCGAGCGGGGCATGAAGGGGCTCACCACGCCGAAGATCGAGGGGAAGTTCAGCCTCCGCGCGTCGATCACCGGCATGATCATGATGGAGGACGTCTTCGTCCCCGAGGAAAACATGCTCCCCGGGGTGAGCGGGCTGCGCGGGCCGTTCTCCTGCCTCAACAATGCGCGCTACGGCATCGCCTGGGGGGCGCTCGGCGCCGCCGAGTTCTGCTGGCATGCGGCGCGCGCCTACACGCTCGAGCGCAAGATGTTCGGCAAGCCGCT
>KN173945.1:14883-18142 GCA_000759655.1 Acidicaldus organivorans | reverse complement strand
CGCCGCCACCCAGCTCATCCAGAAGAAGCTCGCCGACATGCAGACCGAGATCGCCATAGGCCTGCAGGCGGTGCTGAGGCTCGGGCGGCTCCTCGACGAGGGACGCGCCGCGCCCGAGCCTCAGCACCGCCTGCAGACCGAGATCGCCATAGGCCGGCAGGCGGTGCTGAGGCTCGGGCGGCTCCTCGACGAGGGACGCGCCGCGCCCGAGATGATCAGCCTCTGCAAGCGCAATTCCTGTGGCAAGGCGCTGGAGATCGCCCGCACCGCCCGCGACATGCACGGCGGCAACGGGATCTCGGACGAGTATCACGTCATCCGCCACGTGATGAATCTCGAAGCGGTCAACACCTATGAGGGCACGCATGACGTGCACGCCCTCATCCTCGGCCGCGCCCAGACCGGGCTCAGCGCCTTCGCCAACGCCTGAAGCGCCTCAGCCGCGCAGCCCCGCATAAGCGGTGAGCAGCCAGGCGAGGATGCAGAGCGTCCCGCCCACCGGGGCAAGGGGCGTGCGGCTGATCAGGCCGAAGCCGAGAGCGGCGACCGAGCCCGAAAACAGGATCACCCCGAGAAGGGCGGCAAGCGCGGCGAAAGTGCCCGCCCCGCCCCGTCCCCAAAGGCCGAGGAAGAGGAGCAGTGGCGCGTGCCAGAGCGCCATCTCGGCGGCGCGGCCGATGAAGCGCGCCCCCTCTGGGCTGAGGCGGGCATGCGCCGCATAGGCGGCGAGGATGACGCCCGTCGCGCCGACCAGCCCGCCCGCGGCGATCCGCAAGGCGGGGCTCATCGCCGCACCCGGGCGCGGAAGGTCATGCGGGGTCGAAGGCGGAACCTCTCCGCCAACGAGGTCAAAGGGGCCAAGCCAGGGAAAGGAGGAAACCATCCACTCGTGCGGCGCATGCGATGGCCTTTCGCCAAGCGGGACATCGAAGCAATGGCCACCATTATGGGGGTGGAAGCCCGTTCTTGCCAAGCGCTCCCCGGCTGGCGGCGGTCCTCCCGCCCCCAGCGCCTCGCCCCTTTCCTCTCATCTCTCGCCTGTCCTCTCTTGCCCGTCATCTCTCGCCTGTCATCTCTCGTCTGGCGATCTTCCCCTGCTCCCTCTATCTTTTTCCCGCCCCTTCTTTTCCCTGCCCTTTTTCCTGCCGCGCCTTGCGCGCCAACCTGCCGAAAGTCGAGGATGACCCTGCCCCACGCCGCCCCACCCTCCCGCCTCCGTCCCGAGAGCATCGCCGTCATGGCGTTTTCAGCCGGCGCGGCGGTGGCCAATATCTATTATGTCCAGCCCCTCCTCGACGTGCTGCGCCAGAGCTTCCCGGAAAGCCCCCACCTCGTCGCCCTGCTGCCGACCGCCAACCAGATCGGATTCGGGCTCGGCCTCTTCTTTCTCGTCCCGCTCGGTGACGGGCTCGACCGCCGGCGCCTCATCTTCGGCCAGCTCCTCTTCCTGGCGCTCGCCCTCACCGCCGCCGCCCTCGCCCCCAGCGCCGCGTTCCTCTTCGCCGCGCTGGTCGCGATCGGCATCGGCGCGAGCGTGGCCCAGCAGATCGTGCCCTTCGCCGCCGAACTCGCGCCCCCCGAGCGACGGGGCGCCACCGTGGGGACGGTGATGAGCGGGCTTCTGCTCGGCATCCTGCTCGGCCGGGTGGCGAGCGGGGCGATCGCGGCACTGTGGGGCTGGCGCGCCGTGTTCGCGATGGGGCTCGGGCTCGATGCGCTGATGGCGCTGGCGCTGGCGCTCGCCCTGCCCGCGCCGCTGCCCAAACCCCCGCTTTCTTACGCGCGGCTCCTCGTTTCACTGCTCGCGCTTTATGCCGAACTCCGCCCCCTGCGCCGTGCCGCCCTCGCCCAGGCCGGCCTGTTCGGCGCGTTTTCGGCGTTCTGGGCCACCCTCGCACTGCGCCTCGCCGCGCCCCCTTTCCATCTCGGCCCGGCAGCGGCGGGGCTCTTCGGCCTGGTCGGCGCGGCGGGAGCGCTCGCCGCGCCGCTTGCTGGACGGAGCGCCGACCGGCGCGGCCCGCGCGCCGTCATCCGGCTCGGCATTGCGCTCACCGGCTTCTCCTGGCTCGTCTTCGCCCTCGCCCCTACGCTTGGCGCCTTCGTCCTCGGCGTAATCCTGCTCGATCTCGGCGTGCAGATGGCGTTGATCGCGCACCAAAGCGTGATCTACGCGCTCCGGCCCGAAGCGCGGAGCCGTATCAACACCGTCTTCGTCACCACCATGTTCGCAGGCGGCGCTCTCGGCTCGGCGGCCGCCGGTCTTCTCTGGCAGGAAGGCGGCTATGGCGCGGTGGCCCTGCTCGGCTTGGCCTTCGCCCTTTTTTCGATGATGGTGCATCTCTGGCCCGAACGGCTGCTGCGCGGAGGGGAGGATGACGCAAAGGCGGATCGAGCATGACAGTCTCGGCGAACGGGAGGTGCCGGCCGATGTCTATTGGGGCGTGCAGACCCTGCGGGCGATCGAGAACTTCCCGATCTCGGGCATTCCGCTCTCCCATTACCCGGCCCTGATCAAGGCCCTCGCCTTGGTCAAGCAAGCTGCGGCCCGGGCCAATTACAGTCTCGGCAAACTCTCCGAGGAGCGGTTCCGGGCCATCGACCAGGCCGCCGCCGAAATCGCTGCCGGCGCGCTTCATGACCAGTTCCCGGTCGATGTGATCCAGGGAGGGGCGGGCACCTCGACCAACATGAACATGAACGAGGTGACCGCCAACCGCGCTATCGAGATCCTCGGCCATCCGCGCGGCGCCTATCACGTGCTGCACCCCAACGATCACGTTAATCTCTCGCAATCGACCAACGACACCTACCCCACAGCGGTCCGGCTTTCGGTGCTCCTCTCCCTGCCCGCGCTCGAGGCGGCCCTCAATGGGCTCGCCCGCGCTTTCGAGGAGAAGGCGGCGGCCTTCGCTCATATCGTCAAGCTCGGGCGGACCGAGATGCAGGATGCGGTGCCGATGACCCTGGGCCAGGAGTTCGGCGCCTTCGCCACCACCATCCGCGAGGACATCGAGCGGCTCAACGAGGCGGCGCGGCTCCTGCGCGAGGTCAATCTGGGGGGCACGGCGATCGGGACGCGGATCAATGCCGATCCCGCCTATGGACCGCGGGCGATTGCCGAGCTTGCCGCCCTCAGCGGCATCCCGCTCGTGCAGTCGCAGAACCTGGTCGAGGCGAGCTGGGACATGGGCGGGTTCGTGATGTTTTCCGGAGTGCTCAAGCGGATCGCGACCAAGCTCTCCAAGATCGCCTCCGACCT
>KN173945.1:14763-14859 GCA_000759655.1 Acidicaldus organivorans | reverse complement strand
CACGGCGATCGGGACGCGGATCAATGCCGATCCCGCCTATGGACCGCGGGCGATTGCCGAGCTTGCCGCCCTCAGCGGCATCCCGCTCGTGCAGTC
>KN173945.1:13034-14713 GCA_000759655.1 Acidicaldus organivorans | reverse complement strand
CCGTCTCCTTTCCTCCGGCCCGCGCGGCGGGATCGGCGAGATCGCCCTGCCCGCCGTCCAGCCCGGCTCCTCGATCATGCCGGGCAAGGTCAATCCGGTGATCCCGGAAGTGGTCAATCAGGTCTGTTTCCAGGTGATCGGCAACGACTTCGCCCTCACCCTGGCCGCCGAGGCGGGCCAGCTTCAGCTCAACGCCTTCGAACCACTGATCGCCTTCAACCTCCACGAATCACTGATGTTGCTCACCCATGTGGCCCAGGTTTTCACCGAGCGGTGCGTGAAGGGCATCGAGGCGCGGCCCGAGCAATGCGCCCGCCATCTCGAGGCGAGCGTGGGCACGGTGACGGCGTTGGTGCCGGTGATCGGCTATGAGGCGGCGGCGGCTCTCGCCCGCGAGGCGCTGGCAACCGGAAGGCGGGTGCGCGATCTCGCCCGCGAGAAGCACGGGATCGACGATGCGAAGCTCGATGAGCTCCTCAACCCGCTCCGCCTCGCCGGGGAAGGATAGCGTCTGGCGCTCTCGCCTTTTGGGGCCGCATCAGGCAGAAGAGGCGGCGCTTTGCCTGCTCACCGTGCCGGGAGATCCTGAGTTGCAAGCGAACGAGCCCCGCGATCCCGTTCTCGCCGCCCTGGCGCTCTTCGTGCGTGAAATCGCGCCTGCCCGCCCGCCGCTCGTCATTGGGAGTGCCGATGACGAGGCTGCGTTCGCCGCCGCCTTGGGAAAGATCGACTTCATCCCGCTGAATGCGGTTCCGTTGAGCCCGCATCCAGCGGGCCTGGACGGCGCCCCGGGCGGCGCATCCGTCACTCTGGCGCACAAGACGGCCCTTAAATGGGGTGAAATGAGGGGGAACGGGAATGACGCGGGCGCGAGCGGCGCGACCGATATTGGGCCGGCAGAAGAGGGCGGCCTCGTCATCCTCACCGCCGCTGCACTTGCCGCGGCCGGCGGGCTCTGGACTCCGCTGCTCCGCGCCGCCGCCCGCACCATTGGCCGCGAGGGCTTGTTCCTCGCCGTGGCCGGGCCGGTGGGCGCGGCGGGCCCTTGTGGCGCCATCGTGCCAGGTCCCGCACGGCTCGAGGCGGCGCTGCGCGATGTCTTTCCCCACGTCATCCGGCTCGGCGGGCGGGTGCTGGAGGGGGTTTTGCTCGACGGCAAAGCACCGGTTGCTATCTACGAGATCGCCGAAGATCATGCCGCGTCAGAGAGGAAGGCCTGGATCGCGCATGGAGCGACGCCCTCTCTCCCCGATGATTTCTCGCTCCTCCTCGCCTCCCACCGCCCGCTCGCCGAGCATTATGGCGCCCTGCTGATCACCGCGCAGGGCGCGGCGTCCTCTGGGATGGGACGCGACCGGTCGCAGCGCGAGGCGGCGTTGATTACGCTTCTCGCCGAGCGCATCGCGGCGCTCGAAGCCGAGGCCGCCGACCTCCGCCAGAAACTCGCCCTCGCCAAGGGGGNAGCATTATGGCGCCCTGCTGATCACCGCGCAGGGCGCGGCGTCCTCTGGGATGGGACGCGACCGGTCGCAGCGCGAGGCGGCGTTGATTACGCTTCTCGCCGAGCGCATCGCGGCGCTCGAAGCCGAGGCCGCCGACCTCCGCCAGAAACTCGCCCTCGCCAAGGGGGAGGCCGATCAGCGGGGCGAGGCTCGCCCGCGCATGATCGGCCTTGCCGA
>KN173945.1:3348-12826 GCA_000759655.1 Acidicaldus organivorans | reverse complement strand
TGAGGGGCGGCGTCTCGAGCGGGTGATGCGGGCCTTCGGGGCGGCGATGGCCGCGGCGCAGCGCCGCGCGCCCCTGCCCTCGGCGGAAAGGTCACGTATCCGCAACGTCGTTGCGTCAAGCCCGCTCTTCGACCGCGCCTGGTATCTCGCCCGTTACCGCGAGGTGCGGGAAAGCGGCGTCGATCCGGTCGATCACTATATCGACGAGGGCGCCTTTCGCGGCTTCGATCCGGGCCCTGGGTTTTCCTCCTACGGTTATTACCTGCTCAACCCCGACGTCCTCTCTTCGGGCACCAATCCGCTTTTTCACTACGAGATTGCCGGACGGGCCGAAAACCGAAAGATCCGCCCCGCCCTGCGGATGGATGACGCCGCCGAACGGGGGCGCGGCAATCATGTCCTCCTTCCCGAAAAGGAGGCAAGCGGGCGCGCGCCGCGCATCGTGATGATTTCCGGTGAGGCCGACACGCCTGGGCACACCTACCGGGTGCTCCGCTTTGCCGAAGCGGCGCGCGCGCTCGGGGCCACGCTCTCCATCCACGATTACAAGGAGCTCGATGCGGATGCCTTCGCGCCGCTCGTCTCAGCGAGCGATCTCCTCTTCATATGGCGCGCCCCGCTCAGCCCCGAGATCCACGCCCAGATCGAGGCGGCGCGCCAGCGGGGCATCATCGTCGTCTTCGACGTCGATGACCTGATGGTCGATCCGGCGCTCGCCGATCCCAGGATCATCGACGGCATCCGCACCCGCAAGCTCGATCGGCGCGACGTCGCCCGCCATTTCGCGGTGACCCAGCAGACGCTCGCCATTTCCGATTTCGCCTGCGCCCCGACCCATTATCTCGCCGGTGAACTGCAACGCTGGGCCATCCCAACCTTCGTCATCCCCAACGGGTTCGATGAGGACGCCTGGCGGATCGCCCGCCTGGCGCGGCGGCGACGGCAACTCGCCGGGACGGATGGTCTCATCCGCATCGGCTATCCGGCGGGAAGCCGCACCCATCAACGGGACTTCGCGGTGGCCGTCCCCGCCCTCGCCCGCATCCTCGCCCGCTATCCGCACACCCGCCTCGTCCTCTTCCGCCAGGGCCCCTGGCCCACCCTCGATCTCGAGGAGTTTCCAGAACTCGCTGGGCTCGATGCGCAGATCGAATGGCGGGAGATGGTGCCAGTTCCGGCCCTTCCCGACGAGCTTGCCCGCTTCGACATCAACATCGCCCCGCTCGAGACGGGCAATCCGTTCTGTGAGGCGAAGAGCGAGCTCAAATATTTCGAGGCGGCTCTGGTCGAGGTGCCGAGCGTCTGCTCGCCGACCGACCCCTTCCGGCGCGCCATCCGTCATGGGGAAACCGGTTTCCTCGCCGCAAACGAGGCGGAGTGGTTCGACGCCCTCGCCCGCCTCGTTGAGGATGAGGCGCTGCGGAGGCGCATCGGCCGCACTGCCTATCTCCATGCGCTCTGGACCTATGGGCCGGAGCGGCGAGTCGAGCTGGTGGCGAGTTTTCTCGAACAGACGCTGCATCGCGGGCGGCGCGCCGCCCGCGCCTTCGCCCTCGACGTGGCGCGCGCCGGACATACCTGGTCCCCGCCCCCGCTGCCTGCTGCAACCCGCACCGTCTTCCGGCATGACACATTGCGGCCGAGCCGGGTGAGTGCGGTCGTGCCCCTCTACAACTACGCCGATTACGTTATCGAAACGCTCGATTCGATCGCCGCGCAGACCCTCACCGATCTCGATCTCGTCGTCGTCGATGACTGCTCCACCGATGACTCGCTCGCGCGGGCGGAAGAATGGTTTGCGCGTCATCACCAGCGCTTCAACCGCGCCCTGCTCCTCACCAACGAGATGAACGCCGGTCTCGCCCGCACCCGCAACGCGGGCTTCGCCTTTGCCGAAACCCCGTTTGTCATGCCGTTCGACGCCGACAACGTGATGCTTCCCGATTGCCTCGCGCGCTGCCTCGAGGCCATCGAGTCGAGCGGGGCGGCCTTCGTCTATCCCACCCTCGAATGTTTCGGCGCCGAAGAAGGGATTTTCGCCAATCTTCCCTACGATCCGATCCGGCTCGCCCCCGGCAATTACATCGACGCCACCGCCCTCGTCCGCCGCGCCGCCTGGGCCGCCATCGGCGGCTATCACGAGATAAGGCCCCAGGGCTGGGAGGATTACGATTTCTGGTGCCGCCTCGCCGAGGCCGGTCTCTTCGGCTATCACCTCGATGAAGTCCTCGCGCGCTATCGCATCCATCCGCGCTCGATGCTGCGCACCGAAACCGAAATCAACGCAAACCGCCTGACTTTGGTGCGCGAGATGCGCCGCCGTCACCCCTGGACGCTGGAGGGGCGCGAACGGCGGCCCAAAGAGGGCTGGGGGGGCAGCCCCGCATCCTCCGCCCCGCTTACGCCCTCCCCGAGCTCGAGCGCCGAATAGCCCGTCGCCGGCAGCGCCTCCGCCCCTGCGCGATGGGGCGGCGCCGCTCACGCTCGCCCACCCCGTCCGGGCCCCGGTTGAAAAGCGGCGTCTTCCCCTCCATCATGGCGGCACTTGTCATCTACGCCCAATGATCAACACGGAGGAAACAATGAAACTCAGGCGGCGTTCCCTGCTCGCTGGCTCGGCTATGGCCCTTTCCGGTCTCGTCCCAGCCATTCGCACCCGGGCTGCGGAAAAAACCATCGTCTATCTCACCCCCGGTCTCGACCTTCCCTTCTGGCGTTATCTCGCCCGCGGCATCGAGGACGTCTCCAAGCAGAACGGCTACGGTTTCCTCGCGCTCGACAGCCACAACAGCGCGGCAACCCAGCTCAAGAATGCCCAGGACGTGATCGCCCGTGGCGTGGCCGGGATCTGCATCTCGCCGACCGACAGTTCCACCGCCCCCGCCGTGCTGGCGCTTGCCGAAAAAGCCGGCATCCCGGTGGTG
The DNA here is from genome assembly GCA_000759655.1 of Acidicaldus organivorans. Taxonomy (GTDB): domain Bacteria; phylum Pseudomonadota; class Alphaproteobacteria; order Acetobacterales; family Acetobacteraceae; genus Acidicaldus; species Acidicaldus organivorans. The sequence continues at coordinate 9,902 of KN173945.1, read as the reverse complement.
GTCTCCGACATCGGCACCAATTCCGGCACCTACGTCTCCTTCATCATCTCCAACAATTTCGAAGGGGCGTACGGCATCGGCAAGGTGCTCGCCCAGAAGATGATCGCGAAGGGCTGGCAGAACGGCTCGGTGGGCCTCGTCACCATCAGCCAGGCGCGCCGCAACGGCCAGGCGCGCACCGCGGGCTTCCGCAAGGCGATGCAGGAGGCGGGGATCACCCGCGAGGCCGGGCTGCAGCAGATGCAGTCCTACACGCCCGACGAGACCTTCCGCTTCGTCCAGGACATGCTCACCGCCCATCCCGACCTGCGCGGCCTCTTCGTGCAGACCGACCAGCCGACCACCGGCGCGCTCCGCGCCATCAAGGCGGCGCGGCGCGAGGGGCAGGTGCTGGTCGCCTCCTTCGACGGCACGCCGGAACTGGTCGAGCTCATCAAGTCGGGCCAGGTGGTGGGCTCGGGCATGCAGCAGCCCTACGAGATGGGCGTGAAGTCGGCGGAGGCGATGATCGCCCATCTCAACGGCAAGCCGGTGGAGAAGGAGATCCTCGTCCCCATCCTCGTCGTCACCCCGGAAAACGTCGAGCAGATGCTGCCCACGATCCGCAAGACGGTGTTCGCGGGGGAGCTCTCCTGAGCCCCCCGGGGTGATGGCGGGGCATCTCGATGTCTGACACGGCCCTCCTCTCCGCCCGCGGCATCGAAAAAATCTTCGATCGCACGCGGGCGTTGGCCTGCGCCTCGCTCGAAGTGCGGGCGGGCGAGGTGCACGGGCTGCTCGGCGCCAACGGGGCGGGGAAATCCACCCTCTCGCGGGTGCTCTCGGGTCAGGTGCGGCATGACCGGGGCGAGATCTTCTGGCGGGGCGCGCCCTACGCGCCGCGCCGCCCGCGCGAGGCGATCGAGGCCGGGATCGGCATGGTGATGCAGGAGACCTCGCTCGCCCCCGATCTCACCGTACTCGAGAACATCTTCCTCCCCGCTCTCGCCCGGCCCGGCGGCTTCCGCCCCCGCGCCTTCCGCGCCCAGGCCGAGGCTATCCTGGAGGGGCTCGGACAGGCGCAGTCCCTCCCTCTGGAGGCCGAAGTGCGAAGTCTTTCGGCGGCGCAGCGCCAGCTCGTCGAGATCGCCAAGACGCTCGCAATGGAGGCGGCGCTGATCATCTTCGACGAGCCCACCGCCTCGCTCAGCCCGGGCGAGGTCGAGCGCCTCTTCGACATCATCACCCGGCTGCGCGAGGAGGGACGCGGCATTGTCTTCGTCTCGCACCGGCTCGAAGAGGTCTTCGCCATCACCAACCGGGTGACGGTGCTGCGCGAGGGCCGCACCGTCGCCGCCTCCATCCCCACCGCCTCGCTCACCCAGGCCGAGCTCATCCGTCTCATGGCGGGCCAGGACGTCTCTGGCGGGAGGACCTCGTCTCGGACCACCGCCAACGGGCAGGAGGTGGTGCTCGAGGCCCGCCATCTCGCCGCACCGCCCAAGGTGCGCGACGTCTCCTTCACCCTGCACCGGGGCGAGATCTTGGGCCTGGGCGGGCTGGTCGGCGCCGGCCGGTCGGAGACGCTCGAGATCCTCTTCGGCCTCCGCGCCCCTGCGGGCGGCGAGATGCGGCTCGAAGGCCGCCCTTTCGCCCCCCACCGGCCGCGTGAGGCGATCCGCGCCGGGCTCGCCCTCGTCCCCGAAGACCGGCGCGGGCAGAGCATCGTGCCCGATCTTTCGGTGCAGGAGAACCTCTTCCTTGCCCATCTCGCCGCGCGCCGCGGCTTCGGCGTTGGCCTGCGCGATCGCGAGGCCGAGGCGCGGCGCCTGCTCGAACGCCTCGACCTTCCGGCAGGGCGGCTCGATGAGGCGAGCATGCTCGCCTTTTCGGGAGGCATGCAACAGAAGATCATCCTCGCCCGCTGGCTTCTGCTGAAACCCCGGGTGCTTCTGCTCGATGAGCCGACCAAGGGGGTCGATATCGGCACGCGGCGGTCGATCTATGACATGCTGCGCGAGGTCGCAGCTTCGGGCACCGCAGTGCTGGTCGTCTCCTCCGATTTCGAGGAACTGCTCGAGCTCTGCGCGCGCATCGTCGTCATCAGTGACGGCACCACCATCGCCGACGTCGAAAGCGCGCTGCTCGATGAGACCAAGCTCACTCTGTTCGCCGCGCCGCGCAGCTCGATGGGCGCGGTGAGCAGCTTGCTTGCCGCATTGGTCGCCGAATATGGGGGCGTGGCGTTCTGGGGCCTGATCGATGGGAGTCTGACGGAGGGAGGGCGGTTCTATTGCCTCGCCCGCGTGGGCGAGGATAGTGCGGCCGAGCCCGGCTTCCGGGCGGGAGAGACGCCGCTCATCGCCGCAACCCGCATTCCCGCGGCGCTTTCCGCCCCGAAAGAGGGGTTCGTGCGGGAGGCGGGCGGCAGCCCGGCGACATTGCTCGTTCCCGTCAAAAGCCATCGCGGCCATGCGCTCGGCTGGATCGGGCTCTCGCTCGCCGGGGCGAGCCTTCCCGAGCCAGCACCCTTGCGCCAACGGATCGGCGCGGTGATCGCTCACGAGATGTAAGCGAAGACGGGAGATGAGGTCGTGATGTCTCAGAACGTGGGCGTGCGGGCGGCGGGGACGCGGCGCTGGCTCAAGCGACTCGAAGTGCGGATGCTGGGGCTTGCCCTGCTCGTCTTCGCAGCCCTTTCCCTCGCCTCGCCCTTTTTCCTGCAGGCCAACAATCTCCTCAACCTCCTTGATCAGTCGGTGGTGACGGGGATCGTCGCCGCGGGGATGACCTTCGTCATCCTCACCGGCGGCATCGATCTCTCGGTGGGCTCGGTGCTCGGCGTGACCGCGGTGATCATGGGTCTTACCATCCGCCATTACGGAATCGCCGCCGGGGTAGGCGCGGCGCTGGTCAGCGGCGGGATCGCCGGGCTCTTTTCCGGGGTGCTGGTGGCGCGGTTCGGGCTTCCCTCCTTCGTGGTCACGCTCGGCGTGATGGCGATCGGGCGGAGCCTCGCCTATATCTTCTCGGGCCAGAATTCGATTTCCGATCTCCCCGCCGCGATGAGCGATCTCGTCTATACGCCGATCCTCGGCGTGCCCTCCAATGTGGCGAGCTTGATTGCGATCTATGTCCTCACCTGGCTCTATCTCGGCTTCACCCGCGGCGGACGGACGATCTACGCGATCGGCTCCAACCGCGAGGCGGCGCGCATCGCGGGTCTCAACGTGCTCGGCTACAGCATCTTGCCTTATGTGATTTCTGGCGTTTTTTCGGCGATCGCCGGGGTGCTGATGTCCGCGCAGATCCTCTCGGTCGATCCGCTGGCGGGGACCGGGCTCGAGCTCGATGCGATCGCCGCCGTGGTGATCGGCGGGGCCAGTCTGGCCGGCGGCCGCGGCTCGATGATTGGCACGCTGATCGGCGTGCTGATCATGGTGATGATCCGCAACGGGCTCAATCTGCTCGGCGTCTCGCCGTTCTGGCAGGGCTCGGCGATCGGCGTCATCATCATCGCCGCGGTGCTGATCGAGCGGCTGGTGAGCGCGCGGACGGGAGGCGGCTGAGCAGACCCTCAGCCTCTTCCCAGAGGCCTTGCGTTTAGATCAGCGGCGAGCGGAACTCGGCGTAGTGGAGATCGGCCGTGCGGTCGTCGATGGCGATTTTTTCGAGGAGGTTGAGCCTCCCCTTGATGTCGCTTTCGTCGCACACCATGAAGCCGATGACGCCGACCCCGGCGGTGCGGGAGTCGCCGCCGTCCGTATCTTCGCTGAAGTCGACGTGATCGCTCGAACCGATCGTTACACCGATCAACACCCTGTCCTCATGCCGTGGCATGACGGCCATCATGTCGGGATCGAGGTAAAAGATGATCCACTTCACGCCATCGAGCCCGATCGACACGGTGCGCCGGTACGCGCCGTCGATGGTGACGGTCGCAGCGGATTCACATTTATGAAAACCCTTGAGGCCGAGATAGAGCCGGACCCGCTCTCCCTTCGGCTGGTAGGAAAACTCGAGGCGCGCCGTTGTCTTTTTGGTCCAGCATCCCCAAGGCTCAGGCCACCACCATCCGTCGCCCTGGCGGAACGCTTCCCCGGTGACAATCCCCTTGAGGGGGCGGTCCATTTCGATCGAACCCATAAAATAGTATTGCCCACTGACCGCCTCTTTCACCCACGGCCAAGGCTGGGGGCTTGGTGGTGTGCGCACCTTGTGCCGCCTGAGGACGTCGATGATGTCATCGGCGATTTCCTGCCAGGAGCGGGGACGGAAATGTTCGCGGATGTAGTTTTCGCGCGCCTTCCGGTAGGCATCGTCGAATGCAATCTTTCTTATTTTTTCTACGAGTTCCTTGAGGGAGTCGGGATCGAAATATTCAGCGAAGTCACCCCCCGCTTCGGGAAGCGAGGTACGATTGGAAATGATCGGTATCTTGCCATAACAAAGAGACTCGGTGACCGGAAGCCCCCATCCCTCGTAGCCGCTCGGATAGATGGTGAACATGGCGTGGGAATAGAGATAGGAGAGTTCGACGTCACTCAGGTTGGAAAGGAAGATTACTTTCTGTTTGAGAAGGTCACTCGCCATCACCTGGGCGTAAATCGCCTCGTTCAGCCACCCGCTCTTGCCTACGCAAAGAAGATGCGGGACCGCGCCCAACCCCCTCTCCCGGATCAGGCGAAGCCAGGCCGAAAAAACCAGATTATGGTTTTTGCGCGGCTCGATGGTGGACACGAACAAAGTATACTGGCCGTCCCGGACGCCAAGCTTTTCCAAAATCTCTTTTATCTTGTCTGCACCCCCTTCTCCCTTGCCGACGCCCCCTCCCTCGGGCAAGGTCTCGCTCAAGGATCTGAAATCTCCATCCAGCATGATGACGGAAGGAGGGGTCGTTATCTTCCGGTCCAGATGGGCTGCGACATTGCAAAAATCATTCTGTGTATAATTTGAATTACATAGAAAATGACCGGCGTGATCGAATATGCCATTCAGCCAGGAAAGATAGTCCTGGACCAATCGCTTGACACAGAACTCGGGCAACCGAACCGGTATGACATCATGAATGAAGGGAATATATTTGATATCGTATAGCTTTTTGGCATGGCGGATTTTGAGGAAAAGATTGCGCAGCCACCACGAAGACCCGAGATCGACCAGATACGCACCTTTGGTGAAGCCCACATAGGGCATTTCCCGGAGCAGGTCGTTGAGCCCGGTCAGTGTTTCCTGCCACTTCTCGTCGTCCGCCGTGATGGACATCATGCAAACATGATTGAAGAATGACAGGGGAATTTCGACCCAGAAATCCCTGTCCTGAACGAAGGCACAGACGGAAACGTTGAGACTTTCTGTCGTGCGGCCAAAAAAGCTGCGGATGATCTCCATCTGCACCCGCTGAATTCCGGTTGGAAACCGGTAATCTTTGAAGAAATTGACCAGATCGCTGACGTCGAAGAAAATGTCGATCGGTTCGGTGCGTGCCCTTTCTTCGGGAACGGGTAGCCCCCTGGCGCCCGTCCTGCCTTGGGATGGCGGGTCTTTGACGATGCCAAAAACCTCGCTCACTTCCTCTGCTGACCGGGCGATGATCCGGAGGCTCTCGATACGATATTTGTCCGGGTCAAAGGCGATGCGAAAGCCGTGATAACAGTCACTCAGCCCATAGTCGCGCAAGTCGGGGCGGAAGATGTTGGCCACCGTCTCATAAACCAACTCGCCGTCCGCGAGGCATTCAATGGTCAGTTTCTCGGCCGGATCATTGGCATTGACCACCCAGCCCTCGACGACGCCAGGGACGACATTGGTCACTTGGCCACGGATCACGGTTAGCGGAACGTCCGCCTTCTTCCCCGCCCCTGTGGCCGGTTTCTTGCGGCCCAAGGCCGCGCGGGATCCCTTGCTGGAAAGGATCTTGCCTGCAGGAAAATCCATGTGATCCTTTGCACTCCCGGAACCAGCCATTTAAACCTGAGGTTGATGCGCTTTCAACCCACTCTTGTGCGTTTTTCGAGTCCATGTTTATAATTTAACGCATCTTTCGGAAACCCCGCAACCCCCTCTCTTTTTAAAATACTGATCCCTTAAGATACCGGTTCTCCGGCAGTGAATGCAACCTTTATCCCCCGTCGGGCATGGAAGGCGCCCCCTTCGTGAGGACAAGGTATATTCCCGGCTGCGGGATCGGCGCGATGTGAAGTCCACAAAGCAGCGGCAGAAGCGGAATTTTCTTGACTCGCGGGGAGTATTTGGCTAGAAATCCCGAGATTTTTCGCGGTCGGGGCTGAAAGCCGTTATCGGGCGTAGGAGGACCGCAAGCTGCGAAAATCGCTTATGCTGCAAAGACAAAAATGTTGGAGGAAACGATGCGACATGCGCTGCTGATGGCGGGAAGCCTGCTCGCCCTGGGCCTCGCTGCGGGGCTCGCCCCGGCGCGGGCCGATGAGACCTGCAATTCGCCCTACATCACCGCCCTGATCAAGGGCCAGGAACAGTTCCTGCATGTCTGGACGCTCGGCGTGGAGGGGATCGGCGACGGCTCCGACAAGCTCGTCACCATCGACGTCGATCCC
>KN173945.1:2034-3261 GCA_000759655.1 Acidicaldus organivorans | reverse complement strand
GCCTCGCCCCATTACGGGCAGGTGATCGACACCCTCTCGGTCGGCGGACGGGGCGAGGCCCACCACATGGGCTTCACCGACGACCGCAAATATCTCTGGGCCGGACGGCTCGACGACAGCAAGATCTTCATCTTTGACGTCGGCACCGACCCCGCCCATCCCAAGCTGGCTAAGACCATCGACGATCTGCCGCAAAAGACCGACTTGGTCGGCCCCCACACCTTTTACGCCCTCCCCGGCCGGATGGCGGTGCAGGCGCTCTCCAACACCAAGACCCATGACGGGGTGACCGGGATCGCCGTTTACTCCAACGACGGCACCCTCCTCTCCGTGCACATGATGCCGACCACGGATGGCGGCGACGGCTACGGCTATGACATCGGCATCAACCCGGCCAAGAACGCGATGCTCACCTCGAGCTTCACCGGCTGGAACAACTACATGATGGATTTCGGCCAGCTGGTGAAAGACCAGACGGCGATGCAGCATTTCGGCCGCACCATGGTGATGTGGAACCTCAAGTCGATGACGCCGGAAAAGATCTTTGCCGTCCCCGGCTCGCCGCTCGAGATCCGCTGGTCGCTGGTGCCGGGCGAGGACTGGGCGGTGACCGCGACCGCGCTCACCTCGCAGCTCTGGCTGATCAAGCGCAACGCCCAAGGGGAGTGGGAGGCCAAAGACGTCGGCCCCATCGGCGATCCCAAGCAGGTGCCGCTCCCGGTCGATATCTCGATTTCGGCCGATGCCAGGCACCTCTGGGTCGATACCTTCCTCGACGGCAAGACGCGGCTCTTCGACCTCAGCGATCCCGAGCATCCGCACCAGATCTACGAGAAGGTGATCGGCTCGCAGGTCAACATGGTCTCGGAGAGCTGGGACGGCAAACGGGTCTATTTCACCTCCTCCCTGCTCGCCAACTGGGACAAGAAGGGAGACCAGAACGAGCAGTTCATCAAGGCCTATGACTGGGACGGGCATGAGCTTCGTGAGCGCTTCGCCATCGATTTCTACAAGGCGGGGCTCGGCCGGCCCCATCACATGAAGTTCACCGCCCGCGCCCAGGCCGCGACCCTCACCCCGCCACTGCAATTCTCCGCCCGATGAGGCGCGCCCGCCGGGGGGAAGCAGGAAGGATCGCGGGATTACGGAAGGGGGAAGGACGGGGGCGCGTGGTGCTCGCCACCGCCCTGCTGGGGGGTCTGGTCCTTGCCACCCTGTCGCCGGCGA
>KN173945.1:0-1774 GCA_000759655.1 Acidicaldus organivorans | reverse complement strand
CCGCATCTTCGCCGTCCCACGCGGGCTGGTGGTGGGGCCGTCTGGGCTGCCGCATCTCCTCTGGCACGACACCACGGGACGGATCACCCTGCTCACCTTCTTCTACGGCACCTGCCGCGACCCCACCGGCTGCCCCGCCGCCTGGAGCGCCTTCGATGCGGTGCGCGAGGCGGCGCGGGCCGATCCGCTGCTCGCGGGGCGGGTGCGGCTCGTCTCGCTGAGCTTCGATCCCCGCCACGACACGCCAGACGAGCTCCGCCTGTTTGCGGCGAGCGTGGGCGAGGATGCGCGTGTGCCTTGGGTGTTCCTCACCACCTATGGCGATTTCTTCCTCGCTCCCATCCTCGAGGGCTTCGATGAGGTGGTGGCGCGGACCCCGCCCGGCGAGGAAGCGGACGCGGGCGGCGCGTTCGAGCATGTGCTGCGGGTCTATCTCATCGACCCCGATGGCTATGTGCGCGAGATCTACTCGGCGGCAACGCTCGACGTCCCCACCATCCTCAATGACATGCGCACCCTCGCCCTCGAGGCGCGGGGCGGCGCCTGAGGCGGGAGTGGGCATGCACCGCCGTGCGAGAGGCAGGCTGACAAGCGGCGGGCTGGCGAGAGGCGGGCTGGCGAGAGGCAAGTTGGGCCGGCGGATTGGCCTTCTCCTTCTCGCCCTCCTCGTCTCTTTCGGCGCGGCGGGAACGGGCGCGTCCTCCGCAGGCGAAGAACATGCGGGACTAGCCGGAGCGGCGCGCGATGCCATCCCGCTCGGCCTCCCGCCGCTCCCTTTCCCGCCCGCCCCGCAAGAGGTGATCGCGCTCGGCCGGGCGCTCTTCTTCGACACACGCCTTTCGGTCAATGGCACCATGTCCTGCGGCCTGTGCCATTGGCCGGAAGCGGCCTATTCGGAAAACCAGAGCGCCCGCGCCGTGGGCCTGTTCGGCGCGCCGCTTTCGCGCCATCCGCCGAGCCTCTACAACGTCGTCTATCAGCGCTTCCTCTTCTGGGACGGGCGCGAGAGCCGGCTCGAGACCCAGATCTTCTCCCCCCTCCTCGCCCGCGACGAGATGGGGATGCCCTCAGCCGGAGCGCTGCTCGACGCGATCGATGCCATTCCCGAATATCACGACGCGTTCCGCCACCTCATGGGCGGCCCGCCGAGCCTCGATCGGCTGGGCGCGGCGATCGCCGCCTTCGAGCGCAGCCTGCTCTCGGGGAACTCCCCGTTCGACCGCTGGTTCTATGGCGGCGAGCAAGGCGCGATGAGCGAGGCCGGCTTGCGTGGTTTCGGGCTTTTCACCGGCAAGGCGGGCTGCGCCTCCTGCCATACGATCGGCGCCCATGACGCGCTCTTCACCGATGGGGCGTTTCACGACACGGGCCTCGTCTATGCCGAGATGAAGGCGCGCGGCGCGGCGGAGGTAAAACTCGGGGGTGGCCTTGCCACAACGCTCGATCCCGTCGCCGCAGGCCTCGGCGGAGCCGCTGCGCCGGATCCTGGCCGCTTCGCCATCACCCACGATCCGCGCGACCGCTTCGCCTTCAAGACGCCCTCCCTGCGCAATGCCGCCCTCCTCGCCCCCTACATGCATGACGGCTCCCTCCCCACCCTCGATGCGGTGATCGATTTCTACGACCGGGGCGGCGGGGGAAGCCCCGATCAGGACCCGCGCGTTCACCCCCTCCATCTGAGCGCCGCCGAAAAGTCCGACCTCCGCGCCTTTCTGGAGGCGCTCACCGGCACCCCACCCGGCCCGCCCCCCAGCCGAGTGGGGAACGAGGCGGC
>KN173944.1:611-4242 GCA_000759655.1 Acidicaldus organivorans | reverse complement strand
CGCCGCCTGCCGGGTGCTTTCGGCGCAGCTCGAGGAGATCGCGCGCTGGATCGCCGCACGGGAGAAGGAGGGCGTGGCCTTCGCCGTGCTCGGCGATTTCAATCTCGAGGCGAATGGACGGGATGGGCTGCTCGCCGCGCTCGGCCCCGCCGGAGGACCGCCCGCTGGGGAGCTTCTCGAGCCCACCGCGCGCTATGCCTCACCCTGCTGGGGGGGAGAGCCTTTCGTCGATCGCATCGTGCTGGGTGGTCCGGCGCGGGCGTGGGTCGTTCCCGGAAGCCTGCACGTCCTCGTCTATCGCGAGACGGAGCGGGCGGAGCGGGCGCGGCTTTCCAGCCACTGCCCGGTGGCGCTCCGCCTCGATCCCGAAGGAAAGGGGGATCCCGGCAGTGCGGGCGGGGATGGGACGCCATGAGCGGCCTTTCCCTCAGGCGCCGTGTGGTGCTCGCCGGAACGGCGCTCGCCTCGCTCTTCGGCTGCGCTTCCCCGCCCCCCTCGCCGTGGCAGGTGCTCACGCCGGAGGAGGCGCGCCTCATCACCGCGCTCGCCGACCGCCTCATCCCGCCCGACGAGCTGGGCCCGGGGGCGGGCGAGGCGGGGGCGGCGGTGTTCATCGACCGGGCACTCGCCAGCCCGTGGGGCGAGGCGGCGGACGAATACCGCGCCCCTCCCTTCCTTCCCGGCCTTCCCAGCCAGGGCGCGCAATCCCCGCTCACCCCCCGCGAGATCTACCGCGCCGGGCTCGAGCGCCTCGAGCGTCATTGCCGCGCCGCTTATGCCGGGCGGGGTTTCGCCGAGCTCGACGCCGCTCAGCAGGATGCGCTGCTCCGCCGTCTGGAGAAAGGAGCGCCGCCCTTCGGCCCCTTCGAGCAGCTCTTCTTCGAGCGGCTGCGCGAGGACGTGGTGGCGAGTTTCTTCGCCGATCCCCTCTATGGCGGCAATCGCGGCATGGCGGGCTGGCGCCTGATCGGCTTTCCCGGCGCGCGCTACGATTATCGCGACTGGGTTCTGCGCCATGGCGCGGTGGTGGACGTGCCTTACGCGGCGCTCGCCCCCGCTCCCGGCGCGCCGCTCTTTCCCGACCCGCTCTCTTCCGCATGATCCGTCTCAAGCCAGTCGATGCGTTGATCGTGGGCTTCGGCTGGGCGGGCGCGCTGCTCGCGCTCGAGCTCAGCGAGGCCGGCATTTCGGTTCTCGCGCTCGAACGCGGCCCGTTCCGCGACACGGTCGATTTCCCGCCCACCACCGCGCCCGACGAGCTTCGCTACGCGGTGCGCCATGATCTGGTCGTGCCGCCAGCGATACAAACCCTCACCTTCCGCAACCGGGTGAACGAGACCGCGCTTCCCATCCGCCGCTGGGGCTCGTTCCTGCCCGCCTGGGGAGCGGGCGGCGGGGGCGTGCACTGGAACGGCCAGGTCTGGCGCTTCCGTCCGAGCGATTTCGAGCTCGCCCGCCGCGCCCGCGCCCGTTACGGAGACCGTTTCCTCGCCCCCGACCTCATGCTCACCGATTTCGGGGTGAGCTATGAGGAGCTCGAGCCGTTTTACGACCGTTTCGAATATCTCGCCGGGGTTTCAGGGAAGGCGGGCAATCTTCAGGGAAAGATCGTTGCGGGCGGCAATCCTTTCGAGGGAAGGCGGGCGCGCGAGTATCCCAACCCGCCGCTTGCGATGCCCTATGGCCCGACGCTCTTTGCGGAGGCCGCGCGAAAGCTCGGCTACCCCCCCTTTCCGCGGCCAGCCGCCAATCTCTCCCGCCCCTATACCAACCCGCTCGGGGTGACCCTCGGCCCCTGCACCTATTGCGGCTTCTGCGAACGTTTCGGCTGCGCCAACGCGGCCAAGGCGAGCCCGCAGACCACGATCCTCCCCGTGCTTCGTGAAAGGTCCAATTTCTGGCTCCGCACCGATGTCACGGTGCTCGAGATCGTCCATGACCGGAAGGCGCGCGAGGTTAAGGGCGTGATCTATGCGGATGGGCGGGGCGAGCGCTATTTCCAGCCCGCCGGGATCGTGCTGCTCGCCGCCTATACGTTCGAGAACGTGCGGCTTCTGCTGCTCTCCGGGATCGGCGCGCCCTACGATCCGCAAACCAGCCGCGGCGTGGTCGGGCGCAATTACACCTACCAGACCACCTCCGCGGTCACGCTTGGCTTCGCGGAGAAGAGGATGAACCCCTTCATCGGGGCGGGCGCGCTCGGCATGGTGGTCGATGACTGGAACGGTGATCATTACGATCACCGACCATTGGGCTTTCTCGGCGGAGCCTATCTCGCCGCGATGGCGACCAACGGGCGCCCGATCCTCAACCATCCCACCCCGCCGGGCACACCGCGCTGGGGGGCTGAGTGGAAACGCGCCGTCGCCCACGCCTATCTCCGCACCTTCCGCCTGCTTGCCTCGGGGAGTTCGCTTCCCCACCGCGGCGCCTTCCTCGATCTCGATCCCACCTATCGCGACCGCTGGGGGCGGCCCTTGCTCAGGATGACCTTCGACTTCCATCCCAATGATCTCAAGATGTCGGCCTTCGTCACCGCGAAACTCGCCGAGATCGGCCGCGCCATGGACCCGGCCTGGATCAGCGTTTCGCCCCGCCGCGGGCCCTATTCGGTGGTGCCCTATCAGAGCACGCACAATGTGGGGGGCGCGATCATGGGGACCGATCCCGGGGCGAGCGTGGTCAATCCCTATCTCCAGTGCTGGGAGGCGCATAATCTCTTCGTGGTGGGAGGCTCGGCCTTTCCCCACAACCCGGCCTACAACCCGACCGGCACCATCGCTGCGCTCGCGCTGCGCACTGGCGAGGCGATCCGCCGCCGCTACCTCGCCCGGCCGGGCCCCTTGGTGTGAGGGAACGCCGGTGAAAGGACGCGGGCAGCGAAGGGGTCTCGGGGCGGGGAGCGCGGCCTCTCTCCTCGCGTTCGCCCTCTTCTGCGCGGTTTTCATCTCGCCCGGGCATGGCGTGGCGCAGAGCGCGAGGGAAGAGGGGGGCGCGGCCGAGGGGGCCTATCTCGCCCTCCTCGCCGATTGCCAAGGTTGTCACACGCCGCCGGGCGGACCTCCGTTTTCGGGGGGGCGGCCGGTGCCGACCCCGTTCGGGACGGTGATCGCCCCCAATCTCACCCCCGATCGCACCGGGCTCGGCGGCTGGAGTTTTCAGGATTTCGATGCGGCGCTCCGGAGCGGCCGCCGCCCGGATGGGCTGCCGCTCTATCCCGCCCATCCCTACCCCTATTTCGCACGCCTCTCCGAGCGGGAAAGCCGGGCGCTCTGGGCCGATCTCCAGACCCTCCCTCCGGTTCATCAGCCGGCGCGGGGGGCGCAGCTTGGCTTTCCTTTCGATTTCCGCCTTCTCGTCTTCTTCTGGGATGCGCTCTATTTCCGCCCCGCCCCCTTCATCCCCGATCCCGCCCATGATGCGGTGTGGAACCGGGGCGCCTTCATCGTCGAGGGGCCGGGCCATTGCGGCGCCTGCCATACGCCGAAGACGGCGCTCGGCGGGGATCGCGCCCCCTTGCTCGGCGGCGGCGTGGTCGAGGGGTGGTGGGCGCCGCCGCTCGATGGCGACCCCCGCACCGGCCTCGGCGCCTGGCAGGCCGCGGACATCGAGGCCTTCCTCGCCACTGGCA
>KN173944.1:449-533 GCA_000759655.1 Acidicaldus organivorans | reverse complement strand
GCGACGGGCGGCATTTGGCGAGCGGCCCGATGGCCGAGGTGGTGATGCGCTCGACCGCGCTCTGGCGCCCCGAGGACCGCCACG
>KN173944.1:0-366 GCA_000759655.1 Acidicaldus organivorans | reverse complement strand
CCGTCGCCGTCTATCTCAAATCGCGCCCCGCCCCCGAGCCTTCTCCTTCCGCGCCCTTGCCTTCCCTCTCCTCCTCCACCTCCGGGGCGTCCCTCTATGCGCTCCGCTGCGCGCCCTGCCACGGCGCGGCGGGGGAGGGGGTGCCCGGCCTCTTTCCCTCGCTCCGCGCCAACGCCTCGGTGGCGGGCGATCCGGCGAGCCTGCTCCGCATCGTGCTCTTCGGGGCGCGCGCCGGCGTGGCCGACCGGCCCGGCCATGCCCCCGGTCGGGGCAGGGCTTTCCGATCGGGAGGTCGCGGCGATCCTGAGCTATGTGCGGGCGAAATTCGGCGCTGCCGCGCCAGTGGAGGCGGCGGAGGTCGCCGCG
>KN173943.1:13302-17434 GCA_000759655.1 Acidicaldus organivorans | reverse complement strand
GGCGGGAGCCGCGGACGGAGCGGGGGGCTTGGGAGGCTCCGCCTCGGCCGTCTTGACCGAGCGCGGCGGGTGCGGCGGCCGGTGCGGAAGAGGTTTTTGCGGCGCTTTCTTTGCCTCCGTCACCTGAGGCGGCGAAGGGGCCGGGGCTGGCGGCACCGCGGCCGTCTCGGCCTCTGGCTGGGGTGCTTCCGGCTCGGCGGCTGGTGGAGGCACTGCCGCCGTCGCCTCCGGCTTGGGCGCGACCTCGGGCGTGGGGGTCGGGGGCGCGGGCGTCGGCGGCGTTACCGTCTGCACTGGGGTGAGCGGCGGCAGCGGCGGAGGCAGGGTGACCGCGCTGATCTTGATCACTTGCGGCGCAGCAGCCCCCGCATCGACAGTGGGGGGGCGGAGGCCGAGCACGAGCACTCCCGCCGCCTCGAGGAGCAAGGCCGCGCCAAGGGCGAGCAGAAAGCGCCGCCGCCCTTCCCCCGCACCGGGAAAGAAATCAGGCAACGGGGCCGCCTTGATCACCGCCACGCCAGAGACGGTGCGTTGCTGGAGCGATGACACGTCTTCACCCCTCGGGCCGGGCGGCGACGCCGATATCGGTCACGCCGGCCTTGCGGCAGGCATCGATCACGTGGACGAAGGCCTGAAACGGCGTGTCCTGATCGGCGGCGATGGTGACCGTGGTCTTGGCCGGATTGCCGTCGCCGGCGAGCAGCGCGGTGAGCGCTTCCGGGGTCATCGTCTGGCCCTTGACCATGATCGTGCCATCCTTGCCGACATTGATGGTGAATTCAGGATGGGGCAGGTGATCGGCGGAGGCTGAGCCCGGAAGGAGAAGCGAAAGTCCGGTATCGGGGATCATCTGCAAGGTGACGATGATAAAAAAGACGAGCAGGAACAGCATCACGTCGATCATCGGAATGATCTCGACGCGGCCGCGCTTTTCCTCGAAATAGCGCATCTTCATCGTCCGTCCCTCACGCCGGAATGCGAAGGCCAGTGCGCTCCGCCCCGAGCGGCACCACGGGGGCACCATCGAGGCGATTGAGGATCATCGTCTTCACCGACTCGAGCTGATGCAGGATGAGCCGCACCTGCGAATTGAGGCCGTTATAGGCGAGAAGCCCGAGCATGGCGATGAAAATGCCGGAAGCGGTGGCCACCAGCGCATCGGCCACGCCGCCCGTCACCGCGGTCGGCGCCGTGCCGGGGGTGGCGAGCACGCCGAAGGCATGGAACATGCCGAGGATAGTGCCGAAGAGGCCGAGCAGTGGGGCGAGAGTGATGATCGTATCGAGGATCCAGAGGCGCCGGTCGAGTTCGGGGGCCATCAGCATGATCGCCTCATCGAGGCGCTGGGCGAGCGGCTCGCCACGCACCTTGTCGGCGTGCAGGCGCGCCATCTCGAGCAGCACTGCCTCGGGAAGCCGGCCTGCCGCACGGCGCAGCATCTCGAGTTCGGCGCCGCTCAGGACGCCGGTGCGAGCAAGCGCCCGCACTACCCGCGACCCCCCGAGCAGCGTGCGGCGGAGATACCAGAAGCGGTCGATCATCACCGCGAGTTCGAGGAGAAGGAGAAGAGCCAACGCATAGATGACCCCGTCCGAATAGGCGGCGATGTGCAGCAAATAGTGAAAATCCATCAGGTCCTCTCGTCGTTCCGGAAGCAGCCCAAGCCTTCGGCGCCGGATCGGGTGTCCCGTCCAGCCGCGTTCGCGCGAAACCGCTCGCAGGCACGAGAGTGGCATTCGTCGTGCCGCGAGATTTTCATCTGGTCTCTACCCCATTTCCGCATCAGGGCGATGGCGTTTCGATGACACTTCGATGAAAAGGACATCGCCGTCCGCTCCGTTCAGAAACTGATCCCCACCGTGCCATAGACGGTGAGCGGCGCGCCGGGATAGCCAAGCGCCACCGGGCTTCCATTGCTGAAGTAGCCGCCCGCCGACTCGTATTCATAGATGTTGAACTTGTTGTTGGTGACATTGAGGAGAGCGAGCGAGAAATCGAGTTTCTTGCCATAGCCCGCCACTTCGAAGGGAACCTGGGCGTCGATGGCGAGGTTGAGGGTATTGTAGGCGGCCATGGTGGTGTTGGAGGGGGCGACGGTTGCGTTGTTGAAGAAGTACTGCTCGCCCGTGTATTGCCACCAGAGCTTCGGCTTCACCACGCTCGGCCCGATATTGTAGGTGTATTCGACGCCCATGTCGAGGGTGGTATCCGGCACGTAAGGCACGTGACTGCCATTGAAATAGTTGGTGCCGTTGTAATAGCTCTGATAGACGGCATTCATCACCGCGCCGTTGAAGAAGAGATGGACGGTCGAGAAGACATTGTCGTCGAGGGCGATGTTGACGCCGCGGTAATCGGAATTGCCGAAGGTGGTGACCTCGGCGCCGTTGAAGAAGGTGGCGTTGGCGACCTGCTTGCCGAGCCGGAGGTCGAACCAGTTGACGTCGAGCAGGAATTTCTTGAGGTAGCCGTCGAGCGCGTCATCGAAGTGGATCTTGGCGCCGGCCTGGTAATATTCGGCAAGCTCGAGCGAGGTCGAGTTCTGGGTCACCGGGATCGCCTGGAAATAGCCGCCGCCGCCGCCCACCGTTGGCGTCTGGTAGGCCTGCTCGTAGCCGCCATAGAAGGCAAGCCAGGTGAGCGGCGCGTAATTCACATCGACCCCTGGCTCGACGCCCACGTAATTGGCATGTTGGCTCCCGAACTTGTCCTGGTCATTGCCGGTGGCATTGGGGAATGCGCCATACGGCCCAGTGCCGTTGGCAAATTGGATGCTGTCGTTCACCACCCGGAGGCTCGGCGTGATGTGGAGCCCGCTGATCGGATGGATGTCATCCTGGACGAAGAGGGCGAGATCGTCATTGTAGAAGAGCCCGTTGCGGTAATTGCCGTTGGGCTCGAAACGCGAGCCGAAATAGGGCGGGAATGGGTTCCAGAAGGCGTTTTCGGTCTGGTAATAGGAGTGGATGTAATAACCGCCGTAGTCCAGAGTGTTGAAAGGCAGCGTGGTGGTCATCCAGATCTTGTCGCCGAGCGTCCAGTTCTCTGGATTGTTGTATTCATACATCTGGTTGTAATTTGGCGTGTAGTTGACGAAGTCCGAGTGCAGACGCTGTTCGTCGCTGTACCACGCCATGTTGTGGAACGTGTTGTAATCGTCGATGTGGATGTTCTGCTTCGTATAGACGGTGGCGAACTGGTTCATGTCGAACTTCGCCCACACATCCGAGCTCAGCGCCTCATAGAAATTGGCCGCCTCGCTGTAGAGGGGGAGCGTGTTCGCGCCATAAAGCCCGATCCCCTTGGTGGGCGTGAGCGGGATCACATTGGGCCGATAACCCGCACCTTGGGCGAGATAGGCGCCGAAGGAGACGTCCCCGTCGGAGAAATTCTTGATGGTCTTGGCGTAGATCGCGTAATCCTCGGAGGGCCACTGAAACCCGTTCGGGGACTGGCGGAAATCATTGCCTTCATTGAGCCCGCCCGCGATCACCGAGGACCAGCCATCGATGTTGCCAGTCCGGATGTCGAAATTGAGGTTCTGCTGATCGAAGCTGCCATAGCTCAGATAGACATCCGCCCCCGCTTTCTGGGTGGGCTGGATCGGGGTGAATTCGATGGTGCCGCCGGTCGAATCATACCAGCGATTGGCCGCCTCGCCCGGACCATAGGTGACGTTGATGTTCTGGATCATGCCGATCTGGGGGATGGTGGCCGAGGCCCACAGACCGGTCGCCGCGTTGTTCATCGGCACGCCATCGAAGGTCATCATCAGGTTGTTGTTGCCGGTATAGCCGCCGAAGCCGCCCCAGCCATTGGCGAGCCCGTCGAGCTGCACCGTGTATTTGGTCGCCCCCGAAGCGCCGTAGCCCACCACCTGAGCGCCGGGCGCGACGCCGATCGCCTGCGCGCCGCCGCCCACCGGCCCCACCTGTTCGAGCTGGAATTGATCGAGGACGCGCGTCGATTCACCCGACTGGAAGAGCTGCTGTTGCGTGGGCGGCGTATTGGCGCCCGGCACCGGCGCTTCCGAGACGTCGCTGCCCGAAGCGTTGACCGCCCCCGCATTGACCACGGGCCCGGAGACCGCCTGCGCGAAGGCCACCCCGGGCAGGCCGAGCGCCGTCCCGGC
>KN173943.1:11764-13196 GCA_000759655.1 Acidicaldus organivorans | reverse complement strand
GAGGAGGAGAAGGGCGAGGCGATGCGTGCGCGGTGTCGAAAGAAAGGACGCAGCAGCGTCAGCACTTGTGCGCCGAGGGCGGCGAATGGCGTGGGGCCGGGTCATGCTCCTCCTCCGTTGGCAAAGAGAATTTTCTTCGCCCGCCGATGGGTTCGGCGGATCGGTGAAGGAGTCCCACAAAGATCTCTCGCGATCCGACACGCGCGAATGACAGAGACGTGAAGCTTCGATGACGCGGGCGCTGGCCTCGAAGAGGCGACGTCCGAAACAGAGGACATAAGGAGGCGAGGCGGGTGAGGTGACATGGCGCGCCTTTTGCCCGATTCGAAAATGAGAATGAATTGCAATTAAGGACCAGTCACGATCACAAAGTCGTGATGATCCACCTCGCTTGGGCCGGGTTCGAGGTTCAGCAAGGCGCCGCGCGAGGCCTTGCCCCGAATGGGCACGACCGCCGCGTCACGAAACGTCAGAACCTCGACCGCACGACGTCATCACATGACGTCATCACTCTATGGAGGGGCCCCGTTGATCGCCCCATCCAGCCCTGCTGCGCCGCCTCCTGCCCCGGAGATCCCTGCGCCAAGGACATGCCCGCCCGGCGCGATGCCGACCGCCTGCGCCCCGCCTCCGACCGGTCCGACCTGTTCGAGCTGAAACCGATCGAGGACGCGGAGGCTCGTGCCCGAATGAAAGATGTCCTCCTCGCTCGGCGCCGCCGTCGCTCCTCGGACGAGGGCATCGGCCGTGGCATCGGCGGGGGTGTGGAAAGCCGCAACGCTCCCGCCCGCCGCACAGGCGGCGGTGACTGAGGCGATGAGACCGGCGAAAAGATATCGCCCGCGTCCCACACTTTTTGCCCCCATGCTTTTTCTTTTTCCACTGACCGCGTTGAGGTCTCGCCTCATCCCATCCTCCCCGCGCTTCTCCCACGGGATCGGCAAAAAATTTTGGGGCAAATTAAGCCAAACCTTCTGCGATCGAAATCACCGGATCATGACATTTCTGACGAACCCGGCGTCTGACGTGCCCAGATCGTGACACCCCCGGACCGCGCCCAATTCATCGACGCGCGGATCACGCGGCTCCGCGCGAAGCTCGCTCACACCCGCCCTTGATTCCTCTCGCGCCCTCGGCCAACATCGCCAAAACTGCACGACACCGCAGGCGACATCCCGGCATTTTCCACCCCCGCCAGTTTTTCACCAGGCCCCCGCATGGACCCCGAAGCCGCCCCCTCGGTGGGTATCATCGTCAATCCCGCCTCCGGGCGCGACCTCCGCCGCGTGCTCGGCTGGGCCTCCGTCTTTCCCAATGGCGAGAAGGTCAATGTCGTGCTGCGCCTCCTTGCCGCGCTTGGCCAGCAAGGAATCGCGCGGGCGTGGACGCTGGCCGACTCGGCGGGGATCGCCGCACGGGTGCGGGAAGCCGC
>KN173943.1:11381-11735 GCA_000759655.1 Acidicaldus organivorans | reverse complement strand
CGCGCCGTGGCCGCAGGTTGCGGCAACGTGCCGCTGCTGGCGCTCTCGACCGGGACCAACAACGCCTTCCCCGAACTCCGCGAGGCCACACTCGCGGGACTGGCAGCCGGCCTCGTGGCCCGCGGCGCCGTCCCCGGCGAGATCGGCCTCAAACGCCACAAAAGACTACGGGTGCAGGGGAATGGGGTCGATGCGATCGCCTTGGTCGATGTCGCGGTGACGCGCCGCCACGGCACGGGGGCGCGCGCGGTGTGGGATGGCGATGAGGTGAGCGACCTTTATGTGACCTTCGCTGAACCCGGCATGGTGGGCCTCGCCTCGCTTGCCGGGCTGAGCAAGCCGGTGCCGCGCCAT
>KN173943.1:7408-11320 GCA_000759655.1 Acidicaldus organivorans | reverse complement strand
CCGCCGCCGCGGAGGTGGTGATGCGGGAGAGGCGCGCCGCGGCCTCGCCGCCCACTCCCAGCGCCGCGGCAAGGAGCGGCCACGGCGTCTCGCCGAGGAGGACCCCGGCCACCAGCAAGGCGCCATTGCGCCGCCGCGCCTGGGCGAGACCGGCGATCTTGCGCTCACCGACCGCAACTTCCCACGGCGAGAGACCGCCGAAACAGACCCCGCGCACCGTCTGAAAGCCCCCGTCCCGCCCAGGACGGAGCGGCGGGGAGACGGCCACCGCGCCTCCGGCCCCCGCGGCCCGCAGCACCGCGGCAAGCCCCTCGCCAAGCGGACGGTACGCCTCCACCAGCGGGCCATGTAGCCAAGGGTGACCTTCCGGCAGCCACAAGGAGAGGCCGAGCAGCCAGGGCCCGACGAGCACCGCGCCCCCACCCGAGGCGCGCAGCAGCACCGGGAACGGCGCGGCGCGGCGCACGGCCTCGAGCGAGACCCGTTGCGCACGCCCGAGCACGATCGCCGCTTCCGCGTAACGCCACAGCCGCCAGGCGGGGCCGGTGAACGCGCCCGCAAGTGCCGCCTCGTTCCATTGCTGTTCGGACGCGGCGGCGAGAGGCGAAGGCGCGCCGGGCACGCCCCTTACCCGGCGGGCTCGAGCCGCGCCAGCACGCGGCCCGGACCGAACGTCTCTCCCTCCGGCACCAGGAGAGCTGCAACACGAAAATGCCGACCCGCCCCCGCGCCGCTCTCTGGCGCAGTCACTTCCATCGTCGTCTTGACCAGGACGACGCTGGCAAGCGGCTGTCCCGGCTCGACGGTATCGCCCTCCTTGATCAGCCACTTTTCCAAGAGCGCTTCCGTCCCCGCCTCGACGCCTTCCCACGCCGACCTCTCAAGCCCGACATCGATCACGGCCGCGCCCCGGCAGCGGCTTTGGCCGACATCATCTGCACCGCGGCGCCAACGATGTCCTCGACCTGGGGGATCACGAACTGCTCCAGCGGACGGCTATAGGGAATGGGCACGTCAGGCACGGCAAGGCGCCGCACCGGGGCCTTGAGGGCGATGGTATCAAGGTTTTCGGCAACCAGTGCGGCGATCTCGCCGGAAAGGCCGAAGCTCAGGTAATCCTCATCCGCCACCAAAAGCCGCCCCGTCTTGCGCACCGAACGCAGAACGGCCTGGCGATCGAGCGGCACCAGCGTGCGGAGGTCGATCACCTCGGCCTCGATGCCCTTGCCCGCGAGCTCTTCCGCGGCGAGAACGGCCTTGTGCACCATCTGGCTGAGCGTGACGATCGTGACATCCCGCCCTTCGCGCACCACTTTCGCCTCACCGAAGGGAAGCGTATAGGGCGCTTCCGGGACCTCGGTCGTGCTGCCTTCGTAATAGGCCATCCATGGCAATCCCATGATCCCCTTGTGGTACATGAAGAGGACCGGATTGTCCTCGCGGATGGCCTGGATCATCAGCCCCTTGGCGTCATAGGCGTTGGAGGGCACGACAACCTTCAGCCCTGGCAGATGGGCGAACGTGGCATAAAGGCACTGAGAATGCTGGGCCGCGTCGTTGTAGCCGCCGCCGATCGCGGTCATCAGCACCACAGGCAGGCGGACACGCCCCCCTGACATGTAGATATTCTTCGCCATGTGATTGTAGATCATGTCCATGCACACGCCGAAGAAATCGACGAACATCAGCTCGGCGATCGGGCGCATACCCTCCGCCGCAGCCCCGATCGCCGCCCCGATGAACCCCGTCTCCGAAATCGGCGTGTCCATCACCCGCTCTTTGCCGAAACGGGCATAGAGCCCGCCCGTCGCCCCGAAAATGCCGCCATATTTGCCGACGTCTTCGCCCATGACGAAGACGTCCGGATCACGCTCCATCTCCTGCCCGATCGCTTCGGCGATCGCGGCGGCCATCGTCAGTTTCCGTGCCGTGCTCATGATTGCGTTTCCTCCCGGTTGGACCCGTCACAGGACGGCGCTCAATGGAAGACGTGCCGCAGCGCGTCTTCAGGTTTCGGATAGGGGCTCGTGCGGGCGAACTCGAACGCCTCCCGAACCCGCGCCGCGACGCGCTGCTCGATTTCCTGCTCCGCCGCCTCATCAAGCAGGTTTTCACGACGCAGATGGGCGGCGAGCGCTGGGATCGGATCGTGGCGGCGCAATTCCTCTACCTCGCCCTTGGGCCGGTACACTTCCGGATCGCCCTGGAAATGACCGAAATAGCGGTCGGTGCGCACTTCGAGCAGGCTCGGTCCCTCACCGCGCCGGGCGCGGGCGATGGCCGCTCCGGCCGCCTCATAGACGGCGAGCGCGTCATTGTGATCGACCAGCACACCCGGAATGCCATAAGCGGCGGCGCGGTCGGCGTTCCACGGCACGGCGGTGGATTCCGATTTCTCGACCGAGATCGCGTATTTGTTGTCCTCGCAGACGAACAGCACCGGAAGCCGCCACAGCGCGGCGAGATTGAGCGCCTCGTGAAACGCCCCCTGATTGGCCGCCCCTTCGCCGAAGAAGGCGACGGCGACCTGGTCCCGCCCCCGCTTCTTGGCTGCCAGGGCCGCCCCGCAGGCAGGCGGCAGACTGGCCCCGACGATCCCGCTGCAGCTGAACTTGTGTTCGGGGTCGAAGAGATGCATGTGCCCGCCCTTGCCGTGGCCGAGACCCGTCTCCTTGCCGAAGATCTCCGCCGTCATCGCCTTGAGGTCCACGCCTTTCGCGATGGCGAAATGATGCGGCCGATGCGTGCCGACCACCGTGTCATCCTTGCGGAGATGGGCGCAGACGCCCACCGCCACCGGCTCCTGGCCGGCAGCGAGGTGCATCTCGCCGGGGACCGGCCCGCTGCCGATATCGAAGGCGAGCCCCCGCTGGATCGCGGGCGGCAGCTTGCCTTCGAGATAGACCTGGGCCATGGTCTCCTCATAGCGCCGGATCAGCATCATCGTCTCATACATCCAGAGCAGATGCTCGCGGCTGGCGTTCATCGGCGTTTCCTCCTCGTTTTCATTGCGCGCCTCGCCCCTCTCCACCCCTGAGCGGTCGGGCGGGGTGCCCCACTTTCATATCACAGGCGGCGCGTCCCTGGCGAGGGAGAAGAGCGTCGCGCCGCCTGTAACATTTCATGAGGAGCGATCTAATTAATTTTCCCGATGAGATACCTCCCTTAGCCCGGGGGGCTGCCGCCGCAGCTCCAGCCGTGCCGCGGCGGTCTGGGGCGAAAACGCGGGGCACGGCCACTTCGTGCCAACGCTTCCTCTCCATCAGCGCCCTTCTCTGCAACGCCCTTCCCCCTATAAAGTGGACATGTCATCGTTCCTTGATGGATTTGTGGATGATGGAAGTGGGGGAGTGACACGCCTTTGGAGGACGAAGAAAGAGAAATGCGGGAGGCGAACCTCGAAGAAAGGGAGCGCGTCAGCCGAGGGAGGCTGGACGAGGCCGGGACCTCCTCCCTCCTCCGCCTCGAGGTAAGCCTCCAGCCCAACATCAGCCTCGCCCTCTGGGCCAACCACGTCCCCATCCTTTCCGAATTCCAGATTGCCAACACGGGCCACGCGCCGGTCGAAAACCTCGTCATTGGCATCGAGAGCACACCCCCCGTAATCCTGCCACGAGAGTGGCGTATCGCGAGGCTGGATGGGGGTCAAACGCTTGCGCTGGAGGATCTCTATGTCGCGCTCGACAGCTCCTGGCTGGCGACACTCACCGAGGCGGTTCGCGGCACGGTGCGGCTCACCGCGCGCGAGAAGGAGGACATCCTCGCCGAGGTGAGCCTAGACGTGCGCTTCCTCACCCCCCACGAATGGGGCGGGAGTGCCGCCGTCCCCGACCTACTCGCCGCCTTCGTCGAGCCGAACGATCCCGCCGTCCCGCGTATTTTGCATCACGCCTCCGACCTGCTGCGAGCCCA
>KN173943.1:1911-7368 GCA_000759655.1 Acidicaldus organivorans | reverse complement strand
CCCTCCTCCTTCCTTCGAGCTGACCGGCCAACGGATCCGCCCGCCCCGGCAGATCGTGGACGAGCGCCTCGCCACCTGTCTCGACCTCACCCTGCTCTTCGCCGCATGTCTCGAGCATATGGGCATTGCCCCTCTCATCGTGCTCACCAAGGGTCACGCCCTGGCCGGCGCCTGGCTTTCGCCCCACCACGATTTCGGCACATCCGTCACTGACGACGCGCCTTCTCTACGCAACCGACTCAATCTCGATGATCTGCTGCTATTCGAGACCACCCTCTGCTGTCAGTCGCCGGCACCGGGTTTCAGGGCCGCTTGTCAGGCGGCAGCCGATCAGCTCGTGCCAGATCGTGACGAGATGTTCGAGCTGGTCATCGACATCCAACGGGCCCGCTAGCGCCGCATCCGCCCACTTGGTGCGCCGCTGAGCGGTGAGGAGGCCGAAAAGTGGAGGGCAGGGGAAGCGGCAGCCGGCGAGGCGCCGGCTGCCGGTCCGCCGCCGATCGAGGAACCGCCAATGCTCCTCGAGGAGGACGCGGACGATGAGCCTCCCCCCAAAACCCCCGACGACCGCCTCGAGCGTTGGAAGAGGCGCCTGCTCGACATATCGGGGCGCAACCGACTGCTGAACCTGCCTATCCGCGGAAAGCGCGCCCTACGTATCGATTGCCCCGATCTTTCGCACCTTGCTGGTCGGCTTCTGGAGACGCGCGGCGGCCGCAAGCCCGCCTCATTCCGTTTTCACCCCCGGCCAGACCTGATGACGGGGACCGACCCGCGCAGCGCCCGCCTCCATCTCGACCGGCTGCAGGAGGATGCGTTCCGGGCCTACGCCCTCAAGGCTCTCGACAAGGGCGAGCTCCTCGTGGCCCTCGATGAGCAAGAGCTCCCGGCGGTGTTGACCGAAATCTACCGCGCCGCCCGCACCGCACAGCAGGAAGGAGGGGCCAATACGCTCTTCCTGACCCTCGGCGCTCTCCGCTGGCGCCAGAAGGACAAGGAGAAGCCCTATCACGCGCCCATCGTCCTGGTCCCCGTCGTGCTCGACCGTCCGAGCGTGCGTTCAGGTTTTTATCTCAGGGCGCGGGACGACGAGGTGCAGGTCAACTTCACCCTCCTCGAAATGCTGCGGCAGGATTTCGCGATCCAGATCCCCGAGATCGAAGCGATGCTCCCGGTGGAGGGAGACGGCACCGTCGACGTGAAAGGGGTCCTCGATGTCTTCCGCCGTAAACTCCGTGATGTCCCGGGCTGGGAAGTGACGGAAGAGGCGGTGCTTACCAACCTCTCCTTCGCCAAATACCTCATGTGGAAAGACCTCACCGACCACGCCGAGGTCTTCCGCCAGAACGAGATCGTGCGATTGCTGTTGCAAGGATCGCCAGCAGGGTTGGAAGGATCGAAAGCAGGGCCATCTGCCAGGGAGGCTGGTGTCGAACCGGCCGCTTCATCGCAGTTTCGAGACGACGCGGGGGGCAGACTCGATGATGAGCTCGCCGCGCTCGATCTCGTCTGTCCCCTCGAGGCAGACTCCTCCCAGCTCCGCGCCATCGCCGCCGCGGCGCAAGGCAAAAGTTTCGTGTTGATCGGCCCGCCCGGTACCGGCAAAAGCCAGACCATCGCCAACATCATCGCCACGTCCCTTGCCCAGGGTCGCACCGTTCTGTTCGTCGCCGAGAAACGCGCCGCTCTCGAGGTGGTTCAGAAACGACTAAAAGATGTCGAGCTGGCGGATTTCTGCCTTGACCTGTTCTCGGCTAAGGCATCCAAGACAGACGTTCTCAAACAACTTGGCCAAGCCCGACAGGCTCAAGAGAATTTCGATCTGGGTGAATGGCAGCGCACGCATTATGACATCAAGACGCTCAAGCATGAGCTCAATGATTATGTCCGCGAACTGCACCACCCCCATCGCAATGGCTGGACCGCGTACCGCGCCATCGGCTGCCTGTTGCGCGCCGAAGAGAGAGGCATCCCGAAGATCCAGCTCAATTGGCCCAATGCCGACACTCACAATCGCGATGATTATCGGCGGCTCGTCGAAACGCTCGAGGAGGCAGCAAAAGTTACTGCAGCGCTGGGCGATCTCGCCTCCCACGCCCCGCTTGCTGGGATCGAGCGGTCGGAGTGGTCTCCCACATGGCAGGCCAACCTGATCTCAGCGACAGACGATGCCGCTGCGGCTCTTCGCGAGCTTGGGGAAGCGGCGACCCAGGCAGTCCACGCTCTCGCGCTCCCCCCGGATCTGCCCCTGACGCCCACCTTCCTTCGGGCTCTCGTTGCCTTGATTGATCTGATATTGGACCCTGTATTGGACCCTGCCGCGTCCGACGCCGCCTGGGCGCTCGCCGAAGCAAACCTGCACGAGGTCCGGCAAACTCTCGCCGCGGCATCCTCGGTCGCTGCGGAACATGCGCAGCTCGCTGGAGGACTTGAGGCAGAGTGGGGGGAAGCGGTTCGGGACCTCCCGCTGGGAGACCTGCTCACGGAATGGCTCGCCGCAAAAGATCGTTGGTTTCCGGTGCGCGTGTATCGCCACCGGAGTGTGCGGGCGCGCCTTGCTCCAGCCGCAAAGCAGCGCGTGCCCAAGGACCCGAGCTGGGACCTCGAAACTCTCATCGTGATGAGAACAAAAGAAGCCGAGTTCGACAGGATCGGCGAGCGCCTCGCCCCGATCCTCGGCACGCGCTGGCAAGGGTTGCAGACTGATTTCGGCCGCCTCGATGCCGCGATCGGCATGGCCATGCGCCTCCGCGCCCCGACTGCCGGCTGCATCTCCGACCCGGTAACCCTGCTCGCTCTCCGGACACATCTTCGCCGAGTGCTGGGCGATGGGTTGGACCTCCTCGGTGAGACCGGTCCGGTTGGCGCCCCGCTCCGGCGTTTGACCAGAGCCCTCGTTGCTGCCAACGACGCCCTCGCCAACCTTGCTCCGCTTTGTTGGGAGGATCCTGGTGCCATCATCCCGCCTTCCCGGCCGGACTGGCCGCAAGCGCTCGCCCGCCATCTCGAAGGCTGGGTGGAAAACAAACTTCGCTTACGCGACTGGTGCACCTGGCGGAGCATCCGCAAACAGGCCGAAACGCTCGGGCTTGCACCGCTGATCGCGGCCATCGAGCATGGCACCATCGGCTCAACCGCGGCCAGAGAGGTCTTCGAGGCCAATTATGTGCGCTGGTGGCCCCCCTCGCCGTGGAGGACCTGCCGCGGGTACGGGCTTTCGCGGCACCACGGCACGAGCAGCGGATTGAACGTTTTCGCGAGCTCGATAGAACCCTCCTCTCTCTCCGCCCGCCTCGTCCGGGCGCGGCTCGCGGCAAGGATTCGCGATGCTCTCGGCACGATGGATGCGGAAGATCTCATCCTTACCCGCGAACTCAAAAAAACGCCAGCGCCACCTCCCGATCCGTCAGCTCTTCAGCCAGTTGCGGGGTCTGATCCCACACCTCACCCCTTGCCTGATGATAAGCCTCCTTTCGGTCCCGCAATATCTTCCGGCCAACTAGTTGCGTTTCGATCTCGTGATATTTGATGAGGCTTCCCAGACCCCCACCTGGGATGCGATCGGGGTGATCGGCCGCGCCCGTCAAGTGATCGTCGCCGGGGATCCAAAACAGCTTCCGCCGACGCGCTTCTTCGAACGCCAGTTTTCAGAACCCGTCGAGGAGAATGACGAATGTGCGGCGATAGGGAATGAGGATCTCGAGTCGGTTCTCGACGAATGCTGCGCCTCGGGAGTACACGAAATCAAGCTTTCCTGGCATTACCGCAGCCGTCACGAGAGTCTCGTCGCCTTCTCCAACACACCTATTACGAAGACCGGCTGGTGACCTTCCCGTCACCCGTGGTCAAGGATCGTGCCGTCTCCTACCACCACGTTCCCGATGGTGTTTACGCGCGGAGTGGAGCACGCACCAATCAGGCAGAGGCAAAAGCCATTGTCGCCGAGGTGGTGCGTCGCCTCAGGCAGATGCTCGAGGATGGGCGAGAATACTCGATCGGTATCGTTACCTTCAACGCCCAGCAGCAACAGCTGATCGAGGATCTACTCGATGCAGAGCTCGAGAAGGGTCCTGCTCTCGAACGTTTTTTCTCTGATCAGTGTCTCGAACCCGTACTGGTGAAAAACCTCGAGAATGTTCAGGGTGAGGAGCGGGACGTCATCATCCTGTCCCTCTCTTATGGGCCCGATGTGACGGGACAGGTCACGATGAATTTCGGGCCACTCAACCAGGCCGGCGGCGCACGGCGGCTCAATGTGGCAATAACCCGCGCACGGGAAGAGCTCCTCGTCTTTGGAACCCCTCGCGCTGATCATATCGATCTCACCCGCACCGTCGCGGAGGGTGTCGAGCACCTCAAAAAGGTCCTCATGTTTGCCGAAAAGGGCGCTCAGGGCGTCCTCCCCGTCGTAGCTGCTCCCACAGGCGGCGATTTCGAGCGCCGCTTCGAAAAAGCGGTTACCGAACGGTTGCGGGTGCGCGGCTGGGAGATCCATCCCCAGATCGGCGTCTCCAACTTCCGTATCGACCTCGGTGTGGTCGACCCCGATGCAAAAGGAGAATTTCTTGCTGGCATCGAGTGTGATGGTGCCACTTACCACCGCGCCGCCGCGGCACGAGACCGCGACCGGCTGCGTCAGCAGGTTCTCGAAAAGCTCGGCTGGCGCCTGCTTCGTGTATGGTCGACCGACTGGTGGACCCACGCCGACCGCGAAGTGGAGAGGCTCCATGCGGCGCTCACCGGTCTCTTGCATGAGACGAGGGCAAAGCGGAGAGAAGCCAAACGGGCGAAGGCGGATCCGCGGCGGGAGAGTTCCCGGAAAGGAAAAACATATCCCTCCGCCGCAGGAGAGAGTGAGAACCTGAGCGGTGCCGTCATCAAGCCGACAAATGGGGCTTCACACCCGACTTCCGGCAGTTTGGAGAAAGGGATTTCTTCCGAGGTGAGATCCGATGGAGCAGTATTTTCAGTCGACCTCGATCCGAAGCGTTTCTATGAAAAGGATTACCATTCTCGCCTTGCCGCGCTGATTGAGGCGATCTTGCGGGCGGAGGGGCCGATGACGGAAGCGGCACTCATCCGGCGTGTTGCCCGTACTCATGGTTTCCAGCGCACGGGCCAACGCATCCGCGAGGCGGTGCTCGCCGCCCTGCCACAAGGTGTCACGAGGACGCACGAGGACAGTGCGACGTTCTTCTGGCCGCCGGGCGTGAGCCCTGATTCCTGGTCGATCTTTCGAGAGCCCGTAGCGGGCACCGCGCGGGATCCGTGGGAGATTCCGATGGAAGAGCTCGTCGTGCTGGCCCGCCGTGTCTCGTTGGAAACGGTGGACGAGGAGGATGCGTTGTGTCGGTGCGGGATGGGTGTAGGCTGGAAAGGCTGCACGAGACGGCACGTGAGCGCTTTTTGGCGGCACTTCGGCGTATTGGGTTTGGTGTTGGTTGATGTTTTTGTGCG
>KN173943.1:1528-1847 GCA_000759655.1 Acidicaldus organivorans | reverse complement strand
CCGCCAGGCCCTCGCACCCACTCTGGGGTTGTGGGTTGTGGTGTGTGTGGGGTGGTGCATGGTGGGGGTTTTTGTTGAGTTCGATTGGGCGATTAGTACCGGTTCGCTCAATGCGTTACCGCATGTGTACGTCCGGCCTATCGACGTGCTGGTCTGGCACGGCCCTTATGGGGAGACCTGGTTTTGAGGTGGGTTTCCCGCTTAGATGCTTTCAGCGGTTATCCCGTCCGCACATAGCTACCCGGCGGTGCCGCTGGCGCGACAACCGGTACACCAGAGGTGCGTCCATCCCGGTCCTCTCGTACTAGGGACAGATCCT
>KN173943.1:1204-1477 GCA_000759655.1 Acidicaldus organivorans | reverse complement strand
CGCAGTCAGGCGGGCTTATGCCATTGCACTCGACAGCCGATTTCCGACCGGCTTGAGCCCACCATCGCGCGCCTCCGTTACCTTTTGGGAGGCGACCGCCCCAGTCAAACTGCCCACCATGCAGGGTCCCGGACCGGGATGACCGGTCGCGGTTAGACCTCAAAGACGTTCAGGGTGGTATTTCAAGGTCGGCTCCCCCGGAGCTGGCGCCCCGGCTTCATCGCCTCCCACCTATCCTACACAGAACGTCCCTGAGGCCACTGCAAAGTTGCA
>KN173943.1:651-1161 GCA_000759655.1 Acidicaldus organivorans | reverse complement strand
TACGCGGGCAATTTGCCTAGTTCCTTCGGCATCGTTCTCTCAAGCGCCTGGGTATACTCTACCAGTCCACCTGTGTCGGTTTCGGGTACGGTCTATAGGCTGGCGCTGTTTCCTGGAACGTTCGGCGCGCCCGGACAATCCGTTAAGCCCGGACAGGCTGTCCCGTTCGTCACGTCCAGCAGGCGGAGGATTATTGACCTCCTTCCCATCGACTACGGCTTTCGCCCTCGCCTTAGGGACCGGCTCACCCTGCGCGGATTAACCTGGCGCAGGAACCCTTGGACTTTCGGCGACAGGGTTTCTCACCCTGTTTGTCGCTACTCATGTCAGCATTCGCACTTCCGATACCTCGAGGAGGGGTCACCCCGCTCCCTTCATCGGCCTACGGAACGCTCCGCTACCGCGCGCGATCGCTCGCGCACCCGCAGCTTCGGTACGTGGCTTGAGCCCCGTTACATCTTCGGCGCAGGATTTCTGTTAGACCAGTGAGCTATTACGCTTTCTTTAAAG
>KN173943.1:291-617 GCA_000759655.1 Acidicaldus organivorans | reverse complement strand
CCATGGACTGTCTGCCGCGCTCGATACCTCGGTATTCGGAGTTTGGTTAGGTTTGGTAAGCCGGTGAGGCCCCCTAGCCCATCCAGTGCTCTACCCCCGAGGCTCAACACGCGACGCTCTACCTCAATAGATTTCGCGGAGAACCAGCTATTTCCGGGTTTGATTGGCCTTTCACCCCTAGCCACAGCTCATCCCCGCCTTTTTCAACAGGCGTGGGTTCGGCCCTCCAGTGGGTGTTACCCCACCTTCAGCCTGGCCATGGCTAGATCACCCGGTTTCGGGTCTTCCGCCGGCAACTGAACGCCCTGTTCAGACTCGCTTTCGCT
>KN173943.1:0-230 GCA_000759655.1 Acidicaldus organivorans | reverse complement strand
ACTGAGATGTTTCAGTTCCCCGGGTTCGCCTCCCCGCCCTATGTATTCAGACGGAGATACCCCAAAAGGGGTGGGTTGCCCCATTCGGAAATCCACGGATCAACGCTTGCTCGCAGCTCCCCGTGGCTTTTCGCAGCGTGCCACGTCCTTCATCGCCTCCTGACGCCAAGGCATCCACCGAATGCCCTTCGTTCACTCAACAACACCCGGATCCAACGACCCGGGCCCCC
>KN173942.1 GCA_000759655.1 Acidicaldus organivorans | reverse complement strand
CGGAGAGGGGGGCGGGATGCATCGTCACGTGCCGCGCCCCCTCACGCGCCATTGACCGGGGAAAGGCCGGTTTCTAGCTTGCGGGCATGGAGAAGATGGAAGATGCGCCGCCCGCCGGGGCGGAGGTTTCGTCGCACCCGGAGCATTCCCTCCCCAAGGCCTGGCCGTTCGAGGAAGCGGCGCGGGTCATCGAGCGCCTGTCCGCGAAGCCCGGCAAGGAGGCGCTGTTCGAGACCGGCTACGGCCCTTCGGGCCTGCCCCATATCGGCACGTTCGGCGAAGTGGCGCGCACGAGCTGGGTCCGGCACGCCTACACCACCCTCACCGGCCGCCCCGCCCGCCTGATCGCCTTCAGCGACGACATGGACGGGCTGCGCAAGGTGCCGGAGAACGTCCCCAACCCCGAGCTGCTCGCCGCCCATCTCGGCAAGCCGCTCACCCGCATCCCCGATCCGTTCGGAACCCACCCGAGCTTCGGTGCCCACAACAACGCCCGCCTCAAATCCTTCCTCGACGCGTTCGGCTTCGACTACGAATTCGCCTCCGCCACCGATTATTACACCTCCGGCCGCTTCGATGCCGCCCTCAAGCGGCTGCTCGAAGTCTATGGCGAGGTGATGGAAGTGATCCTCCCCACCCTCGGCCCGGAGCGGCGCGCCACCTACGCCCCCCTCCTTCCCATCCATCCCGAGACCGGCCGCGTCATGCAGGTCCCGCTCGAGAAAGTCGATCCGGCGAGCGGCATGATCGCCTGGCGCGATCCGGAGAGCGGGCGGTTCTTCGAAACCCCGGTGACGGGCGGGGCGTGCAAGGCGCAGTGGAAGGCGGACTGGGCGATGCGCTGGTATGCGCTCGGCGTCGATTACGAGATGTCGGGCAAGGACCTCATCGACTCGGTCAGGCTTTCGAGCCGCATCTGCCGCATCCTGGGCGGCGAGCCGCCGGTCTCCTTCACCTACGAGCTCTTCCTCGACGAGAAGGGCCAGAAGATCTCCAAATCGCGCGGCAACGGGCTCGCCGTCGAGGACTGGCTGCGCTACGCGCCGCCCGAATCGCTCGCCCAGTTCATGTACAATGCCCCAAAGCGGGCCAAGCGCCTCTATTTCGACGTCATCCCGCGCGCCGTCGATGAATACCTCGCCAATCTCGCCCGCGCGCAGGGCGAGGACGAGGCGGCGCGGCGGGCCAATCCGGTCTGGCACATCCATCGCGGCGAGATCCCCGAAGAGCGGGTGCCGCTCTCCTTCGGCCTCCTCCTCAACCTCGCCGCCGTGGTCAATGCCGAGCGCGAGGAGATCCTCTGGGGCTTCATCCGCCGCTACGCCCCCGAAGCCGACCCCGCCACCCATCCGCTGCTTGCCCGTCTCGTCCACCATGCGCTTGCCTATTATCGCGATTTCGTCCGTCCGGCGAAATCCTACCGCGCGCCAACCGAGGCCGAGCGGGAGGCGCTCGCCGAGCTCCACGACTCACTCGCCGCCCTGCCCGAGCTCGCGCCCGCCGAAGAGATCCAGAACCTGCTCTATGCGATCGGCAAGAAGCACGGCTTCGAGCTCCGCGCCTGGTTCGGCTGCCTCTACGAAGTGCTGCTCGGCCAGAAGGAAGGCCCCCGCTTCGGCAATTTCATCGCCATCTACGGACGGGACGAAACACGCGCCCTGATCGCCCGCGCCCTCGCCCAATCGGGTCCCCTCCCGGAGGCCCTCGCCCAGGGCGGCGATGGGAGCGGCGGCGATGAGAGCGGCGATGACAGCCCCTGAGATCAAGAGCCCGGCCACCCCCCACGGTCGCCTGCTCGCGCTGGCCCGTCATCTGCCGCCTCTCATCGGCCTCGTCCTGCTCGCCGGGGCGGTGCTCGTCATCCAGCGCGTCTTCCGCACCCTGCGGCTCGAGGACGTGCTCGCCGCGCTCGACCACTTCCCGCGCCGCGCCCTCCTCTCCGCCTTCGGCTTCACCCTGCTCGCCTATGGCGTGCTCACCTTCTATGACTGGCTCGGGGCGCGCTATGCCGGGGCGCGCATTTCCTACTGGCGCACCGCCTTTGCCTCGTTCTGCGCCTATGCGCTTTCGCACAATCTCGGCTTCGCCGCCGTCTCCGGCGCGGCGGTGCGGTTCAGGCTCTATGCGCACTGGGGCCTGAGCCCGGTGCAGATCGGCAAGATCATCGCCTTCTGCAGCCTCACCTTCGGGCTTGGGGCGATGGTGCTGGGCGGCGCGGTGCTGATCTTCGAGCCCGGNCCCCCCGCCGCGACAGCCCGTAGGCGAAGGCGAGCATCCCCGCCCCGAGGAGGGAGAGCAGGAACTGCCCTGCCGCGCCGGGATAAGGCGCGATCTCGGTATCGAGCCAGCCGAGCCCGGGCCCGTTTCCCACCACGCCGAGGAGCAGGAGCAGCGTGCCGCAGAGCGTCACCGCGCNCCCGCCCCGGCTCGCCCCCGTCATCGGCGCAGCCCTGTGGGGGGTGGTGGTGGCCTATGTCATCATCGCCGAGAAGCTCGGCCATCTCCGCCTCGGCTCGCACGAGATCGACCTCCCCGGGGCGGGGCGTTCCATCCTCCAGGTCGCGGTGGCGGCGGCCGATGTCGCGGCGACGGCGACCATCCTCTGGGCGCTCTTGCCCGAATCACCGGGTCTCACTTACGTCCACGTGCTCGCCGTCTATGTGGTGGCGCCCTCGGCGGGGCTTGCGGCAAGCCTTCCCGCCGGCATCGGCGTCTTCGATTCGATCGTCCTGCTCGGGCTTTCACCCTATCTCGACGCGCCGGTCACGGTGAGTGCCATTCTGGTCTTCCGCCTTTATTACTCGGTGATCCCGCTCTTCGTCGCGGGCGGGCTCTTCGCGCTCAACGAGATCCTCATCCGCAGCCGCGAACTCGTCCCCGCCGAGCGCCTGCTGCCCCGCCGCTTCGCCGAGTTCACCCCCCGCTTCGTCCCCCTGAGCGAGCGGGATTTCGCGGTGGCGCTCGCCACCGGCGCGGTGACGCTCTGCGGCACGCTGCTCCTGCTCCTCGGCGTGGTGGGAAACGGGCCCGGGCTCGGCTGGCTCGATACCGAGATCGCGCCTTATCCCGGCGCGGCAGGGCAGTTCCTGCTCTCCCTCCTCGGGGCGGGAATGCTCGCCTTCGCCTACGGGCTGTCGCGGCGGGTGACGCTCGCCTGGGGCGCGGAGCTGATCCTCCTCCTCACCGGTGCCTTCGTCACCCTGCTTTCCGGCATGCGCTGGTGGGTGCCGACCCTGCTCCTGCTCGCCGCCTTCCTCATCGCCCCCTTCCGCCGCGCCTTCTACCGGCACACCCGGCTGCTCTCCGAACCGGTCGATCTCGCCACCACCTGGCCGCTGCTGGCCCTCGTCTTCTGCGTGCTCGCCCTCTCCGCCTTCGAGCGCCACGTGCGGGGCCTCGCCCAGAAGAGCTGGTGGACGGTGATCGCCTCGCCCGATGCGCCGCTCGCGCTCCGCCTCAACCTCGCGCTCGCCGTGGCGCTCGGCATCCTCGCCATCTGGCAGCTGGTCCGCCCCGGCCGGGTGCGGCTTGCGCCGTGGGATGCGGAGACCGAGGCGCGCTATCTGGCGCTTGCCGGAAGCCCGCCGCCTCCCTCGCTCGGCCTCCTCTGGGGCGAGGAGGGCGAGGCGGCGATGCCGGTCTGCCGGGTGGGGCACCTCCTGGTCGGGCTCGGCGACCCGGTGGGGGCGCGCTCGGACCGGGTCTCGGTGATCTGGCGGCTGCGCGATCTCGCCGAGCAGGAGGGGCTCGCCCCGGCGGTGTGGGGGGCGGGGACCAAGTGGCTCGCCGTCTATAACGACATCGGCCTCTCGCCGATCCCGCTCGATGGGGAGGCGCGGCGCTTCGTGCTCTGCCGCACCGAGCGCGACCTCAACCTCCTGCTCGCCTCAATGAAAGACCAGTCCGGGCAGCCACAATGTGAGGATGGGCACGTAGGTGATCAGCCCGAGCACGAGGAGCAGCAGCACGAGGAACGGAAAGATCCCGCGGATCACCTCGCCGACGGGCGCATCGGAGATGGTCGATAGGACGAAGAGGTTGAGCCCCACCGGCGGGTGGACCAGGCCGATCTCCATGTTGTGGGTGAAGATGATGGCGAAGTGCACCGGATCGACTCCGAGCGGCACGAGGGCCGGAGCGAGCACCGGAAGCACGAGGAGGAGGGTTGCCGTCACTTCGAGGAAGCAGCCCAGGATGAGCAGCAGCACGTTGATGGCGAGCAGGAACTCGGAGGGGCGGAAACCGTGGCTCACCGTGAAGTGGACGAGGGCGGCGGGAATGCCGGACTGGGTCATCCAGTGCCCGAAAGCGAGCGCGCTCGCCACTATGAGCAGGATGGCGGCGGCGCTGCGCAGCGCCTCGGCGATCACCGAGAGGGTCTCGGCGAGGCGGAAGCCCTTGTAGAAGACGAGGCTCACCCCGAGCGCCACCACCGCCGAGATCGCCGCCGCCTCGGTCACCGTGACCAGGCCGCCATAGATCCCGACCAGCACCACCACCGGCACGCTAAGCGCGGGCAGGGCGCGGCGGGTCGCGGCGAGCCTCTCGCCCAGCGGCAGGGCGGGCTCGAGCGGAAAGCCGTTGCGGCGGGCGGTGTAGAACACCCAGGCGAAGAAGGCGGCGGCCTGGAGGAGGCCGGGGATGATCCCGGCGAGGAAGAGCCTCGGCACCGATTGCTCGGCGACGATCCCGTAGAGGATGAGGGCGAGAGAGGGCGGGATGACGATGCCGATCGTGCCCGAGGCGCCGATCACCCCAAGCGCGAAGGGACGCGGATAGCCGCGCTCGAGCATGGCGGGGAGCAGGATGGTGCCCATGGCGAGCGCCGTGGCCACGCTCGAGCCGCAGATCGCGGCAAAGAGGGTGCAGGCGAGCACGGTGACCAGGCCGAGCGAGCCGCGGATGCCGCCGAGCCAGGCCGCGGCGAGATCGACCAGGGCGCGCGCCACCCCGCCGCGGCGCATGAACGCCGCCGCCATGACGAAGAGGGGCAGCGCCATCAGCGTCGTCGAGTCGAGCTGATCGACGATGACCTGGGCGACGCCGACCAGCGGCTGGCCGGAGACGGCATAGAGCACCGCGGCGCACAGGCCGAGCACGACGAAGATCGGCATGCCGAGGGCGAGCAGGCCGAAGAAGAGGAGGAAGAAGAGGAACGCCCCCATCACTCCGCCCGCTGCTGGGCCGTCTGCTTCTGCGCAAGCAGGGCGAGCCGCTCCGGATGTCGGATCAGCCAGTAGAGGCGGCGGAGGAAGCCAAGCCCCATCAGCGCCCCGCCCACCGGCAGGGCGAGGTCGTAGATCCACATCGGGAACTGGAGGTCAGTCGAGCTCCGCTCATCGAGGAGCCAGGCGGTTTCGACGATCGAGGTCCCGTAGAAGACGAGCCCCGCCGAGAAGGCGAGCGCGGCGAGCGTGTTGAGAATCTCGAAGAGC
This sequence comes from Acidicaldus organivorans, assembly GCA_000759655.1. Taxonomy (GTDB): domain Bacteria; phylum Pseudomonadota; class Alphaproteobacteria; order Acetobacterales; family Acetobacteraceae; genus Acidicaldus; species Acidicaldus organivorans. The sequence continues at coordinate 1,444 of KN173942.1, read as the reverse complement.
CGCGCCCAGCGGGCGGGGAGCAGGCGAAGCACCACGTCGGGCCGCACGTGCCCGTCGCGGGCGACGAGATGGGCCGCCTCGATCATCACCGCCCAGATGACCAGATAGACGATCGCCTCCTCCGCCCAGGAGATGGCGTGCGCAGGGGCGAGATAGCGTCCGATCACCTGCACCAGGGCGGCGCCGAGCCCGATCAGGCCGAGCACGCCGGCGATCTGGTCGGCGAGCCACCAGAGCCCGCGCGGGGGCGGCCCGGCATGGGGGGTCTCGCCCTCAGGCCAGTCCGACATCGTGGCGGAGCAGGGTGACGATGTCGGGAGAGATCTTGAGCAGGCGGGCGACCTCGCCCTCTTCGGCGAGCATCTTGTTCCGCCAGGCGGTCACCTCTTCGGGGGGCGGCAGGGTGTAGGTCACGCCGTGGGCGATGAGCATCTCGCGGGCGTGCTCCTGCCCCTCCTGCATCTGCCGGCGGTAGGTGCCGATATTGGCCGCCCACAGATCGGTCATCAATTTCTGGAGATCGGCGGGAAGGCTGGTCCAGAACCTTCCCGCCACGATGGGGATGTATTCGCCGATGAACTGGTGGTCGGCGAAGGCGTAGCGCAGCCCGGCTTCCCAGAGCTGGGCGGAGGCCACGCTTTCATCGGTGCTGATTAGCCCGTCGAAAGTGCCCTGCGAGAGGGCGAGCGGCACGTTGGGCCAGGCGGTGGTGTTGGGGATGCCGCCGAAGAAGCGGGTGCGCCAGGCGAGCCCCGCCCCGCCCGGGTTGCGGATCTTGAGCCCCTTGATCTGGTCGTAGCGGGTGAGCGGATGGGAGGCCGAGGTGTACCAGTTCTGGTAGCCGAGATCGAGCCAGGGGCCGAGCACGTGGGACCGCAGCCGCTTTTCGATCTCGCCCGCCACCGCCTTGCCGGTCTCCCCATCGACCGCCTTGTGGGTGATCTCGTAGGGCTGGCCGTAGAGGGCGGGAAGCTGGAAGAAGTCGCAGTCGGGGATGAAGCCGGTGAGCGTCCAGGCGCCGGGGCAGGCGAGCTCGACCTGGCCCTGGATGAGGGCCTTGGAGACGTCGAGATCGGCGAAGAGCTGGCCGCTCTGGTAGAGCTCGGTCTTGATCCGCCCGCCCGAGGCCGCCTCCAGCTTGGCGAGGTAGTCCGCCATCGCCTTGTTGCGCCCATGCGAGGGGGCGGTATCGAGCGAGCAGCGGAGCCGGATGGGCTCGGCGCCGCGCAGGATGGCCGGCATAGCGAGCAGGCCCGCCCCGCTGAGGGCGGCGAAATGGCGGCGCGTGACGCGCATGGATCCTCCCTTTCCTTTCTCGACGCTCCCCTAGTCCGCGACGCGGGCGCTGGCCGGGCCAGCGTTGCGCGGGGATGAAAAGCGCTTTGGCAGTCTCGGAAGAGCGCGCGGTCCCGTCAAGGGGGCGGGGCAGGCGGGGGGGGTGGCC
>KN173941.1:3401-3548 GCA_000759655.1 Acidicaldus organivorans | reverse complement strand
GGATTGGATGGGGGGGAGGGTCTGGATCGGGACATCGGGGGGCAGGAGGTCGGCGAGATGGAAGTGAAACTTGCCGAGCTTGCCGCCATAATTGCCCGCGCCGATGCGCAGGCACCCGCCCTCTGGCCCCCCCGCGATCAGCGCGGC
>KN173941.1:2030-3285 GCA_000759655.1 Acidicaldus organivorans | reverse complement strand
GCCTGCTCGGTGAGCCCGTCGATGACGATCTCGAGCACCGCGCCGATGTCGGGATCGAGCGCGCTCTCCACCACCCCGCGCAGGGAGGGGCAGTAGGCGTGATTGGTCGAGGCGATGAGGCCCTTGTATTTGCTCCCCACTTTCGAGCCCGAGCGCACGATCCCGCCCGGGAAGGGGAGGATGACGCCGGGGATGGCGCGCATCGCCGCCGCCGCCCGCTCCGCAGCCCGGCGGGTGGCGGCAGGATCGGGGCCCATGATGAGCAGATTGCCGCCTCCCACCGCCTCCTTGGTAAGCCCGGTTTCGGCCTCGCAGACGAACTCGCCCTCCATCACGGGGATGCGCCAGAATCTTTTTCCACCGAAACGTTTGGCGATCTGGAAGCCATCGCCGAAATAGCGGAGCGCATCGCCGAGCCGGAGCCGCTCTGCCCCCGCCTGATATGCAAGCCCGGCAAAACAGGCGGCAGACGGGGCGGTGAGCACGCACTGGCCGACCCGGTTCTGCAGCTGTTTCTGCAATTCCGAGGTGCTCGAAGCGAACAGCAGCACCCGCACCCCGGGCCTTCCGTCCGGTGTTGCCTCGGGGGAAAGGCGCTCATCGATCCCCGCCTCCACCCCGCAGGCGATGATCGAGGTGGCGAAGCCGGTGAGGCTTTGCGCGGCAATCTCCGCCCATTCCGGCGTATCGGCGGTGATGACGAGGGCGGTCGCCCGCATGGCGAAGGCCTCGGCGAAGCTCGCATCGATGCGGATCCCGTTGGCGCTGAAGCCGCGCGCAGGCTCCCCGGCGGCCCCGGTTTTCGTTACGGCTTCGTTTGCATTCACGGCCATCGCACCACCTCCCGCGCCCCCTCGCCGATTGCGGCTTCGGGGACGTCGAAAGCGCCGAGCGGCGCGCCATAGACCTCGTCGTAATGAAGGGCGAGGCGGCGTTCGATGGCGCGGTCGAAGGGCGGGGCGATGGCGACGATCCGGCCCTGGTGTTCGCGCACCACCCGGCCGCGTTCCATGATCAGCACCCCGTCCTTGAAGACGTATTCGGCGCGGCGGAACATTTCGGCCTTGTCCTCCTGCGGGCGGTAGCAGGCGATGTCGGCGCGCGCGCCGGGGGCGAGATGGCCGCGGTCGTGAAGCCCGAGCAGGCGGGCGGGCGCGGCGCGGGTCATCAGGGCGATCTCGTGCCAGGTGTATTCGCGGGTGAGCGACGGCAGCACCGTCACCGCCATCGCGTCTGCGGGCAGTTCGGCGATCCA
>KN173941.1:1656-1952 GCA_000759655.1 Acidicaldus organivorans | reverse complement strand
GCGCGCGCGGCGTTCGCGGTCCATGAGCAGGGCGAAGAGGTCGGGATAGGCGGTGAAGGGCGCGCCGTTCGGATGGTCGGTGGTGAAGAAGAGGCGCGAGGGGTCCTCGACGAGGAGGAAGAGCTCGAGTCCCGCCGCCCATTGCACCGCGTTGAAGAAGTTCTTCTTTCGATAACGATAGGGAACGATCCCGCCGCCATTGCCCTCCGCTTCGAGGATGGACCATTTGCGCGGGAAGGCCTGGCTGCGCGCGCCGAACTGGCGGAGCACGTCAGACGAGATGGTCACCGTCTGGC
>KN173941.1:1204-1565 GCA_000759655.1 Acidicaldus organivorans | reverse complement strand
CAAACATCACCTGGCCGACATCGGCGGTGACGTGGGGATGGCGGTTGAGCGCCTCGGCGAGCCTGGGCGCGGCGGAGGAGAAGCCGCGCGGGCCTTCCGTGCCATAGGCGTAGAACTGGAGATGGGCGAGGTGAAGGCGCAATCCCTCCGCCGCCTCGATGGTGGCGAGCGCTGTCTCCACATTGCCGGGAAGGCCGAGATTGTTGCAGTGAAGATGAAGCGGATGGGGAAGCCCGAGCCGCTCCACCGCGCGCTGCATGGCGCGCAGGATGGCCCGCCCCGAAAGCCCGGTGCGNGAAGCCGCGCGGGCCTTCCGTGCCATAGGCGTAGAACTGGAGATGGGCGAGGTGAAGGCGCAATC
>KN173941.1:0-1089 GCA_000759655.1 Acidicaldus organivorans | reverse complement strand
CCCGCCGCGCCCAGGGTGCGGGCGAGATAGTCGGCCAGTGCCGCCTCTTCGCCGGCGCGGATCAGGCGGCGGGCGAAATCGTCATTGCCGAGCACGCTCAGGATCGCCTTGTCGATGAAGGGAATGGCGGCGAGTTCGGTTGAGGCGGCGAGCGCGGTATGCGGCGCCACCGCAGGCTCGACCACCATCGTATAGCCCATCGCGGCGAAGAGCTCGCCCACCAGCCGCGTCGGGGGGACGCCGGCGAAGAGCGTCCCGTCATGGAGTTCGGGGAGCAGCAGGCGGGCGGTGTTGACATTGGCCCCGGCGATGTGGGCGTGGATGTCGATGGCGCCGGCGAGCACGATGAGGCCCGCGCAGTCGATGTCCTGATCGGGCGGGCGCGGCGCGGGCGGCACGATGCGCCCGTCCTCGATCCAGAGATCGGCGATTTCGTCACGTTGATGGAGCGGATCGATGATCCGCCCGCCGCGAAGACGCATCAGCACGGAAGGTGCTCCCTGTCGCGTTGCCCATCGCGTGAGCCCTCGCGTTGGGCGTCGAGGTGGGCTGCGATGTCATCGAGGAGAGCAGAGGCCGCCGGCGCGCGGGCGTGCGCCCGCCGGGCGGGGCGGAAGACGAGCGCGCCGAGCGCGGGCTCGAAGAGAAGGGCGTCTGCATCCTCTCCTTCCGCGCCCGCAACGAGCGTCACCGCGGGAGAAGGCCCCATCTCCCCATCTCCCTTCCCATCTCCCGCTGCCTCCTCCTCCGCTAAGGGGGGGCGGAGCAGCACCGCCTGCGCCCCTGCCGCCCAAGCTGGCAGCGTTGCCCCGATATAGAGCAGCGCATCGGCCTCGCCCGAGGCGATCAGGCGCTCGGCGGCATGGAGCGAGGGATCGTGCGTGAAGGCGCCTTGCGTGAGCCGGGTGCGGAGCGGCAGGCCCGTTTCGGCAGCCATCGCGCGGAGCGCCCCCTCCACCCCGCCGCCGATCGGAAGCGGCAGGCCGAAGGCGCGGCGGCCTTTGGCGTTGAGCTCCTCGAGGAGGCCCTGGATCATTTCGAGGGCGAGATCATCCATCCCCCCCGCTCCCATCTCGCCGCCCCCCATCT
>KN173940.1:5321-9820 GCA_000759655.1 Acidicaldus organivorans | reverse complement strand
GGCGGGGCTTGCGGTCGGGCTGATCGCAGCGGGGCTCGAGGGGGTCTATCTCGCCATGTTCACCCTCGCCTTTGCCGGCCTTCTCGCCGCCGGAGCCTCGGCCTTCGCCTTTACCGGCGGCGATGACGGGATCCTTGGCCTTCATCCGCCCCCGCCCTTCGCCACGCCCGCCGCGTTTTACGGGCTCGCGCTCGCTTTGGGCGGCGGCGGGGCGCTCGTGCTGCGGGAGGTGATGCTAAGCCCGTTCGGCTATGCCTTGCGGGCGCTGCGCGATGCGCCGGCGCGGGCCGCCGCGCTTGGGCTTTCTCCCCGTCCCCTCCGGCTTGCCGCCTTCACGCTGGCCGCCGCCGCGGCAGGGCTTGCGGGCGCGCTCTTTGCCTTCCTCAAGGGGAGCGTCTTTCCCACCTATCTCGATCTCACCCGCTCGGTCGAGGCGCTCGCCATGGTGCTGCTCGGCGGCGTGGGCACGCTCGCCGGCCCGCTGTGGGGGGCGGTGGCCTACACCCTCCTTTCCGATCTGCTGCTCGCCGCCTCCGATCACTGGCGGCTCTGGTTCGGGCTGCTGCTCGTGGCGCTCGTGTTGCTTCTGCCGCAGGGTCTTGGCGGACCGCCGGGACGCGCGCGCCTCTCCGCCCGAGGCCGCTCGGAGCGAGGGGCATGACGGCGGAGGTGGTGCTCGCGGCAGAGGCGTTGAGCAAGCGCTTCAATGGTCTCGAGGCGCTCGCGGAGGTGAGTTTCACGCTCTACGCCGGGGAGACGCTTGCCCTGATCGGGCCCAACGGGGCGGGCAAGACCACCTGTTTCAAGCTGCTGAGCGGCGAGATGGCGCCCGATTCCGGCAAGGTCCATCTTTTCGGCCGCGACGTGACGCGCAAAAGCATGGCAGAGCGGGTGCGCGCCGGGATGGGGCGGAGTTTTCAGGTCCCGGGCGTATTCGCGTCGATGACGGCGGGCGAGGCAGCGGCGCTCGCGCTCGCTGCGGCGGGTGGCAAATCCTTCCGGATGTGGGGGCGGCTCGAGGTGCCGGAGGCGGCGCTCGCCCTCCTCGAGCGCGTCGGGCTCGGCGGTGCGGCCGAGACGCCGTGCGGGCGGCTTGCGCATGGCGATCGCAAGCGGCTCGATCTCGCGCTCGCCCTTGCCCAGGGGCCGCGCCTCCTGCTGATGGATGAGCCTGGGGCGGGCATGGCACCGGGGGAGCGGCGGGCGCTCGCCGCCCTGCTGCGCGCCGAGCGGGCGCGGAGCGGCATCGCGCTGCTCTTTACCGAGCACGACATGGAGGCGGTCTTCGGCCTGGCCGACCGGATCCTCGTCCTCGACCGCGGCCGGCTGATCGCGGAAGGATCGCCCGCCGCCATCCGCGCCGATCCCCGGGTGCGGGCGGTCTATCTGGGGGAGGAGGCCGGAGGGGGCGTGGGCCTTCAGCCGAAGCCATAGAGGCGCGCCGGGTTCTCGACCAGAATGCGCTGGCGGAGCGCCGCGTCGGGCACCCAGACGCCGAGCAGGTCGAGCAGCACCGCGTCATCCGGCTTCACCGTCTCGGTCGGATGCGGCCAGTCGCTCCCCCACACCAGCCGTTCGGGAGCGGCGGCGACGTATGCGCGGGCGAGCGGGGCGACGTCGGCATAATCGGGCGGCCCCTGGCGGCTCACGATATAGGCGCCCGAGAGCTTGACCCAGGCGCGTCCCCGCTCGAGCAGGGCGGCGATGGTGCGGAAGGCGGGGCTCGCCGTGCCTTCGGGAAGCGGGATGCGCCCGAAATGATCGAAGACGATCGGGGTGGGAAGTCGCATCCAGAGATCACCCGCCGCCGCGATGTCTTCGCCGCGCATGTGGACCTGCACGTGCCAGCCCCGGGCGGCGATGCGGCGGGAGAGCGGCTCGATCATCTCAAGGGTGGTCGCGCCCGCCTGCACCAGGTTGAAGCGCACGCCGCGCACGCCGGCGCCATCGAGGCGGCGGAGTTCGCCCTCCGAAACGTCCGGGTGGAGCACCGCGACCCCGCGCGCCTCCGGGCCGAAAGCGGCGAGGGCGTCGAGGAGGAGGCGGTTGTCGGTCCCGTAGGTCGAGGGCTGGACGACGACGTGGCGCTGAATGCCGAGCCTTTTCTGAAGGAGGCGGTAGTCCGCCACCGTCGCGTCCCCCGGATGGAGCGTGGCCTCGGGCGCGGCAGGATACCGATGATCGTAGATGTGATGGTGGCAGTCGGTGGCGTGGGGCGGGGTGACGAGCGTCGGCGCCTCATCGCCAGCCGACCAGGGCACGCGGATCGCCTCGCCGGCTGAGGCCGGTGAGGGAAGCGCGTGCTGGGCGAGCGTGGCGGCGGTGAGACCGAGCGTGGTGCGGCGGCTGAGCGGGACCATCGTTTCCTCCATTTTTTGTTTCCCTTGTTTCTCGTCTCAGGGCATCTCCTCGGCGCCAAGGGCGCCTTTCGCGGAGGCCATCCCTGTTCCGGAACCGATTAGGGGGCCTCGCAAAGATAGAGGCAGGCGAGGGGGGTGGCGAGAGGTCTTGATGGAGAGGGGCGGGCCCGCTATGCAGAAAACCGGCTCGCCTCTCGTCTTAACACGCCGGGATGGGTGAGCGGCGGAGCGCCCCGCTGCGCGGCGCTTTCGCCCAGGTGATGGAGTCCGCCTGCCCCAACCGCCCTTCGGGCTGATGACTCCTGTCAGGCAAAGGCAGGAGTCCGCGCATGATCGAGTCCAAGGGTCGGATGAGGGCACGCCCGTGTGACGGGAGCGGGGCTTCCTCGTTCTTCGGCATCCTCTCGCCGGCATGGCCTGATCCGGCCTCTCCGGTTTCAGCGTCTGCCCGTTTTCCGTTTCATTCCCGCACTGAAAGGTGATGCGATGTGGAATTACGTTTCCATTGCGGTTTTCGGCGTGCTCGGCTGCTGGGCGCGTTATGCGCAGACACGCCTCATTCAGGCGCTGTGGGGGTCGGATTTTCCCTACGCCACGCTCAGCATCAACCTTATGGGGAGCTTTCTCATGGGCTTTCTCTTCTATCAAAGCATCGAGCGGTTCAGCCTTCCCGCTCCGCTGCGCGTCGGCCTCCTCACCGGCCTCCTCGGAGGCTACACCACCTTCTCCACCTTCCAGATGGAGACCCTCCTCCTGATCGAGGATGGCGGATTGGGCAAGGCGCTCCTCTATGACGGTCTTTCGCTCGGGCTCGGCCTGGTCTGCGTCTATCTCGGGAGTTACCTCGCCCGTCTGCTATGAGACGATGCGGGAGAGGGGTGAGGGCTGGTGGCAGGGGACGGGCTCGCCTAAGCTTGCCTCATGAGCGGGGGGCGGGCGGTTTTCCTCTACAGCGCCGGATGGCGGACGGCGGGGACGTGGCTGTGGTCGCGGCTCCGCCTGCTCGCCGGGGCGCGCGGTTTCTATGAGCCGCTGCACGAGGACCTCCTCACCCTCACCCGGGAGGGGATCGCCGAGCGCCGCCCGGAGGGCTGGGAGTCGGGCCATCCCGACATGGCGCCCTATTTCGAGGAATTCGCCCCCTTCCTCCGCCCCGGGGGAGGGGTTGCCGGGTATCTGCCGGGCTTTGCCATCGACCGCGGTATGGATCCCGAACCGCGCGCCCTCATCGCCTATCTCGGTGGGCTGATCGCCGCCGCCCGTTCCGAGGGGCGCGTCGCCGTCTTCAAGTTCTGCCGGGCGAGTTTGCGCTTTCCCCTGCTGCGCGCCGCCTTCCCCGAGGCGTTGCACCTTGCCGTCGATCGCAACCCGCTCACCCAGTTCGCCTCCGCCTGGCAGCAATGGGTGCGCCATCGCAACCCGTATTTCTTGACGAGCCCCCTCCTCGTGCTGGTGCGCAACCGGGAGGAGGCGAAAACGCGCCTCTGGCTCGAGGCGCTCCGCCTCGATCTCCCGGCCTTTGCCCCCGAGGTCGTCGCGACCTTACCCGAAGCGCGTGAGTGGATCGCCGCCACTCCCGCCCCGGAATGTTACCGTCTCTTTCTCGCCCACTGGCTTCTCGTCCACCACGTCCTGGCCGAGGCCGGCGCCGAAATCCTCGCCACCGAACTGCTTGCCGTGCGCGAGGACCGGCGCGCCCAACTCGGCCGCCGCCTCCATCGTGCGAGCGGCCTCACCCCGGATTTCGGCGGCATGCGGCTTCCCGACCGGCTGGGACCACCCCGCCCGCTCACCAATCAGCTCGGCTTCGATGAACCCGCGTTGCGGGAGATCCACGACCAGGCCGCGGCGGCCATCCTCCGCCATCTCCCGCGCGCCGCCCACCCCCTTCTGGCGCGCCTCGGCTGGGGAGAGGCGATCGTGCGGGCGATTGCGAGAGGCGGGGATGAGAGCGCCACGGCTGCCCTCGGCGCGGCGCTGGCGCGTGAGCCGGAGCGGCTCGCTTGGGCGCGGCTTCGCGCTTGGCTCGGCCTTGCCCGGCCCCCCCTCGCTCCTGCCGCGCAGGCGGCGCGGCTGCTTGCGGCGCGGGGTTAGGCGGCGACGGCCTCAGGCGGCGCCCCGCCTTTTGCCGATCCTAAG
>KN173940.1:584-5208 GCA_000759655.1 Acidicaldus organivorans | reverse complement strand
CCCCGCGCCTCCATGCCAGAGGAGGAGGGCGAAGGCTGCCACCGCGAAGCCGACCGCCCAAGCGATGTCGGCAAGGACGATCCCCCTTCCCTCGCCAATGAGGCGGGCGAGAAGCTCGCCCGAGAGCCCGGCGAGATAGGCGAACGCGGCGGCGGGGGCAAGCCGGATGCCGCCCGCGCGGCCGAAGAGGGCGGGATCATAGACGCCGCGGCGGACGAGGTAGAAATCGGAGAGATTGACCGCCGTCCACGGCACCAGCGCATAGAGGAGGAGGCTCAGGAAGGCGCTGTAGCGTCGCCAGAAATCACCCGCGCCCCACCCCGCGAGCCCGACCCCGATGAGAGCGATCAACAAGGTGAGACGCCCTCTGCCCCAGGCGCTTCGCGAAAGTGCCAGCCCTTCGCCGAGCACGAGGGCGGAGACCGACCCACCATAGAGATTGAGCGCGTTGGAGCTTACGATCCCCAAGGTGAAGATGGCGGCGATGACGAGGCCGGGCGGGCCGAGCGCGTTGCCGAGCGCGCCGATCACGTCCGCTCCCGGCGCGTTGCCGATCAGCGCGCCGAGCGTCATGGGGAGGAGGGTGCCTGCGAAGGAGCCGAGGTAGCTTGCGAGAAAAACCGGCGCAATCCGCGCCTCGGCGGGGAGGTAGCGCGAATAGTCCGAGACATAGGGGGCGCAGGCGATCTGCCACAAGGCGCCGATCGCGAACATGCGGAGGAAGGCCGCCGCATCGAAGGCGGCAGGAAAAGAGGGGGCGGGCAGGCCGCGCCAGGCGAGAAGGGCGAAGGCGGCGAGCAGGGCGAGCGCCGAGAGCGTGCTCATCAGCCGCGCAGCGCGCTGGAGGAGGGTGGGGCCGGCGAGGGCGGCGAGACCGCTTCCCGCCGCGGCGAGTCCGATCAGTGGCAGGGGCGGGGCGCGCAGGCCGAGCAGGCGGAGCGCCTGGGAGGCCAGCACCAGGTTGGAGGAGAAGAATCCCACATACATGAGGAGCACGATGGCGGCGATGGGAAGCGCCCCGAGCCGCCCGAACTGCCCGCGCGCCTGGACCATCTGCGGCACGCCGAGCCGCGCCCCTTGCGCCGAATGCAGCCCCATCACCACGCCCCCCACCGCGTTGCCGAGCAGGATGGCGGCGAAGGCGGCAAGGGGCGGCAGGTGATAGAGCCGTGGCGCCATCGCACCGGTGGCGATGGTGAGCAGCATCATGTTGGCGCCGAACCAGAGGGTGAAGAGATCACGCGGCCGCGCCGTGCGCGCGGCATGGGGGAGCGGACCGAGCCCGGTCTCGGCAGAAGCTTCCATCAGCGGTCGATGACGAGATCGCTGAGCGGGCGGTTGCAGCAGAGAAGGGCCAGTCCTTGCGCCATTTCACGCTCCCGGATGCCGCCTTTGTGGTTGCGTTCGATCTCGCCCGAGAGAATACGGCTTTTGCAGCTCCCGCAAAGCCCCTGGGTGCAGGCATGCGGCAGACGGATCCCGGCGGCGCGGGCAGCGGCGAGCACGGTCTGATCGGCGCGGCAGGGAAAACTCCGCCCGCTTTTGGCAAGCGTGATGGTGAAAAGCGGGACCTCGGCTTGCGGCGCGGTTGAAGGAGCCTCTGCGGTGAGGGCTTCCTCTGCGGCGCCCTCCGTCGCCCTGCCTCCATCCGTTTCGAAATCGAAACTTTCTTCGTGATAGCGGGAAAGCCCCACACCAAGCGTCTCGAGTGCGGCGCGGGCGGCGGCCATGAACGGGGCGGGGCCGCAGCAGAAGATCTCGCGCTCGGCGAGATCGGGGATCAGGGCGAGAAGTTCGGGGCTGAGCCGCCCGGTGAGCCCCGGCCATTCCGGCTCGCCCGCGCGGCTTTCGACGAGATGAAGCAGGCGGAGGCCCGCGAGGCGCCGGGCGATGAGGGCGAGCTCGTCGCGGAAGATGAGATCAGCCGGGCTCCGCGCCGCATTGAGGAAGACGAGATCAGGGCTCTCGCCGCGATCGGCGAAAGCGCGCAGCATCGAGGCAAGCGGGGTGATCCCGCTCCCCCCGGCAAGGAAGAGATATTTCTCCGCGCCGTGAAGCTCGGCCGAGAAGATGCCGGAGGGACCCTCGGCGGTGATGCGCATGCCCGGCCGCAGCGCTTCGTGAAGCCAGGGCGAGACCACCCCGCCCGGCTTTCGCTTGACGGTGATCCCGATCGCATAGGGCCGGGTGGGCGGGGTGGCGATGGTGTAGCAACGGCTTACCACCCCTCCGGGCAGCGGCCAGTGAAAGGTCATGAACTGCCCGGCATGGAAGCGGAAGAGGCGCGGCGTGGCGGGCGTGAAGAGGAAGGTTTTGACGTCCGCCGTCTCGTCCCACACCGCCCGGCAAACGAGCTCGCCGCTCTCTCCCTCCCCCCAAAGGGGCAGGGACTCACTCTCCTCGCGCGCGGTGAGGGGGGTGAGCATCAGGCAAGCCCGAGCCCGGCGGCGAGTTCGCGCACATACCAGGTGGTGAATTTCTCGACGAGGCCTTCGGTGTGCGGCGAATAGGGGCCGGGGACGTAGCCCGCGCTCTCCACCCCGGCCTGGGTGCGCGCCACCAGCGCTCCGTCCTGTTCGTTGGTCGCCTGCCACACTTCGGTGAGTTTCTTGAGATCGTAGTCCACCCCCTCCACCGCCTCGCGATGCACGAGCCATTTGGTGCGGAGCAGGGTGCGGTCGGGGGCGAGCGGCAGCACCGAGAACGTGACGATGTGATCGCTCATGAAATGATGCCAGGAATTGGGCTGGGTCCAGATCGAGAGATCGCCCAGTTTGCGCTCGGTGAGCGTGCCGAGCAAGCGGCGGCAGGCGATCCTGGTATCGAGCGTCTGGCTTTCGCCTGCGCCGGCGATAGGCAGGCGCTGGATGCGAAAGCCGCTCGGGCGGTCATCGAGATGCTCGATCGCCGCGAGCGGCCAGCCGCAGCGCCGCCAGATGGTGTTGAACTCCGCCTCCGCCGTCTCGAAGGCGCGCGCCTGTTCGAGGAGTTCGGGGCCTGCATCGGCGGGGGAGAAGCCAAATCCGTATTCGAAGAGGGACTGGGTGAGCTCGGGATGGTTGACGTTGCAATGATAGCACTCCCGGCTGTTCTCCATGGTGAGCTTCCAGTTCCCCGCCTCGATCAGTTCCTCCTCATGGGCGATGCGGGCGTTGCGGAGATCGAAAGGCGCGGTATAGCGCTCGATCAGGGCGGCCGCTTCGTCGAAATCGGCCGGCGGCTCCTCGGCGAGGCAGACGAAGAGGAGCCCGCCCGCGCTTTTGATCGCAACCGGGCGCAGGCCGTGACAGGCGCGGTCGAAATCCTCATCCATGTGATTGGCGAGAATGAGCCGTCCGCCGAGATCGTAGGTCCATTGATGATAGGGGCAGACCAGATTGCCGGTCATGCCCTTGCGCTCGGAAAGGATGCGCGCCCCGCGGTGGCGGCAGACATTGTGGAAGGCACGCACCTCGCCCGCATCGTCGCGCACCAGGACGAGCGCGGCGCGGCCGATCTCGACCGTCATGTAATCGCCGGGCTCAGGGATATCGGGCTCGACCCCGACATAGATCCAGTGGCGGTAGAAGATGTGCTCGAGATCCGCCTCGAAAATGGCGGGGTCGGTATAGAACGGCGCCTCCAGCGTATAGCCGGGGCGGCGGCGGGCGATGAGGGCGGCGAGATCGGGCGCGGGGCGGGACATGATCGGAACCTCCTTGGGGGACGTCTCCACGCTTTCCGATTGAGGCGCGGGCGTCCTCGTGGGGCTTGTCGGAAAGGGACCTCATCCTTGCATGGAGCCGACAGCGTCGCGGCTTGGGCGTTTCAGGCCGAGACTGCTTCAAGCCGGGGCCGCTTCACGCCAGGATCGCTTCAAGCCGGTGTTTCGGGGAACTGGCGGCGTTCGGGGCGGGGAGATTGCATGCCCGCGAGAAGGCTGGGCCCGCGCCGGCCTGAGCGGGCCAGCCGCGCCGCGCTCGGGGTGCGGCCGAACATGTCGCGGAACTGGCGGGAGAAATGGGCGCAGTCGGCAACCCCCGCCTCGAGCGCGATGTCGGTGATCGAACGCTCGGTATTCTCGAGCAGCCAGCGGGCGTAGCGCAGGCGGAGCACCCGGTAGGTCTCGGCGGGGCGCTGGCCGAGCTCCTCGTGGAACAGCCGCTCCAGCTGACGGGTGGAAACCCCGATCCGTTGCGCGATCGCATGGATCGGCAGCGGATGGGCGAGATTCTGCTCCATGAGCAGCAGGCTGCGGCGCACCCTTGGGTCCTTCACCGCGGCGGCGACGGGGGGATGGGGCTGCGCCTCCTCGGCGGCGCGGGCGCGCTCGAGGAGGAGCACGTGCAGGCTCTTCTGCGCCACCGCCTCGCCGAGATGGCGGCGGATGAGGTAGGCGGCGAGATCGGCCACGCCCGAACCTCCCGAACAGGTGATGCGATCGCCGTCGATGACGAAGACGTGCTCGGCGGTGACGGGGTGGTCGGGAAATTCGTCAAGGAAATCCTGATGATGATACCAGGACACGCAGACCCGCCGCCCCTTCATCAGCCCTTCGCGGCAGAGCAGGATGCTCCCGGTGCACACGCCGATGAGCGGAATGCCGCGCGCGGCGGCCTCGTGCAGATAGCGCGCCGATTCGCGT
>KN173940.1:0-576 GCA_000759655.1 Acidicaldus organivorans | reverse complement strand
CCAGGACACGCAGACCCGCCGCCCCTTCATCAGCCCTTCGCGGCAGAGCAGGATGCTCCCGGTGCACACGCCGATGAGCGGAATGCCGCGCGCGGCGGCCTCGTGCAGATAGCGCGCCGATTCGCGTTCGAGTCGCGGGCCGCGTCCGGGCAGGATGCCGCCCACCAGCACGACATAGTCGAACTCGCTGGGCGGCAGCGCCTCGAGATCGTGGGTGGGGGTGACGAGAACGCCCGCCGAGCTCCGCACCGGGGCGCGGCGGGGGCCGAGCACCGCCCAGCGGCAGCGGATGGGGCGCGAATAATCGCCCTCATCCGCGGCGAGCCGCAGCGCATCGACGAAAAGCGAAAAGGCGGAGAGGGTGAAATCGTTGGCGAGCAGAAACGCCACCGAAAGCGGCGGCCGTTTGGCGCTTTGCGGATCGCTCCAGCCCGTCATGCGCAGCTCCAGGGCCCGGCCGGGATCAGCCGGACCAAGCAAATCTGGTGCCATTTTACGGTTGGATGTCATGGGGGGCAAGGGTTTCCTCGATCTCGGTGAAGCGGTGTTCTGGATGGGGCGCATCGGGGCGGGAGG
>KN173939.1:28866-31789 GCA_000759655.1 Acidicaldus organivorans | reverse complement strand
CCTCACCCCCCTCCGGCGTCCCTGGCCCCTTTTCCCCCGCCTCCTTCCGTTTGAGGGCGAGCGCGGCTTGATAGAGGGCGCGGCGGGAGAGCCCCCGTCTCCCACTCAGACGCTCCACCGCATCGCGCAGCGACCCCTCCGCCAGCGCCGCTTCGAGCGCCGCGCTCACCTCCTCCGCGTTCGCCTCTGGTCCCGATGGAGCCGGGGCGAGAAGCAGCGTGATCTCGCCCCGCGGCGGCGTCGCGCGGAAGGCTTCGCGGAGCTCGGGAAGGGGGGCGCGGCGGATCTCCTCGAAACGCTTGGTGAGTTCGCGCGCCACCACCCCAGGCCGCGCCCCGAACACCCCCGCCAGATCCTCGAGCGTGGCCAGCAGGCGGTGGGGGGCTTCATACCAGATGAGGGTCGCGGCGAGCCCCGCCTCCTCGAGTTTGCGGATCGCCTCGAAGTGCCGCCGCCGCGCCGCTTCCTTCGGCGGGGGAAAGCCGAGGAAGAGAAAGGGGGCGGGCGGCAGGCCGGAGAGGGTGAGGGCGAGGATCGCCGCGTTCGGCCCCGGAACGGCGCTCACCGGAATTCCACGCTCGAGTGCGGCGCGCACCAGCGGGAACCCTGGGTCGGAGATGAGGGGGGTTCCGGCATCCGAGACGAGCGCCACCCGCGCCCCTTCGGCGAGTCTCGTCAGCACTTCGCCTGTCCGGGTTTTCTCGTTATGCTCATGGAAGGAGAGAAGAGGGCGGTCGATGCCGAATTTGCGGCAAAGCTGCGCGGTGAGACGGGTATCTTCGCACAGGATGAGATCGGCGCGGGCGAGTGCGGCGAGCGCCCGCAACGAGATGTCGCCAAGATTGCCGATCGGGGTGGCAACCAGGCTCAACCCGGCGGGCAAAGCAAACTCCGCGAGGTCGAGGGAGAGGACGGATGCGCTGGTGGGGTGAGATACTGGCATGGGGTGGTTTGCTCTTAACACTCTCCGCCTGTGCCGGGGGAGGGGGGGGCGGTGGAGGGACCCCCGTTCGCCCGGCCACTCCCGAAGGGCCGCCCTCCGCGCTGACCCCGGCTGCCCCCGGTGAAGCAGCGGCGGGGAGCGGGACGATCGCGCTCCTCATCCCGCAAAGCGGCAGCGAGGCGGGGCTTGGTCAGGCCATGCTCAATGCCGCCAAACTCGCTCTGGGCAAAGGGGCGGAGAGCGAGATCCGAACTTTCGATACGGCGAGCTCGGCAGAGGGTGCGGCCAAGGCGGCCGAAGCAGCGCTCGCCGATGGGGCGCGCGTGCTGCTCGGCCCGGTGACCGCAGCCGAGACGCGCGCCGTCGTTCCGGTGGCGAGACGGGCCGGGGTGCCGGTGCTCGCCTTCACCTCCGATCCCACCCTCGCCGCGCCCGGTGCCTGGGTGCTCGGCCTCACCCCCGCCCAGCAGGTCCGCCGCCTGGTCGCCGCGGCGCGCAATGAGGGCCGGCAGCATTTCGCCGCCATCCTGCCCGACGACACGTTCGGCCATCTGATGGGCCAGGCCCTCGAACAGTCGCTGCGCGAGGCGGGTCTCGAGGCGAGCGGGATCCATTTCCACGGCTCCGGCATGGCCTCGCTCAACGCCCTCATCCGCGAGGTCTCGGACTACGCCCATCGCCGCGGCCCGATCGACGCCGAGATCCGCAAGGCGCGCGAGGCGGGCGATCGCAAAAAGGCCGCCGAGCTCGCCCGCTCGCCTATCCCGCCGCCCCCCTTCGATGCGCTCCTGCTTGCCGATACCGGCGAGACCCTCGCCGAAATCACCTCGCTCCTCGCCTATTATGACGCGGGACCCCCCGAGGTGCGCCTGCTCGGACCCGCGCTCTGGGCGCGCCCAGCGGCGCATGCCGGGGCGGCGCTGCACGGCGCCGCCTGGTATGCCGCGCCCAATCCCGCCACCCGCAGCCGCTTCGTCTCCGCCTATAGCGGGAAATATGGGGCCACCCCGCCGCCGCTCGCCGATCTCGCCTATGACGCGGCGGCCCTCGGCCACCTCTATCTTCGTGAAGGGCGTAGCGCGCTCACCGCGCCGGAGGGCTATCTCGGGGTGGATGGGCCCTTCGCGTTGATGCCGGATGGCACGGTGCGGCGGGGGCTGGCGGTGTTCGACACCGCGGGCCATCTCGTCGCACCCGCTCCGAGCCGTATCGGAGAGGCGGGAAGCTGAGCTTGAGCCCCGCGCTCGGCCCGTTGCTCGCCGCCTTCGCCGCCGGGGCGGGGGTCGGGGCGCTCGGCATGACGCTCGTCATGCGGCGCGATCTCCGCCGTCTCGACGCCCTGCTCGAGGCGGCCCAGATGGGCGCGACCTCGGCTCTGGCCCTGCCTTGGCTTCCCGGGGCGCGGCGTTTCGCGCTTCATCTCCTTCGCGAGTGGCGCCGCGCCCGCCAGGGCGGGGAACGGAAGACGCCTCTCCTCGCCCGCGCCCAGGCGCTGCTCGACCGCCTGCCCGACCCGCTCCTCGTCTTCGCGACCGACGGCACGCCGCGTCTCGCTAATGCGGCGCTCAAGACGCTGATCGGCGAGGATCTTCCCGCCCTCCTCCGCCACCCCGCGTTGCGGGCGGCGATCGAGCAGATCGTGCAGGGCGGAGGAGAGGCGCAGGCGGAGGCGGCGTTCTCGCTTCCGGTGCCGGTGCCGCGCGAGCTTCGCGCCCGTCTCGCCCGCCTGCCGCCGGCACTGGCCTATGAGGAAGGGCTCGCCGGGCTCGCCGTGTTCGATGATCTCTCGCGCGAGCGGGCGATCGAGCGGACGCGGAGCGATTTCATCGCCAATGTCAGCCACGAGCTCCGCACGCCGCTTTCCGCCCTGATCGGGTTCATCGAGACGCTGCGCGGCCCGGCGGCAAATGACCCAGCCGCGCGCGAGCGCTTCCTCGGCATCATGGCGGCGGAAGCGGAGCGGATGAACCGGCTGATCGG
>KN173939.1:27289-28773 GCA_000759655.1 Acidicaldus organivorans | reverse complement strand
CGATCTCCTCGCCTTAAGCCGCATCGAGGCCGAGGAACACATCGCCCCGCGCGAGGAGATCGACCTCGCCGCCGTCCTCACCGGGGCCCTCCTTCCCTTCGAGCTCCGCCTCCGCCAGGCCGAGGCGACGCTCGTCACCGACATCGCCGAAGGCTTGCCGCGGGTGCGGGCCGATGCCGACCAGATCACCCAGGTCGTGCACAATCTCCTCGACAACGCGCTCAAATATGGCCGCCCGCGCGGCGGCACGGTGCGGCTCACCGCACGGAGCGAGGCGCTCGGCGGAAGGGCAGGGGTGCTGATCGCCGTCGAGGATGACGGACCCGGGATCCCGAAGAAGGACCTGCCGCGCCTGACCGAGCGTTTCTACCGGGTGGACAAGGGGCGCTCGCGCGCCCAAGGCGGCACCGGACTTGGGCTTGCCATCGTCAAGCACATCGTCAACCGCCACCGCGGTCAGCTGCGCATCGAGAGCGAGGAGGGGCGTTTCACCCGGGTCGAGATCTGGCTTCCCGCCGAGCCGTCGAAACCTTCCTCGCCCTGAAGGGACGCATCCTGAAGGGGCGCATCGGGGCTCTCCCGCGCGTCAACACTCTCCCTGACGCGGGCCAGCAGATCGAGGAGGGCGCGTTTGCCGCTGCTCCCCAGCGCGGCGGCGATCCGCCCCTCCGAGAGCGCCACCCGGCGGCGCGCCTCGCGGCGGAGCCGCTCTCCGGCTTCGGTGAGGTGAAGGGCGAAGGCGCGGCGGTCCTCGGCGAGCCGTTGCCTCGAGACCAGACCGCGCGCTTCGAGCCGGTCGAGGAGGGGGACGAAATTGGTCCGCTTGATGCGCAACTGCTCGGCGACCTGGCTTGCCCGCGCGCCAGGATGGGCGGCAAGCCACATCAAGATCGAATATTGGGTGGGCGTGAGGCCGAGTTCCCCCATCACCCGGTGAAAATCCTGGAAGACGGCGATCTGGGCGAGCCGCAGCGCATAGCCGACATGGTCCTCGAGCCGCGCGAGCGCAGCCTCGGGGGCTTCTTCCAGCGCCTCTGGCTCCGGCGGGGCGGTCATGCGAGGGGGCGCCCGGCGAGCCCCTCGAGGACGCGGAGCGGGGCGCGCTCGGGATGGAGCAGGCAGTCCACGGGGAGATGGAAGGTCTGTTCGAGGGCGAAACGTCCGCCCTTGACCGCGTGCGAGGCCTGGTCGGTGAAGACCATCCAGCTCGTACCCGGCGGGAAACGCATCGCATGCTTCGGCACGCTCTGCTGATAGCCCTCGTCGAGCTTCATCCCGTCATGGAGTCGCAGCATGTAGAAATCATAGAGCGAGCGGCGCCCCTTGGTGAGGCCGAGCGCGGCGAGCAGAGCCGCCTCGCCGGGCAGGGGGCGGCGGAGGCGGGGGAAAAAGCGGCGGGCGAGGTCGGGGAACGGCTCGCCCACCTCCCATTGGCGGACCGCGCCATCGGGCGCGATGTTGCTGAAAACGCGCAGGATGCGCCG
>KN173939.1:16947-27198 GCA_000759655.1 Acidicaldus organivorans | reverse complement strand
CCCATGCATGGGGCGGGTGGGGAAGGCGTCGACGTGGAGGCGGCGGTCGTCATGGCGCGGCGAGGTGGGGCGGTTGGAGATCTCGACCGGGCGGTAGCTGGTCCGCGCCCGCTCGAGCCCCCGCGCATATTCAGGGAAGAGCCCACGGACGAGCGCTTCGGCGGCGCGGCCGAAGCGCTCAAGCATGGCGCCGAGCGCCTTGGCCTTCTCACCGGAAAGCGACGTGGCGGCAACCTTGCCGGTCGCGGGGTCATAGCTGATGTTCTTGCGGCTGCCATCGGCCACGGCGGGGTCGAGGAACGCCTCCTCGCCGGGGAGCAGCCGGAAGGGGAGATTGGGGAAGAACAGCACCTTGCCGTCTTCGAGAGCATCGGCAGCGCGGGCGCGCGCCGCCGCCCCATGCGCCCCCTCCCATTCGGTGAGTTCCTCGAAAATCTCGATCACGTCCGATGCCGCTCCGCTCATCGCAGTTTCACCCCCTGCGCAAGATCACCTCTTGCAGATCACGAGATCATCCGTCGCGTCCCACCCGTGCTGCCCCGTATAAAGGCAGGTTTCACTCCCGCCGCAAGACGCGGTCATCGAGGAGGCGCAAAAGGCGGCGGCTCCGCCCCTGTTGGAGCGCGGTGAAGCTGGGGCGGTCGTAGCGCGCAGCGACCCAGGCTTCGAGATCGGTCCGTCCCTCCCCTTCCTCGGCGTAGCGCTCGAGGATGAGATCGAGGATGCCGCTCGCCCCGCCTCGCCAATGTCCGAACCGCCAGGAGAGCTGGTGGCGGGCGCGGGCGACGGGCATTCCCTCGCGCAGGATCAGATAGAGGGCGGCGGCGAAGCCGGAGCGGTCGGCGCCCGATTTGCAATGGAGCAGGACCGGCTCCTCGGCCTCGCGCAGGATGCGGATGAGACGGAGGAGATCCTCGCGTTCGGGACTGCGGCTCGAAAGTGGCGCATCGAGGAGGACAAGGCCGAGCTGGCCCGCGCTCTCGCGCAAGAGCGCATCCGAGCCGCTTTGCGTCGGCCCGCGCAGGTTGACCACGCTCTTGAGGCCGAGCTGTCGGGTGAGCCTCGCCAACCGGCCAGGCGTGGGGTGGTTCGAGCGGTAGAGGCGGCCGGGGAGGACCGTGTGCAGATTGGTCCAGACCAGGCGGAAAAGGGCGTGGTCGATGAAAAGACTGTCGAGCCAGGCGAGCCAGCGCCCGCGCCGCCCGTCGAGGCTTCCGCGGAAGATGCTGTCCACCCGCCCCTGCTCCCCGCCCCGCTCAGCTCACCGCGACCGGCTCGCGGCTCACCCGCACCCGCTCGACGCGGCGGCCATCCATGGCGAGCACCTCGAAGCGCCAGCCGCCGAAGACGATGCGATCGCCCACTTGCGGCACGCGGCGGAGCAGGGCGAGCAGAAGGCCGCCCAGGGTGTGATACTTGCCCTCGGCGGGAAGGGGCGGGAGATCGAGCTGGCTCTTGAGCTCATCGATCGGGGTGAGCCCGTCGAGCTCGCGCACCTCCGGATCGGAAGAGGGCGGCGGCGGCGGGGTGTCGGGGTGGCTTTCGGCGAGATCGCCGACGATCGCCTCCAGAAGATCGGTTGCCGTCACCAGCCCTTCGAAACTCCCATACTCGTCGATCACCACGGCGATGCCGAGCGGGTCGGATTTGAGGCGGAGCAGGGCATCGAGGGCAGAGACCCGGTCGGGGATGACCATCGGCTGGCGGAGCACCGCGTCGAGATTGAGATCGCCGCCATCGAGCAGGCGGTCGAGCAGTTCCTTGGTCTGGACGATGCCGATCACGTTGTCCACCGAGCCGTCGCAGACCACGAACCGCGAATGGGGCGAGGATTTGAGCGCCTGGATGATGTCGCGCCGCGAATCGGTGCGGTCGATCCAGGCGATTTCGGTGCGCGGCGTCATGATCGCCCGGACCGGCTTGTCGGCGAGCCGGAGCAGGCGCCCGATCATCTCGTGCTCCTCGGTCTCGAGCACCCCGGCCTTGATCCCCTCCATCAGAAACGCCTTGAGCTCGTCCTCGGTGACGGAGGGAGCGCCCTGATCCTTCTGGCCCATCAGACGGAGCGCGAGCGCCGAGGACTGGTTGAGCAGCCAGACGATGGGTGCACCGAGGCGGGCGAAGAGGGCGATGGGGCGCGCCGCGATCAGCGCGGTCGCCTCAGGGCGGCGGAGCGCGAGCTGTTTGGGGACCAGTTCCCCGAAGACGAGCGAGAGATAGGTCACCCCTGCCACCACCACGATATCGGCGAGACTCGCCGCGCTCGTCCGCAGCGGGGGAAAGGTGGCGAGCCAGAGGGCAAGATGGCGGGCGAGCCGCGCCCCGCTCAGAAATCCGGTGAGGGTGGCGACGAGGGTCATGCCGACCTGGATGGCGGGGAGGAAACGCTGCGGGTCGTCGGCGAGTTCGCGCGCGAGCCGGGCGCGGGCGTCACCCTTGCGTTCGAAGACGGCGAGCCGTGCCCGGCGCGCCGAGATGAGGGCGAGCTCGCTCAGCGCAAAGAGCCCGTTGAGGCCGATCAGGAGCAGGATGAGGGCGAGTTCGGCGAAGGCACGCATGAGCCGCCTCTTGGGCGATGAAGGGCCGCGCGTCAAAGGAAAACCTGTCAACGGAAAACCCGTCAACGGAAGAGGGGGATGACCGGCCTTTCCTTTCCTTCCACCGCCCCCCGCGTGGCGGGACAGGGTTGAGGCGAGGGCAGTTCCGGCGCGGGCGCCAGGGGGTTATGTAGGCAAGCTGCCTTCGCCGGCAAATGGAGGGGCGGAGGCAGGCGAGAGAAAAACGTCGAGAGGAAACGGACCGAGAGGACATGACGGGCGAGGGGGGAATGAGCGGCAATCGCTGCGAACCGGATGGCAATGAGAATCAGGGTAATGGGGATCAGGGCAATGGGGATTGGGGTGCCTTCGCCTCAGCGCAGGACGCCTTCGCCTCGCTCACCCCGCTGATCGCGCCCCGCTCGGTCGCGATCATCGGCGCCTCGGACGATCCCACCCGCATCGGCGGCCGCCCCCTCGCCTACATGAAAGCGCGCGGCTTTCGGGGACCGATCTATCCGGTCAATCCCAAGCGCCGCACCGTCCAGGAACTCGCGGCTTTCCCCAGCATCGACGCCCTTCCCGAAGTCCCCGACGTCGCCATCATCGCCGTGCCCGCCCCACACGTCCTCGAAAACGTCGAGGCGCTCGGGGCGCGCGGGACGCGCGGGGTCATCGTGCTGAGCGCGGGCTTCGCCGAGGTCGATGCGGCGGGAGCAAAGGCGCAGGAAGCGCTCGCCGCGGCAGCCAGGCGGCACGGCATGCGGCTCCTCGGGCCCAATTGCCTCGGCCTGTTCAATGACCGGATCGGGTTTTACCCGACCTTCTCCTCCTCGCTCGAGACCGGCTATCCGCTGCCGGGGCGAATCGGCATCGTGAGCCAATCGGGGGCGTTCGGGACCCATATCTTCACCATCGCCCGCAACCGGGGCCTCGGCACGCCGCTTTGCGTGACCACCGGCAACGAGGCGGATGTCACCATCGGCGACGTCATCGGCTGGCTCGCCGCCGATCCCGAAATCGACGTCATCGTCGCCTATGCCGAAGGGATCAATGCGCCGCGCCGCTTCCTCGCCGCGCTCGAGGCGGCGCGGGCGGCGCGCCAGCCGGTGATCATGATGAAGGTGGGGCGGAGCGCGCTCGGGGCAGAAGCGGCGCGTAGCCACACGGCCTCGCTCGCCGGCGATGACCGGGTGATGGACTCGGTGCTCGAGGCGTCCGGCGTGCTCCGGGTGCGCACCACCGAAGAGATGCTCGATTTTGCCTATGCGGCGACCGCCCGCCTCTACCCGCCGCGTCCCCGGCTCGGGGTGATCACGGTAAGCGGCGGGGCCGGGGTGATGATCAGCGACTATGCCGCCGAGTTGGGGCTTGCCATGCCGCCGTTGCCTGAAGAGGCGCAGGCCGCCCTCAAGGCCCTGGTGCCGTTCTCCGCCCCGCGCAATCCGGTCGATTGCACCGCGCAGGTCTTCAACGAGCCGGCCCTGATCGGGCGTTTCGCCGAAGCGGTCGCGGGGGCGGGATATGAGGCGCTGCTCGCCTTTTTCTCCCAGACCGGTGGGGCGGCCTCGATCGCGCCCCATCTCCGCGCCGAGCTCGCCCCGGTGCGGCGCAAACATCCCGACATGCTCGCCGTTCTTTCCGTCATCGCCGATCGCGAGCTCACCCGCGCCTATGAGGCGGAGGGCTTCCTCGTCTTCGAGGATCCGGCCCGCGCGGTTGCGGCGATCGCGGCGATGGGACGGCTTGGCGCTGCCTTCACTGCCCCCGAACGCGCCCCACCGCCCGCGCTTCCCCCTTTCACACGTCCCGCCTCCCTCGCCGACGAAAAGGAGGCCAAGGATTTCCTCGCCGCATTGGGCTTTCCCGTCCCGCCGGGGGAGCGGGTGTGGAGCGCCGCGGAGGCGGTCGCGGCGGCACGGCGGCTTGGCTTTCCGCTCGTGCTCAAGCTTCTCTCCCCCGATCTCCCCCACAAGAGCGATATCGGCGGGGTGCGGCTCGGCCTTGGCGACGAAGAAGCCGTCGCCGCCGCTTTCGATGAGCTCGAACGGCGCCTGGCCACGCACCGGCCCGAGGCGCGCCGGGCCGGGATGCTCCTCGAGCGGATGGTGGAGGGCGGCGTCGAGTGCCTGATCGGGCTCCATTACGACCCGGTCTTCGGCCCCGTCGCCGCCTTCGGCCTGGGCGGGATCTTCGTCGAACTGTTCGACGACGTGATCCTCCATCGCTGCCCCTTTGGCATCGACGTGGCGAAAGATATGATCCATAAGAGTCGCGGCGCGCGTCTGCTCGAGGGCGCGCGGGGCCGGCCGAAGGCGGACATCGAGGCGTTCGCCCTGCTGCTCGCCAAGGTCTCGGCGCTCGGCGCGGCGCTCGGGCCAAGGTTGGTTGCGCTCGATCTCAACCCCGTCTTCGCGCTGGCGGAGGGGGTGGTGATCGGTGATGCGCTGATCGAGCTTCGCAACGCGCAGATGGGCCAGAACGAAGGGTAAGGGAGAGGGAATGCCGCTCGATCCGGAAAAACTGCTCAATTATCCGATCCCCGAGGTGACCCAGACCTACACCAAGCGGGATACGGTCTTTTATGCGCTTTCCATCGGGCTCGGGCAGGACCCGCTCGATGAACGCCAGCTCGACTTCGTCGATCATCACCGCAAGCTCAAAGTGTTTCCCTCCATGCCGGTGGTGCTCGCCCATCCCGGGTTCTGGCTGGCGTGGCCCGATACCGGGGTCGATGCGGTGAAAGTGGTGCATGGCGAGCAGGGGATCCGCTGGCTCAAGCCGCTCCCGCCCGAAGGGGTGGTGCGCGGGAAGACGCGGATCACCGGCCTCATCGACAAGGGCAAGGACAAAGGCGCGC
Organism: Acidicaldus organivorans; assembly: GCA_000759655.1. Lineage (GTDB taxonomy): Bacteria > Pseudomonadota > Alphaproteobacteria > Acetobacterales > Acetobacteraceae > Acidicaldus > Acidicaldus organivorans. The sequence goes on along the minus strand of KN173939.1, from coordinate 21,801 downwards.
TCCTCTATTCCGAGAAGCACCTCTTCGATGAGCGGGGAGAGACCCTCGCCATCCTCTCCTCAACCACCTTTCTGCGCGGCGATGGCGGATTCGGCGGGGCCTCGGGGCCGGTGAAACCGGTCCACCCGATCCCCGAGCGCCCGCCCGAACTCATCCTCGATCTCCCCACCCGGCCCGAACAGGCGCTCTATTACCGGCTGAACGGGGACGAGAACCCGCTGCATGCCGATCCCGAAGTGGCGCGGCGGGCGGGTTTCCCGCGGCCCATCCTGCATGGGCTCTGCACGCTGGGCGTGGTCACCCATGCGCTGCTCCGCCTCCTTTGCGACTATGATCCGGAGGGGCTCGCCAGCCTCGAGCTCCGCTTCTCCGCCCCGGTCTATCCGGGCGAGACCATCCGCACCGAGATCTGGCCCAAGGAAGGCGCCTTCCGCGCCCGCGCCGTCGAACGCGATGTCATCGTCATCAATCATGGAAAGGTCGTTTTGAAAGCATGATCAACCGCATCGTCACCACCATGGCCGAGGCGCTGGAGGGGATCACCGACGGCGCGACCATTCTGGTCGGCGGCTTCGGCAATGTCGGTCAGCCGCGCGCCCTGCTCGAAGGGCTGATCGAACGCGGGGTGAAGGACCTCACCATCGTCTCCAACAATGCCGGATCGGGCGGCGAGGGGCTCGCCGAACTCATGGCGCATGGACGGGTGCGGAAGATCATCTGCTCCTATCCGCGCAGCGCCACCTCGACCGTCTTCGAGGAGCTCTACAAGGCGGGCAAGATCGAGCTCGAACTCGTCCCCCAGGGCACGCTCGCCGAGCGCATCCGCGCCGCCGGGGCGGGGATCGGCGCCTTCTATACGCCGACCGCCTACGGCACCAAGCTCGCCGAGGGCAAGGAGGTGCGGATGATCAAGGGGCGGCCGCACGTGCTGGAATACGCGCTCCACGCCGACGTGGCGCTGATCGAAGCCTGGCAGGCGGACCGCTGGGGAAACCTCACCTATCGCCGCTCCGGCCGCAACTTCAATCCGATCATGGCGATGGCGGCCAAGCTCACCATCGCCCAGGCCCAGCATATCGTCGAGCTCGGCGGGCTCGACCCCGAAGTCATCGTCACCCCCGGCATTTTCGTCGACCGGGTGATCCACGTCCCCTATGGTGATCCGCCGGTCTGAAAGGAGGCTCCCATGCCCGATACCGCAACCGTCCGCTACACGCCGCTCGATCGCGCCGGGATGGCCGCCCGGGTGGCCCAGGACATTCCGGAAGGATGGTATGTCAATCTCGGCATCGGCATACCGACCCTCGTCTCCGATTTCGTGCCGCCCGACCGCGAGGTGATCTTCCACTCCGAGAACGGAGTGCTCGGCATGGGACCGGCACCGGCACCGGACAAGGTCGATCCCTGGCTGATCAATGCCGGCAAGCAGCACGTGACGCTGCGCACCGGCGGGGCCTATGTCCACCATGCCGACAGTTTCGCCATCATCCGCGGCGGGCACCTCGATCTCTGCGTGCTTGGCGCCTACCAGGTGGCGGAGAACGGCGACATCGCCAACTGGGCGACCGGCGAGCGCGACGTCGCCCCGGCGGTGGGCGGGGCGATGGACCTCGCCGCGGGGGCCAAGCGGCTCTGGGTGGTGATGGAGCAGACCACCAAGAAGGGCGAACCCCGCCTGGTCAAGCGCCTCACCTACCCGCCGACCGCGCTCGGCGCGGTCAAGCGGGTCTATACCAATCTCGCCGTCTTTGACGTCACCGAGCGCGGCTTCGTGGTGCGCGACATGGTCCCCGGCCTCACCCTCGAAGAGCTGCAGGCGAAGTGCGAGGCCACCATCCATCCTCCCGTCTGAGAGCCCCCTTTTTGAGAGCGCGAGGCAGACGCAATGGATGAGCGCCTCCGTTCCGAGGACGAAACGATCCGCCTCTTGCGGGAAAGCGCGGCCGCCATCGCCCCGCGCGGCGGGCCGCTTTCCCGCATCCGCGCGCTCCGCTTCACCCTGCCCGGCTTCTCGCGCGAGGTATGGCAGGAGATCGCGGGCTTGGGCTGGCTCGGGCTGAGGCTTTCCGAAGCGGAGGGCGGGGCGGGGCTTGGGATGGAGGCCTGTTGCGCGCTCGCCGAGGAACTCGGCCAGGGCCTCGTCCCCGAACCGCTCATCCCGGCGCTGATCTCGCTCCCCTTCCTCCCCCCAGCACTCCGCGCCCAGGCGGTTGCGGGTGAGATCATCGTGCTTCCCGCCTGGCAGGAGGAGCCGGGGGCGCTCGGACCCCCGCGGCCGATTACCCATTTCGAGCGCGGCGTGCTCTCCGGGCAGAAGCGTTTCGTGCCGATGGCGGCGGGGGCCGATTACTTCCTGGTCGCCGCCGCCGAAGGCCTCGCCCTCGTGCCGAAAGACGCAGAAGGCGTCTCGCTCGTCACCGCCATGACCCAGGATGGCGGGCATTTGGGCACGCTCTCCTTCGAGGATGCCCCCGCTGAGCCCGTCTCTGCCGAACCCCTCTCTGCCGGGCCTCTCTCTGCCGGGCCTGTTCTGGCCGCGTTCGCCGCGGCACTCGACGAGGCGGCGCTGGCCACCGCTGCCTATCTCTTGGGCCTTGCCGACCGCGCCTTTCTGCTCACCCTCGACTATCTCCGCACCCGCGAGCAGTTCGGGCGGAAGATCGGCACGTTCCAGGCCCTCCAACACCGCGCCGCCGATCTCAAACTCGCCCTCGAACTCACTCGTGCGAGCCTCTGGCAGGCGGCGCGACGCTACGATGATCCCGCGACCCCGCCCGGGGAGCGCCAGCGCCTCGTCTCGCAGGCCAAGGCGCGAGCCAGCCGCACCGCGCTCGAGGTGACGGCGGCGGCGATCCAGCTCCACGGCGGCATCGCCTATACCGACGAGTACGACGCCGGTCTCTTCCTGCGCAAGGCGATGGTGATCACCCCCCAGTTCGGCTCGGCAGACTGGCATGCACGCCGCTTCGCAGAGCTCTCCCCGCCCGATGAGGATCTTTGAGGAGGACCCAAGGATGAGCGATGCGCCCGTCATCCCCCCGCGCGCCCCGGACTACAACCCCCTCGACGACGAGGCCTTCCGGGAGGTGGTGCGGGAGTTCCTCGCCGAAAATTACCCGCCCCATCTCCGCTTTCCTCCCCACCGGCTGCACTGGGCTGAGTGCAAGGAGTGGTATTTCATCCTTGCGGAAAAGGGCTGGATCGCCCCTGGCTGGCCGCGCCAATGGGGCGGGATGGGGCTCTCGCCCGCCAAGCAGATCATCCTCATCGAGGAGTTCGAACGGTTCGGCGCGGCCCGGCTTCCCGACCACGGCATCGTCATGGTGGGCCCGCTCCTCCTCCGTTACGGAACCGACGCCCAGCGGCGCTTTTTCCTCCCCCGCATCCTGAGCGGAGAGCATATCTGGTGCCAGGGGTATTCCGAGCCCAATGCCGGCTCCGATCTCGCCGCGCTGCGCACCGAGGCGGTGCGCGAGGGGGAGGCGTGGGTGATCACCGGGCAAAAGATCTGGACGACGCTCGCCCAGGACGCCAACTGGATGTTCCTGCTCGCCCGCACCGACAAGACGGCGAAGAAGCAGGAGGGCATCAGTTTTTTCCTGGTGCCGATGACGAGCCCCGGTATCCGGGTGCGGCCGATCGTCAATCTCGAGCTCCACGACGAATTCTGCGAGGTCTTCCTCGATCAGGTGCGGGTACCGCTCGACCATCTGGTGGGCGAGATCAACCAGGGCTGGAGCATGGCCAAGGCGCTTTTGGGCTTCGAGCGGATCTTCCTCGGCTCGCCGCGCCAGGCGGCCAATGCGCTCGCCCGCCTCAAGGCGCTCGCCGATCATCTCGGGCTTGCGGATGATCCCCACTTCCAGCGCCGCTATACCGAATTTCGCCTGGACCTGGCCGATCACCGGGCGCTTTATGCGGTGCATGTGGCGCGGCTGCGCGAAGGAGAGGCACTCGGCGCCGAGGTTTCGATGCTCAAGGTGCATCAGAGCGAGCTCTTCCAGCGCATCACCGCCTATATGCTGGAGATCGCCGCCGAGTATGGCGGGCTGCTCGAGCCGATCGGCGGCAACCGCGCGCTCCATCCGGGCGGGCTTTTCATCCAGTCCCGGCCGGTGAGCATCTATGGCGGGACCAACGAGATCCAGCGCAACATCATCGCCAAGAATGTCCTCGATCTCCCGGGCTGAGGCGCTCTCCCGCGCCGGCGAGGCCGCGCATGAAAGGCTCGATCTGCGGGCCGGCGCGGTGATGACGCTGCTTTGCCTGCTCTGGGGGATCCAGCAGGTGATGGTGAAATGGGCGCTCGCCGGTGGGCTGCCCCCAGCGCTGCAAAGCGGGCTTCGTTCGGCGATCGCCGCCCTGCTCGTCGTGGCCTGGGTGGGGCTGCGCGAAGGGGCGGGCGGGGTTGCCGAGCTCTTCGCCTTCGGCGCCGAACGCTGGGCAGGGCTTGCCATCGCGCTCCTCTTCGGCGGCGAGTTCCTCGTCTTCTACACCGGCCTTGCCTATACCACCGCCTCGCGGGCGGTGATCTTCCTCTACACCGCGCCCTTCTTCGTCGCCCTCGGCGTGTGGCTCTTCATCCCGAGCGAGACGCTGAAAGCGCCCCAGCTCGCCGGGCTAGGCCTTGCCTTCCTCGGCGTGCTCGCCGCCTTCGCCGACCGCGGCACGGCGAGCGCGGTCACTCTGCGGGGTGACGGGCTCGTCCTCGTCGCCGCCGCGATGTGGGCGGCGGTCACCGTGCTCATCAAGTCGCATCCCGGCCTGCGGCGGCTTTCGGCAGCCAAGGTGCTGTTCTACCAGCTGGCGGGCTCGGCGCCGCTCCTGCTCTTTGTTGCCGCATGGCGCGGAGAG
>KN173939.1:12851-16837 GCA_000759655.1 Acidicaldus organivorans | reverse complement strand
GGAGCGGCGCTTGGCGCGGTCTCGTCGCGGGCCTGGCTTGCGCTCGGCTATCAGAGCGGGGTGGTGGCCTTCGCGAGCTATCTCGCCTGGTTCTGGCTCATCCGGCATTATCCGGTGGGCAAGCTTTCCGCCTTTTCCTTCCTTACCCCGCTTTTCGGCCTGCTCGCCGGGATCATCCTGCTCGGCGAGCCGGCCTCGCCCGGCCTCATCCTCGCCCTGACCCTGGTGGTCGCGGGCCTCCTCCTCGTCAACCGTCCGGCGCGGCGGAGCCTCCCATGAAAGACGTCCCGCTGCTCACCCGCCGCCGCATCGAGGCGGAATTCGCCCGCGAGATCTTCGCCGTCCTGCGCGAGGAGCTCGGTGAGGCGCAGGCACGCGCGCTTTTGGGCAAAGCGGTGCGGCAGATGGCGGAGAAGGCAGGGTATGCGCTTGCCCGCGCCGCCCCCGAGGGGCCGAGCCTCGATCATTTCCGTGCCCTGCAATCCCTGTGGCGGGAGGGTAGGGCGCTCGAGGTCGAGGAGGAGGAGGCGCCGGGGGGAGAGTATCGTTTCCGTGTCAGGCGCTGCCGCTATGCGGAGATGTATCGCGAGCTCGGCATGGCCGAACTCGGCGCGCTCCTTTCCTGCGGCCGCGATGGGGCGCTTTCCGCGGGCTATGATCCGCGCCTCGAACTCGAGCGCCCGCAGACGATCATGGAAGGCGCACCCTGCTGCCTCTTCCGCTATCGCTGGTCCGACGCACCCGGGCCCGGACCCGACGCCTCCCCGGCGATGCCGCCCCATCAGGAAACGTCATCCAACGAGAAACCGATCGAGGAGTAACCCGTCCATGCCCATCGCCCGCCGCCAGATCCTCCGCACCGCCTCCCTCCTCCCGCTCGGCCTCGCCTCCGGCGCCCCTCGCGCCCGCGCCGATGCCAAGCCGGTGCTGCGCATCGGCGTGCTCAACGACATGTCCGGCACCTATCGCGATGTGAGCGGGCCGGTCTCGGTCGCCTGCGTGCGTCAGGCGATCGAGGATTTTGGCGTCTCGGCCAAGGGGTTCGACGTCGAGGTGCTCGCCGCCGATCACCGCAACAACCCCGATGTGGGGGCGGCGATCGCCCGCCAGTGGTGCGACCGCGACGGGGTGGACATGATCATCGACGTGCCGACCTCCTCGGTGGCGCTGGCGGTGGCCCATATCTGCGCCGAGAAGAACAAGGTCTACATCAATGTCGGCGGCGGCACCTCGGAGCTCACCGGGCGGCAATGCACGCCGAACACCATCCACTGGGCCTACGACACCTACATGCTCGGCAAATCGACCGGCGGCGAGGTGACGCGGCGCGGCGGCAAGACCTGGTTCTTCATCACCGCCGACTACGTCTTCGGCCACAACCTGCAGGACGAGGCGAGCCGCTTCGTGAAAGAGGCGGGCGGGCAGGTGCTGGGCGCGGCCGCCTATCCGTTCCCCTCCACCACCGATTTCTCCTCCTATCTCGTCCAGGCCCAGGCGAGCGGGGCGCAGGTGCTGGGGCTCGCCAATGCCGGAGACGACGAGGTCAACTGCATCAAGCAGGCCCATGAGTTCGGGCTGACCCGGACGATGAAGATCGCGGGACTGCTCCTCATCATCACCGGGGTGCATGCGCTCGGTCTCGAACTCGCCCAAGGGACGATCCTCACCGAGCCGTTCTACTGGGATCTCAACGACCGCACCCGCGCCTTCACCCGCCGCCTCCAGCCCAAGATTCCCAGCCTCAAGCCCAATTTCGAGCAGGCCGGCTGCTATTCGGCGACGTTCCATTATCTGAAGGTGGCCCAGGCAATGGGCATCGCCGAGGCCAAACGCGATGGGCGGGCGACGGTGGCGCGGATGAAGGCCACGCCGTGGGATGACGACGCCTATGGCAGCGGGCGGATCCGCGAGGATGGCCGCAATCTCAACCCGGCCTATCTCTTTCGGGTCAAGAGCCCGGCGGAGAGCAGCGGGCCGTGGGACTATTACAAACTGATCGCCACCCTGCCCGGCGATCAGGTTTATCGGCCGCTCAAAGAGGGCGGCTGCCCGTTCATCACCTCGGGCTGAGTCCCTCGGAGGCCATGCCGTCGGACGCGGCGCCCTCGGCAGGCGTGGCGAGCGCCTCGGCCCGTTCCGCCGTTTCGGCAAGGGTGATCATCCGGTCGCGTAAAGTGGCGACATTGGCCGCGAGCCGGCCGAGAGAGGCGCGATAGGCCTCGGTGCTGCTCCCCAGCCGCGCCATCGTCTCACGCAGACCCGCAAGCGCGTTCCGCCATTCGGCGGCGGCGGCGCGTTGCTGGGCGAGGGCCCGGTCGAGGGCGAGCAGGGCGCGGCGCAGCCGGAGCGCCGGATCGCTCGGGGGCGGGAAGGGGAGAACGGTCTCGGCATCCGCCGGAGGAGGAGAAATGTCCATGAGGCGCGGCCCTCGGCTGAAGTTTGTTTCCTGAAAGTTAATAGATGAAACGGATGCCAAAATCAATTAAATTTTTAGCCGGTTCTCGATTTTGATGAGAGGCTGAGGTGGCCTGCCGTATCAAGCCGCCGAGGGGCGACGCACCGTGCCGGAAAAGGCGACCTGGCCCGTTTCGCTGATGAAGTCGAAGCGCAAGAGTTCGGGCTCGAGGGCGAGGGCGAGGAAGCCGTGGCTGCCCGAGGCGAAGCCCGGGCGGCGCGGGAGAGGCGGATCATAAGTGCGCGATCCCGCCCCGCTGGTGAGATAGGTGATCCCGTCCTTGACCACCCATTGCATCGTATGGTCGTGGCCGTTGATGTAGAGCGGCACGCGGTGACGCTGCAGCACCGCTTCGAGCGCTTCGATCATGTCGGGCTGGTCATGGCCGTGCCCCCCCACCGCCGTATAGAGCGGATGATGGCCGATGACGATCTTCCAGGGCGCGCTCGAGCTGCCAAGCGCCTCATCCAGCCAGGCGCGCTGAGCGGCGGGGTTCTGGCCATCGACGCGGGTGCGGCTCCCATAATACTGGCGGATGAAGGGGGAGGTGTCGAGGAAGAAGAAATCCGCCGCCGTGCCATCCGGCAGGGTCATGGTGCGCGCGTAGTAGCGGGCGGGGAGCATCCAGCGCGGGTCGCGTTTGCCGTAGGCGAGCTGGGCCTCGACATTGCCGCGATAGTCATGATTGCCAAGCGTAACATACCACGGCATGCCCAGCGCCGGGGCACGGTAGATGTCCTCGAAGGAGCGCCGCCAGTGCGGATCATCGAGGCCGAAGACGCCGTCGTCGTAGAAATTGTCCCCCGCCGAGACGATGAAGCGGGGGCCGAGGCGTTCGGCTTCCCGCGCCATCGCCGCGGCCACGTCCCGCTGATGGTCGAAGCCGAAGCGCCCCCAATCGCCAATGACGAAGAAGGGAAGCGACGGAGCCCGCGCCGAGACCGGCAGAACCGGGGCGAGGCCGGCGGCGGCGCCCGCGGCGAGCAGGCGGCGGCGGGTAAGGCGGGGGAGCAGAAACCGTCTCGACATCTATCGTCCTCGACAATTCATTCTCTCCCATCTGGCCCCTTCCATCCGGCCTTTTCCATCGGGGGCCGATTTCGGCCTGCCACTCCCGGGGATGAGGGAGCCGGGGCGACGGGACAGACAGAGTGCGCAGCGCGTTTCAGCCCGTCTCAACGAGCCGTCTGAGCGCTTTTCATGTTAGGCCTTGGCCGGGCTGCTTGCCAGTGAAGCTTTGGCGACGGGGCCTTCATGCGAAGGGATCCCGGAGGTCGGGGCGGGGCGCGAGAGAAGGGCAGAGCACGAGAGAACGGGAGACTCGGGATGGGGCCCCTGGTTTGACCGGTCAGGATTGCGCGTCGGGGGAAAGCACCATGCAGCTCATGCCGCGCTCCTGCAGCCGGGCGCAGGCCTCGATCGCCTGGGCGCGGGAGAGGCCGACGATCCGCGCCCGGAACAGGCGGAGCCGCGCGGTATGGACCTCCCCGACATAGGGGCGCGCCGCCGCCACCCGCAACGTATGATGGGC
>KN173939.1:9665-12727 GCA_000759655.1 Acidicaldus organivorans | reverse complement strand
GGCGACCGCCGCCTCCCGCGCCTGATCGGCCGAGGCATAGGCGCCGACCTGGATCGCCCAGTCACGCGGCCCCTCTGCCTCGCGGCGCACGGAAGCGGGAAGAGGTTCGGCCACCGCCTCGGGGATCAGCCGGAAACCGCTTCCCGCCGACCCTCCCGAAGCGGACGCATAAGACGGGGAGGGGCGCGAAGCGGCGGCCGCAAGCGCCGATTCCGTCCTTGGCGTCGCCGGTGCGGGGGGAGGTGCGGGGGGAACGGGAAGGCCGGCCTCCGGTGTGCCGGTCGCAATCAGGGAGTGGCTCACCGTCGGGGAGGCAGACGCATAGGCGGCATACTGGACGCGCGCCGGATTGCTCAGGAAGAGATCGGGATAACGGTTATAGGCGTATTGGTCGGCGCCTGAGCGGTTCTGGGGGTAGATCCCGGCGATCTGCGGCGCGATGATGGCGACGTAGCGGCGCGTCTCGTCGGGCAGGGTGGTGCGGCGGGAGAGATAGTCGTCGAGACGGCGGGGGCCGGCATTGTAGGCGGCGAGAAAGGCGGGCGTGCCGTAGAGGTCGTACATCATCCGCATATAGGCGGCGCCGGCCAGGATATTGTTGTGCGGATCATAGGGATCGTCGCCGAGATCATAGCGGGCGCGCACCAGCTCATAGGTATCGGGCATGAGCTGCATGAGCCCCATCGCCCCCTTGGGCGAGGTGATCGGCTCGCCGTTGAGATATTCGTGCCCGCCCGACTCCACCTTCATCACGGCGCGGATCCAGGTCTCGGGGACATCAAATCGGCGCGAGGCCTCGACGATATAAGGCCCCCACGGATCCTCCGGCGGGCCGGGCACGGGGTAGGAGCGTCTGGCTTCGGCGGCGAAATGCGCCGCCTCCTCGCGGGCATTGGTCGCCATGTCGTGATGCGCGCCGGCGCAGGCGGCGAGCAGACTGACGCCGAGAAGGGCCAAGAGAGGACGGAGCCGGAAGAGAAGGACGCCAAAGGGGGCGAGGGGGTTCGCTGCCGCGCGCGCAAAGGGGAAGGAGTTTCGGAAAGGATGGAGAAAGCAATGGGCCAGGAGGGCCAGGCTGGTCCGCGTTTCCTTCCGAGCCGCGACGCGCCCCGCCCGGAAGCGGATGGCGTTATCGGGCGCTACCTGACCCGCAGGCTCTGCCATGGCGCGATCTCCCTCTGCCCAACCCGAATGATAGGCCAACCCGAATGATAGGATGAAATGTTAAATTTTTTATCAAAAACGCGGCATAAATCTCTAGACGATCTCGCAACTCGCCGCAAGCGCGATTTGACCGGCGATCTCGCGCTCTCCCCGCGACGCGCGCCGCAAGCACGGGCGGGACGGGGGAGTTGGGAGATCGCCGGTTTGCTCCTATATTCCGCGCCGGATGGCCCCCCTCGGCAAGACGGAGGGGGCCGCAAAAGAAGAGGGGCGGTCATGCAGCTTGGGTTCTCGGCAGAAGGCAAAGAGGGGAGCGGTCTCATGCGGCAGAAGAGCCCGGCCTCGCTCCGGCCGGTGTCCCGCGCGGGGCGGACCTTCCGCGCGCTCGCCGTGCTCCTTCCCCTGCTCGGGATGGCCGCCTGCGCCGGAACTCCGGCCAACAGCACCTATAGCGGCTACGGGCTCGGGCGGACGGCGAGCGTCACCTACGGCACCATCGTCTCGATGCGGAACGTGATGGTGCAGGGCCAGCCGAGCGGCGTCGGCGCCGTGGGGGGGGCGGCGCTCGGCGGTGTTGCCGGCAGTTTCATCGGCGGCGACAGTTTCCGCGGCAACCTGCTCGGGGCGATCGGCGGGGCGCTGTTGGGCGGGCTCGCCGGAAGCGCGGTCGAGAGCAGCATCGATCGGGGTCAGGCGGTCGAGTTCATCATCCGCCAGGATGACGGGCAGACCATTTCCGTGGTACAAACCAACGAGAACAACTTCCACCCCGGCCAGCGGGTGGCGATCATCCGCGGCGATCGCACGAGGCTCGCTCCGATCTCGGGCAGTTGAGCCGCGCACCTTGGGGCAAAGGCCCCCTCTCGGGTGGGGATCTCCCCGCTCTCATCTCCGCCAGGGAGTGACCTCCGGAAAGGAGACCAATGTCTGATCTGACCCTCGAACGCCCCCTGCCTCCGGCCGAATCCCGCGCCGGGGCGCTTCAGGAAGAGATCCTGCACCCTCAGGATAGCCGCTGGCGTATCCTCGATCTGCGGGCGGGGCTCGGCTTCCGCGGCCGTCACCGCCTCGCCGTGGTCGATCTCGTCGAGACTGCCCAGCTCTGGCGGCTCGCCCTTGCGCTGGCCTGGCTCGACGTCAAGGGCCGCTACCGGGGATCGATGCTCGGCCCCTTCTGGCTCACCCTCTCCACCGCGGTGATGGTGGGCTCGCTCGGCGTCCTCTACTCCACGCTCTTCAAGACGGTGCTGCGGGAATATCTCCCCTATCTGAGCCTCTCGATCGTGCTGTGGAACTTCCTCCAAACCCTGGTGCAGGAGGCCTGCCTCGCCTTCACCCAGAACGATTCGATCATCCGGGCGGTGCGGATGCCATTCCTGCTCTACGGGGCGCGGCTCGTCATCCGCAACCTGATCGTGCTCGCCCATAACATCGTGGTGATCCTCGCCGTCTTCGCCATTTTCGACACATGGCCCGGCCGGACTGGTCTGATCGCTTTCCCCGGCTTCGCGCTCTGGGTGATCGACTCGCTCGCCCTCGCCATGTCGCTCGGCGCCATCTGCGCGCGCTTCCGTGACATCCCTCCGATCGTCGCCAGCGTCATGCAGATCGCCTTCTTCCTGAGCCCGATCATCTGGCGGCCCAATCTCATCTCGCACGGGGCACGGTTCCTGCCGCTCAACCCGATCTTCTCCCTCTTCGAGGTGGTGCGTGCGCCGCTCCTCAACGAAGTGCCGAACCTCACCATCTGGGTTTCCGCCCTCGGTTATTCGTTCGCCATCGTCCTCCTCTCCTGGCTCCTCTTCGTGCGGGTGCGGGGGCGGATCGCTTTCTGGGTGTGAGTCATGGCACGGGTGATTGCAGAAGGGGTCGGCGTCGATTTCCCGCTCTATCACGGG
>KN173939.1:9388-9560 GCA_000759655.1 Acidicaldus organivorans | reverse complement strand
AGCGCCCGCAGTCTGAAGCGGACGCTGGTCGCCGCCGCCTCCGGCGGCCGGATCAGCAAGGATGCCCAGAAGCGCATCGTGGTGCAGGGGCTGCGCGACGTCTCCTTCACCCTCGAAGCCGGAGAGCGCCTCGGTCTGATCGGGAGCAACGGGGCGGGCAAGACCACGCTGC
>KN173939.1:7557-9261 GCA_000759655.1 Acidicaldus organivorans | reverse complement strand
TCCGCACCCTCGCCGGCATCTATGAGCCGGTGCATGGGCGGGTGCGGATCGAGGGAACGCTCAATGCCCTGCTCGATCCCAATCTCGGCATGAACCCCGATCTCACCGGGCGTGAAAACATCAAGCTGCGCGGCCTCTTCGCCGGACTCGACCGCGCCGCCATCCGGGAACTGGAAGAGGACGTGATCTCCTTCGCCGGGCTTTCCGAGTTCATCGATCTTCCGATCCGCACCTACAGCTCCGGCATGGTGATCCGCCTCGGCTTCGCGCTCGCCACCGCCATCCACCCCGAAGTGCTGCTGATGGATGAGTGGTTTCTCGCCGGGGATGCCCAGTTCATGGGCAAGGCGCAGGCGCGTCTTGAACTCCTGGTGCGCAATGCCGAAATCCTCGTCCTGTCGAGCCATGAACACAAGGTGATCAAGGAGTGGTGCACGCGCGCCCTCTGGCTCGATCGCGGCCGGGTGGTGATGGAAGGAACCCCGGACGACGTCGTCGAGGCCTATCTCGCGGCGGTCGAGGAAAAGCGGGAGGAGGTGGCGCGGTCGGACGGCGAGACGGCCGTGAAGGGGAAGGAGACGGCGCATCCGGCACCGGTTGCGGAAAAAGTTTCTTGAGCTGAGCTGTCTCGGGCGCCCGGCGAGGCAGGCCGCGCGCTCCCACCGGCAACGGCTGCTGGGGGGCGATGGGAAAAAAGGAGAATTCGGCCCAAGGTGAGGCTCTGGATCAAGGGGCGGGATCAGGGATCATGAAGAAGCTCTCGGACGTAACAGGGCGGCCTTTGCGGGGAGATGGACGAGCGATTTTCGCCGCTCTCCTCGCGCTGGGCCTTGCCTTCACCCCTCTTTCCCTTCGTGCTGACGAGCCGGGGCCGATGCAGAAGACCGGTGAAAAACTCGACGCCTGGGGGCACAAGGTCGGCGAGGCGGTGGGCAAGGCAGCGGCCAAGACAGGTGCGGCGCTCGACAAAGCCGCCCACAAGACCGGCGAAAAACTCGACGCCTGGGGACACAAGATCAAGGAAAAACTCTCCAATTGAGCCGTGACGTGACGGGCCTCCCCTTTTCCCTCGCCGCGCAACGTGCCTTGCTTGCGGAGATGGCCTCGCGCCTCGCCGCGCACGGGATCGCCGAGGCGGCGCGTGAAGCCCGCCTGCTCCTCGGTGCCGCGCTCGGGGTAAGCCAGGAAGAGATCGTCTGCGGCCTCCTGCCGCTCACCCCCGAGGAGGAGGAACGGGTGGAGCGCCTGCTCGCCCGCCGCTGCCGGCGGGAGCCGCTCGCCTATATCCTCGGCGAGCGGGAGTTCTGGGGGTTGCGGTTTACGGTGAACCCCGCCGTGCTGATCCCTCGCCCTGATACCGAAACCCTCATCGAATGCGCGCTTTCGCTGTTCCGCCGCCATGCGCCGCAGCGGATCCTCGATCTCGGCACCGGAAGCGGGGCGCTCCTCCTTGCCGCGCTGAGCCTTTTTCCGGAAAGCCGCGGGGTCGGCGTGGATCTCTCGGCCGAGGCGCTCGCCGTGGCGGAGGCGAATGCCCATGCGCTCGGGCTCGCCGAGCGGGTGCGGTTCCTCGAGGGAAGCTGGGAGAGCGAGGCAGGCGGCAGATTCGATCTCGTGCTTTGCAACCCTCCCTACATAAGGCGCGGTGAGATCGCAGCGCTCGATCCGGAAGTGCGCGATTTCGAGCCGCGTCTTGCCCTGGAT
>KN173939.1:7418-7484 GCA_000759655.1 Acidicaldus organivorans | reverse complement strand
GGCGGAGAAGACGGGCTTGCCGCCTATCGCGCCCTGCTCCCCGCCCTCCATAACCATTTGACAGAG
>KN173939.1:0-7331 GCA_000759655.1 Acidicaldus organivorans | reverse complement strand
GACGGTATTGCCATTCTCGAAGTGGGGCGGGGGCAGGCGGGGGACGTCACTGCCCTGGCCCGGGAGTGCGGGCTCGTTTTGCGGGCGGTGCGGGTTGATCTCGGCGGTATCGCCCGCGCGCTTGCCTATCAGTTGGGCTGAGCGGCTGGGCGCACGGTGCGGCTTCCGCCGAAGCGGGAAATTTCGCAAAATACCTATTGGCAGGCGGGCGGGAGGCGGTTAATGTGCGCGCGCACCGCAGGTTCGAGGACGGCGGTGCCCGGAGAAGCAGGGCTTCTCCCCCTCGCCAAAACAGGGCTGGTGCTTCGCCTGAGGATGGCAAGCCAAGGGAAGCTGGAGATGGGCTGATCCTCTCCAGGAATGGATGTTCAACGCCTAGAGGAAAAGCGTGACGATTGGCATGAACCTGAAAAGAATGCGCGGGCGCAACCACCGCGGCAACGGCAATGGCGGCGCGCGTCATATGCCGAACGGCATCCCGCTCAACCGCAACCACGTCTTCGACAGCAATGGCCCGGACGGGCGGGTGCGGGGAACCGCGCAGCAGCTCTATGAAAAATACCAGCAATTGGGGCGGGATGCGGCGAGCTCCGGCGACCGGGTGCTGGCCGAGGCCTATTTCCAGCACGCCGAGCATTATTTCCGCATTCTCTCGGCCATGATCCAGGCCGCGCAGCAGAACAATCCGCATCGCCGCCCGCACATGTCGGGCGAAATCGCCCCGCCCATCGATGGCACGGAGCCTCAGCCCGTGGTGGAGGAACCGGAGAGCGGGCCGACCGAGGCCGATATTTTTTCGCCCTCCGAACCTTGAAATGGGGTGGGGCGTCGTTCACACGCCGCCCCTTCCGTCACGCCGTTTCCTGACTAGTCCTGATTTTTGAACGCCCCCGGGTCTGTTCTCGGGGAGGAGCTCACCGCGCCGTGGCGCAGAGGCTCGTCTTCGCCGTTTCGTATTCGTGGCGGAGGCGGCCGATGAGCGCTTCGGTCGTTACGATTTCGTCGATCACCCCGATCCCTTGGCCTGCGCCCCAGATATCGCGCCAGGCCTTGGCCGAGCCCGAGCTGAAATCCATGCGCGAGGGATCGGAGGAGGGCAGATGGTCGGGATCGAGCCCGGCATTGACGATGCTCTTGCGCAGATAGTTGCCGTGCACGCCGGTGAAGTAGTCGGTATAGACGATGTCCTCGGCGGCACTTTCGACGATCATCTGCTTGTAGGCGGGTGCGGCGTTGGCCTCCTCCGTGGCGATGAAGGCCGAGCCGATATAGGCGAGATCGGCGCCAATCGCCTGGGCGGCGAGGATGGCGCGGCCGGTGGCGATCGCCCCTGAAAGCACGAGCGGCCCTTGGAACCAGCGCCGGATCTCCTGGACGAGGGCGAAGGGCGAGATCCGCCCCGCATGCCCGCCGGCGCCTGCCGCCACGGCGATCAGCCCATCCGCCCCTTTCTCGATCGCTTTATGGGCGAAACGGTCGTTGATCACGTCATGAAAGACGATCCCGCCATAGGCGTGGATGGCGGCGTTGACTTCCTCGCGCGCCCCGAGCGAGGTGATGACGATCGGCACCTTGTGCGCCACGCATACGGCGAGATCCTGCTCAAGCCGCACATTCGAGCGATGCACGATGAGATTGACCGCGAAGGGCGCGGGCGGGGCGGCAGGATTGGCGCGCCGGTGCTGGGCGAGCGTCTCTTCGATCTCGCTCAGCCATTCATCCAGCAGGCTCGCCGGGCGCGCATTGAGGGAGGGAAACGAGCCCACGATCCCGTTCAGGCACTGGGCGATGACGAGCGGCGGGGTGGAAATGATGAACATCGGCGCCGCCATCACCGGCAGGCGCAGATCGCGGGAGAGAATGTCGGGAAGCGGCATGGGCGTCTCCTTCCTTCGCGAGCCTCCCTTGTATTGGTCAACATCTTGACGTAATAGTCAAGTGTGGTCGATAACCACCCCGTCGGGCGGGCCCAGCCACGCTCGGGATCGAACTCTGCTCGGGAAGGACCTGCTGGGGGAAGGAAACGTGGGAAGGGCTCATGAGAGTGCCGCCAAAAGCGGGAGTTCATCGCTCGGCAGGTCATCGTCCCTCCGTGCCGAGAAGCGCGGGCGCTCTGCCGGGCACAGGCGGCGGGCCGCAAGGCGCGAGATGGTGCAATGCGGATTGGTCCTGCCGCGCTTGCCGGGCGGACGGGGATGGCGTGAAATACGTCCCGTAAATGCGTCCCCTCCGGCGAGGGCCGTGGGGCAAAAGTTTGCGTGAGAGGACATCGAGAAGGGGGAAATGGCGATGACGTCAGCGAATGTGGTCAAGGTGACGGAGCGGGACGGGGCTCTCCTGATCGAGATGGACAACCCTCCCGTCAATGCGCTCGGCATCGCGCTCCGCCGCGGCCTGATGGCGGCTTTCGAGCGGCTCGCCCGCGAATCGGCGCTCAAGGGAGCGGTGCTCACCGGAACGGGCCGCTTCTTCTCGGCGGGGGCCGATATCTCCGAGTTCGGCAAGACGCGCGAAAACCCGCTCCTTCCCGAACTCATCGCCTTCCTCGAAGACCTCGGCAAACCGGTGGTCGCCGCGATCAACGGCCAGGCGCTCGGCGGCGGGCTCGAGCTCGCGCTCGGCTGTCATTACCGCATCGCCGCACCCGCAGCGCGGATGGGGCTTCCCGAGGTCAAGCTCGGCCTTCTGCCCGGCGCAGGCGGCACCCAGCGGCTGCCACGCCTGATCGGCGTCGAGCGCGCGCTTGCCATGATCGTCACCGGCGAGCCGATCGATGCGGCGGAGGCCAAAACACTCGGCCTGGTCGATGACGTGGCGGAAGGGGACCTGATCGGCGCGGCTTTCCGTCTGCTCGAGGGGGCAGTCGCCCGGGGCGTCCGTCCGCCCCGCACCCGCGATCGCGAGGAGAAACTCGCCGCGGCGCGCGCCGATTCGGGGCTGATCGACCGGATCGCCGAGCCGCTCCTCAAGCGTCAGCGCGGCCTGCCCGCCCCGCGCGCCTGTGTGGAGGCGGTGCGCGCCGCGGTCACGCTTCCCTTTGAAGAAGGACTGAAGCGGGAGGTCGAGCTCTTCGCCCAACTGGTCAACAGTCCTGAATCGAAAGCGCAACGTCATATCTTCTTCGCTGAACGCGAAGCGGCGAAGCTTCCCGACATGCCGGCCGATGTCCGCCCGCGTGAGGTCAACAAGGCAGTGGTGATCGGCGCGGGCACGATGGGCGGCGGCATCGCCATGTCGTTCGCCAATTTCGGCATCCCCGTCTGGATCATCGATCAGGACCACGAAAGTCTCGACCGCGGGCTCGCCCGGATCCGCGAGAACTACCAGATCACCGTCTCGCGCGGCAGCCTCGCCGCCGATGAGATGGAGAAGCGGCTCGCCCGTATCCATGGCACGACCGACTGGTCGGTGCTTGCCGAAGGCGATGTGGTGATCGAGGCGGTGTTCGAAGAGCTCGACCTCAAGCAGCGCATCTTCCGCATGATCGACGAGAAGGCGCGGCCGGGAGCGTTGCTTGCCACCAACACCTCCACCCTCGACGTCAACAAGATCGCCGCGGCGACCTCCCGCCCCGAGGACGTGCTCGGGATGCATTTCTTCAGCCCGGCCAACGTCATGCGGCTCCTCGAGATCGTGCGGGCGAGCAAGACCTCTTTTGACGCCATCGCCACCGCGATCGCGATTGGCCGGCGCATCGGCAAGGTGCCGGCGGTGGTGGGCGTATGCGACGGCTTCGTCGGTAACCGCATGCTGCACCGGCGCACCGCCCAGGCAGAGCGGCTTTTGCTCGAAGGCGCGCTGCCGCAGGACGTCGATCAGGCGGTGGTGGCCTTCGGCTTTCCGATGGGGCCGTTCGCGATGGGCGATCTCGCCGGTCTCGATGTCGGCTGGCGGATCCGCAAGGCGCGCGGCACCAAGGCGCCGATTTCGGACGCGCTCTGCGAGGCCGGCCGCTTCGGCCAGAAAACCGGGGCGGGCTATTACCGCTATGAGAAGGGATCGCGCACGCCGATTCCCGATCCGGAAGTGGAACGGATCATCATCGAAACCTCCAAGCGTCTCGGCATCACCCGCCGCCCGATTTCGGCCGAAGAGATCACCGAGCGGATGATCTATCCGATGATCAACGAGGGAGCGCGCATCCTCGAGGAGCGGATCGCGATGCGCGCCTCCGACATCGACGTGATCTGGGTCTATGGCTATGGCTGGCCGGTGTGGCGCGGCGGGCCGATGTATTACGCCGACCAGGTAGGGCTCGGCCAGATCGAGGCGCGGCTCAAACATTACGCCGAGACACTGAATGACGAAACGCTGCGCCCGGCGGCCCTGCTCAGCCGGCTTGCCGCGGAAGGCAAGGGATTTTCGAGCCTTCCCGTGCAGCCGATCGCCATCTAGAGGCCGCCATGGGGGAGGGACGTCCAAAACCCTGGGAGGCGCTCTACCCGCCCGGACTGGACTGGGGGGCGCCGATCGCCACCACCCCGCTTCCCGACTTCCTTGCCGAGGCGGTGGCCACCCACCGGGGCCGTTTTGCCTTCGAATTCAATGACCGGCGCCTCACCTTCGAGGCATTCGGCGACGCGGTGGCGCAGGCGGCGCGGGGTCTTGCCACGCTCGGGGTGAAACCGGGGACGCGGGTTGCCCTCTATCTTCCCAATCTTCCCTATCATCCGCTCGCCTTCTTCGCGGTGCTCGCCGCGGGCGGCATCGTGGTGCACCTAAGTCCGCTCGATGCGATCCGCACACTTGCCTACAAGATCGGGGACAGCGGCGCGGAGATCCTCATCACCACCAATCTCCCGCCATTGCTCACCAATGCGGCGCGGCTCAAGGAAGAGGGGAAAGTTTCCTATCTCGTCGTCGGGCGGGCCGATGCCTGGGGACCGCTTGGTGTCGATCTCGCATCCCTTCCCGAGGGCGCGATCGATTTCGCCGATCTCGCCCGTCTCGGCCAGGGCGTGGCGCTTCCCCCTTCGCCCGATGTCGAAGACGTCGCCGTCCTTCAATACACCGGCGGCACCACCGGCCTGCCCAAGGCGGCGATGCTTACCCACGCCAATCTCACCGCCGCCTGCGAAATCTATCGTCTCTGGCAGACGCATCAGAGCGGGCCTGCGCGCGAGGGAGACAAGATCATCGGCGTGCTTCCCTATTTCCACATTTACGCGCTGACCAACGTCTTGCTGCGTGGGCTTCAGTCGGGGACGGAGCAGCTTTTGCGGCTTCGTTTCGATGTCGCCACCACCTTGCGCGACATCGCCGAAAAACGCGCCACCCACTTCCCCGGCGTGCCCACGATGTGGATCGCGCTCGCCAATCACCCCGACATTGCGCGGATCGACATTTCCTCGCTGCGCGCCGTGGGCTCGGGTGGGGCGCCCTTGCCGCAGGAGGTTGCGGCCAAACTCGAATCCCTCACCGGTCTCAAGCTCGGCGGCGGCTGGGGCATGACCGAAACCTCACCCGCTGGAACCGCGATCCTTCCCGGTCAGACCTACGAGGCGGGGCTGATCGGCGTGCCTCTCCCCGGCATCGACATGGACGTGGTGGCGCTCGATGATCCGCGCCGCGTCCTTCCGCCACGCGAGGTGGGTGAGATCCGCGTGCGCGGCCCCAATGTCACGCGAGGCTACTGGAACAAGCCCGAGGAGACCGAAAAATCCTTCGTCGATGGCTGGCTGCTCACCGGCGATGTCGGCTACATGGACGAGAAGGGACAGTTCTATCTCGTCGATCGCAAAAAGGACATGATCATCTCGGGCGGCTTCAACGTCTATCCGACGATGATCGAAAATGCGATCTACGAGCATCCCGACGTCGCCGAGGTGATCGTGGTCGGCATTCCGGACGCCTATCGCGGCCAGTCGGCCAAAGCCTATATCCGGCTACGGGAAGGCGCCAAACCCTTCACTCTCGAGGAGCTCAACGCTTTTCTCGCCGACAAGCTCGGCCGGCACGAACTGCCGCGGGCGCTAGAATTCCGCGACACTTTGCCGCGCACGCCAGTTGGAAAACTTTCACGCCGCGATCTGATCGAGGACGAGAAACGGCGCGGGGCGTGGCCTGAAACCAAAGGAGGTTGAAAATGGTCGAGGCGGTCATCGTATCGACGGCGCGTACGCCGATCGGCAAGGCGGCACGCGGCGCCTTCAATCTGACGCATGGCGCCGATCTCGCCGCCCATGCCATCCGTCACGCGGTGACGCGGGCGCGGGTCGCACCGGAGGAGATCGAGGATGTCGTCATCGGCTGCGCGCTGCCGGAAGGGGCCACCGGCGGCAATATCGCCCGCCAATCGGCGCTCCGCGCCGGGCTTCCGGTCAGCGTGAGCGCGATGACGGTGAACCGGTTCTGCTCCTCGGGCCTGCAGGCGATCGCCATCGCGGCGCAGCGCATCATCGTCGATGACGTGCCGGTGGCGGTCGCAGGCGGGGTCGAATCGATCAGCCTGGTTCAGGACAATCTCAACCGCCATCATTTCCGCAACGAATGGCTCGAGGTGCACAAACCCGAGATCTATCTCTCGATGATCGAGACCGCCGATATCGTCGCGGCGCGTTATAACATTTCGCGCGAAGCACAAGACGAGTACGCCTATGAAAGCCAGCGCCGCAACGCCGCCGCACAGCGCGAGGGCCGCTTCGATGACGAAATCGTGCCGATGCGGGTCATCAAGGCGGTCACCGACAAGACGACCGGCGAGACGACGCGGCAATCGGTGCTGATCGAACGCGATGAGTGCAACCGTCCGGACACGACGCTGGAGGGGCTTGCCGCGCTCAAGCCGGTACGGGGCCCGGAGTATTTCATCACCGCCGGCAATGCGAGCCAGCTTTCCGATGGCGCCTCGGCCTGCGTGCTGATGTCCGACAAAGAGGCGGCGCGGCGCGGTCTCAAGCCGCTTGGCGTGTTCCGCGGTCTCGCTGTTGCCGGATGCGAGCCCGACGAGATGGGAATCGGGCCGGTCTTCGCGGTGCCGCGTCTCCTGCAACGCCACGGGCTCAAGGTCGAGGACATCGATCTCTGGGAGCTCAACGAGGCCTTCGCCTGCCAGGTCATCTATTGCCGCGACCGCCTCGGCATTCCGATGGAAAGGCTCAACGTCGATGGCGGCTCGATCTCGATCGGCCACCCTTACGGCATGAGCGGGTCGCGGATGGTGGGCCATGGTCTCATCGAAGGGCGGCGGCGCGGTGCCAAATATTTCGTCGCCACCATGTGCATTGGCGGCGGCATGGGTGCTGCCGGCCTGTTCGAAATCGTCTAGGGAAGCTCTGAACAATTCCCCTGCTAACGGCAATAATAGAGCAATGTGATAGGGGTGACGATCG
>KN173938.1:797-2669 GCA_000759655.1 Acidicaldus organivorans | reverse complement strand
GGCGGGAGGCCGGGTGGGGCGGCGAGGCCGAGCGGCTCCTCATCGAGCGCGCCCAGGGCGAGAATGCGGGGCAGCAGCACCGGCCGCGGCGCGGCAAGACGGAGGAAGGTCTCGGTGAGCGCCCGCGCCGCGCGCCGCGTGGGGAGCAGGATCACCCCCTCGGCGATGCGCTCGGGATCCCCCCCGCGCTCTTCGAGCCAGCCCAGAGCGAGGGTTTCGAGAAAATCCGCCCCCGCCGGGATGGTGAAGACGCTTACCGGCCCTCTCCCTCGGCTTTCCCTGCTCACCGGCTCTCCCCGGTATAGCCGAACTGGAAGATCTCCTCGGCCCGCTTGAGATCGGCGGGGGTGGAGAGATGGAACCAGAGCCCGTCATGGACGAGGGCGCGCAGCCGGCCGCGGGCGATGGCGCGATCCCACAGCAGGTTCATCGAAAAGGCCCCCGCCGGCGCCTCGGCGAAAAGGGCGGGGGAGAGAAGCTGGACCCCGGCAAAGACGAAGGGGGCGATTTCGCGCTCGCCGCGGCGGCGGGGCCGCCCCCAGGGGTCGATGAAGAAATCGCCCCGCCCCACTTCGCCCCGCACATGGACGGTGCGATGGCAGAGCAGCACCCCATCGACCGCCCCTTCGCCCTCGCGGTCGAAAACCTCGGCGAGGCGGGCGAGTGCGGGGCGCGGCCCGTCGGTCCAGAACGTATCGCCATTGATGACGAAGAAAGGGCCGGCGCCCAATCGCCCCTCGGCCAGAGCCGCGGCAACCGCCCCGCCGGTGTCGAGGAGTTCGGGCTCGTGGCGGATCTGAAGACGGGGCGGCGGCTCCCAGGCGGCGAGATGGGCGATGAGTTTCTCGGCCTGCCAATGCGCATTCACCACCGCCTCCTCGATGCCGAAGGCGCTGAGCCGCGAGAGGATGTGATCGATGAGGGGCGCGCCACACAGGGAAAGGAGCGGCTTGGGCAGGGTTTCGGTGAGGGGGCGCATCCGCGTCCCCAAGCCCGCCGCCAGAATCATCGCCCGCCGGTCCGTCATGACGCCCCCGATCGATCCGTAAACAGCCCTTCTTCCAGACTTTCCCCTTCCAGACTCTCCCCCGCCCCCGGCGGATTGCCCCTGAGCGCGGGGGGGATATGGCGGTCGAAAAACCGCCGCAAGGGGTGGACGGCCTGGTGCTCGAGCCGCCCCAGAAGCCGCCGCCACGTGCAGGGACCATAGCGCAGATAGCGCGTTTTGCCATCGCGCCGGGCAAGCCTCACCCAGAGCCCCGCCACCCGCAGATGGCGGAGCGCAGCGAGGATCGCCATCACCCGTTCCCCCTCCGCTCCCCACGCGGCAGGCGCTTCCGCCCGGAAGGCATCGATCGCGGCTTTCTCGACCGCAGGAGGCAGATCGCGGCGCGCATCCTCGATCAGCGAGACGAGGTCATAGAGGGCAGGCCCTGGGGCGGCATCCTGGAAATCGATGACGCCGACCCGCTGGGGTGGGGCGCGTTCTTCCAGCCAGAAGAGATTGTCGGCGAAATAGTCGCGATGGACGAGAACGGGGGGCTGCCCGGCGAGCGGCGCGATCAGCTCATCGAGCGCTTCCGCCAGATCCGCCCACACCCGCGCCTCGGCCGGAGCGCCGAAGGCGGCGGGCCACCACCACCCGAGGAACGTCTCGGCCGCGGCGCGAGCCATCGCCGCCCCGTCCCAGGGGGCGCGCGGGAAGGGAAGCGGCACCGCATGCAGCCGGGGCAGGAGGGCCGCCGCTTCCGAATAGAGGGGGACGGGATCGCGCGCGCCGAGGAGATCGGCGAAGCGGCGCTCGCCGAAATCCTCGAGGATGAGGAGCCCCGCCTCGGGCTCGGCGGCGAAGAGGCGGGGGACGGCAAGCCC
>KN173938.1:0-690 GCA_000759655.1 Acidicaldus organivorans | reverse complement strand
CGCCGCTTCGAGCGCCTCGCGCAGGCGGAGAAAGGCCGCGCCTTCAGCGGGATCGGGCACTTCGACGAGGAGGGCGGGCGGGTCGCTCCCTTCGATGCGGGAATAGCGCCGCGCCCCAGCGTCACCGGGCAAGGGGCGGAGGGGGAGGCCGGCATAGCCCGCCCGGGCGAGCAGCGCCTCGGCGCTCATGCGCGCTCTTCCGCGATCTCGGCCCGCCGCAGGGGGGGCGCGGACGAGACAAAGGAGAGTGCCACCCGCAGCGCGCGGGCAAAGCGCCAGGAGGGCCCGAGCCGCTCCGGCCATTCGATCACCAGCATGTCCTCGGC
The DNA here is from genome assembly GCA_000759655.1 of Acidicaldus organivorans. Taxonomy (GTDB): domain Bacteria; phylum Pseudomonadota; class Alphaproteobacteria; order Acetobacterales; family Acetobacteraceae; genus Acidicaldus; species Acidicaldus organivorans. Next base: position 364 of record KN173938.1, on the reverse strand, counting down.
GAGTTCCTCGAGCCCGAGTTCGAGCATTTCCTCCGCGCTCCCCACCCGCCACAGATCGAGATGATGGAGCGGCCCCTTCGGCGTCTCATAGCTCTGCACCAGCGTATAGGAGGGGCTCGGGACGTCGAGGCCGGGATCGCCGGTGAGCTGGCGGATCAGGGCGCGGGCGAGCGTGGTCTTGCCCACCCCGTAGGGGCCTTCGAGCAGGAGGGCGGAAGCCGGGGCGAGCCAGGCGGCGCATTCGGCGGCGAGCGCCTCCGTTGCGGCGAGATCGGGGAGAAGGCGGGAGGGCGGGCTCATGCGCGGCGGATTTTGCCTCTCTCCGCCAGCCGCTGCAACGTCCCCCCAACACCCCCCCTCGACC
>KN173937.1:17351-24399 GCA_000759655.1 Acidicaldus organivorans | reverse complement strand
GGGGGGGGAAACGTGGCGGGATGGGCGCAGCCCCCCCTCTTGCAGCCTGAGCCGGGTTGGACTAAATGGCGGCTCGGACGCGCCCGTAGCTCAACTGGATAGAGCACCAGACTACGGATCTGGGGGTTAGGAGTTCGAATCTTCTCGGGCGCGCCATTCTCCGTTCCCAGCGCGATCTCTTTCGAAAGCATTTTCTTGAGCGCGGCGGCGCTGTGCGGCTCGCGGTGAGGCGCCAGGTTCGGTCGCCCCCCATCCCCCTTATCCGGCACGCGCATCTCCGGTCCCAGTTCCTTTCCTTGGGATCTCCTCTCCTTGGGATCTCCTCTCTTGGAGATGATGAGATCTTGGAGATGATGAGATCCCGCGTCTCCAAGCGAGCGACGGGGCGGGGCACGATGTGCGCTCGGGCCCACGCGGCAGCGCAAGATTTCTACCATAGGTAGCAAATTAATTGCTCTAAATTTTTAAAAAATTTTTACAATCTGTCGGCCGCTCACCTTTTCTCAATTCAAATTTCCATTCAACATCAATGTGATAAGATAAAAAGCGCGATCACCCACCCTTGAACCTCGCGCTGGGAATCTTAAATTTAAGTTATGGTTGACAGATATTACGAAATGAATTAATAATTTTGAGACATCCTGTGATGCCGAAGGAGAGGGTTACCGTGTCCGACGTCAAGCAAGCCCTTCCATCTGTCGCCGCCCCGAGACACAACGCCAAACTGGCCCTCGACAGCCCCGTCGGTGATGTCTCCATCCGCTATGCCTATTTTTATCTGCTGGACAGGGAGCCCGAGAGCGAAGCGGCGGTTCTCGATCAGACCGTCGGCTATCGTGGCAGTGGCTGCAGTATTCAGGACGTGAGGGAAGGCTTCAAGGAAAGCGGCGAATATGTCGGCAAATTCCTGACACGTTGCGTCGGACGGCGTTGGCGCAGCGAATTGCAGCGGATGGGTGAGTTCCGTTATGATGACCAGAACCCGACTTTCGAAGAAATAACCTTATTACAAACCGCCGACAAGGACCGGTATGTCGATATGTTGGCAACCACTGCCATTTATACCATGAAATTTGCCAGGAAGAACGGTGTGAATTGCCAGTTTTACCTGGGAACGAAGCGTGGGAGGCATCCGCATCACGCGACATTTAACCGGATTTTCATGCTAGAAGACTTGATCGATACCGGCTATCGGGGGTGGGCTCTCTATCTGGACGCCGACTGCATCATCAGTGATCCTGCGTGGGACATCAGGAAAGACCTGCATGCCCTGCGGCAAAACCGGAAGATCATGCTGCTGCATTCGACACTCTCGCCGGAAGATCCCCATTATCGGTGGTGGCATGTCAATGCGGCCGTTTTTGCCATCGATCTCGGGGCCAATCTCGCGCGCCTGTTCGTCGAGGGCTGGGCCTCCTTTTACGATCTCTACGCGGCCTCCGATTATGAGAAAGCGAAAACATGGACCGACCTGTCGCATGATCAGGCCTCGCTCGTCGGGCTTTTGCAGGAGATGCAGAAATACACTGATTTGCGTTCGCATCTGGAGCTCACCTATCTCGAGAACGTCAAGGTCCACGCAGCGGCGCGCTCTGACGACAAGGAGACCTCGTCGGATCAGGCGCTCGAGAAACGCCGCCAGTATCTCGAAGACCTCGGGAAACAGATCTGGGGATAGCGGGCGTTGAGGAGCCTCCCGATATTGGGGATCGCGCGGGGAGACGGCCTCGGCGCGGTGGCAACGCGCACCCCCCGAGGCTTGCGGCGCGCGGCATGGTTTGCGCTTGAAATGGGTTAAGAGATAAATTACCGTCCCGCTGCTATTAATTAAGACGCCCAGGGAGACCGCGCCGATGCCGGATGCCGAAGCCAAGATAACCGAGCCTGAGGCTGTGGAGATCAACCCCCGGCCGACGCTCGACAGTCCGGTCGATGAGCTCGCCATCCGCTACGCCTATCTCTACCTGCTGGGGCGGGAGCCGGAGAGCGAGGAGGTTGTGATGGATCATCTCGCTGCGCACAAGGCAGGGGGATCGACTGTCGGCAGGCTTCGTAAAGCGGCAATGGCCGCTGAAGAATACCAGTTTCTCATGCGCCGTGAGACGCCGTAGGAAGCAAAGCCGATGAGCACTGCGCTCTTGCCTGACGGAATCTCCCCCCGTCCATTGCTTTTTTATGGCGCCTGCATTCTGGACGGGATCATCCCTGCGGCGGGGGAACTCGGCTCGCGGGCCGATCATCTCGTTTATAACGGCTACATCCACCAACCTCCCCCGCTCCCGCAGCAATGGAACTATGACGCGGTCGTTTTCTCGCCCGTCTTGCGGGCCTTGATGGCGGAGGCGGGCGGGCAGATTGGACATCACCCGTGGGACGGGGATCTGAAATATCTGCGCCTTTATTCCGATCCCCGCTTGCGGGATGCCGCGCTCGCCGTCCTCGATGGCGTCATCGACGTGATGCGGGAGGCAGTGCCCGCCACGCTTCCCGTGATTCTCGTCTCTTTCCTCGAGCCGCCGCCGACCTCGGCCGGGGTCTTTCAGACCCGCAGCGGGATCTACCGCCTGGTGCGCGACCTCAACGACCGGATGGCCGAGCGTGCGGAACGGGAGCCGGGGCTGCTCTGCCTCGAAGTCAACGACCTGTTGCGCCGCGTCGGCGACAACAATCTCTATGACGGCTACGTGGCGTGGTACACCCATGCGACCGTCTTCGGTTGGGGGCAAGCGACCCGGCCGAATCATCCATTCGCCCGGGGGGTATTTGCCCGCATCGATACGATGCTGCGGGCCCTGAGCGGGGCGGAAACGGTCAAGCTCATCATCACCGATCTCGACAACACGCTGTGGAAAGGCGTGCTCGCCGAACAGGATGAGATATTGCCCGGCGAAGCCACCGAGGGCTGGCCGCTTGGCTATGTGGAAGCGCTTCTCGCCTGCAAGAACCGGGGGATGGTGCTTGCCATCTGCTCCAAGAATGACGAGGAGACGACGCGCCGGAATTTCGATCTAGTGTGGCGCGAGCGGATCACGCTCCGCGATTTCGCGAGCGTCCGCATCAACTGGCGGCCCAAGTCCGAAAACATCGCGGAGATCCTCGCCGAGGTCAACGTTCTGCCCGAGCATGCGGTCTTCATCGACGACAATCCGCTCGAGATCGAAGAGGTCCGCCGCGTCTTCCCGCAGATGTTGTTCCTCACCGGCGAGCAGCATCGCTGGCGCGAGGAACTGCTTTATGGGCCGCGCTTTCAGGTGCCGCGGATCAGCACGGAGCCGGCGCGGCGGACGGAGCCCGTGCCGGCCCGCATCGAGCGCGAGCGGAGCCTCGCGCCGGGCCCCGATCGCGAGGCGGATTTGCGCGATCTGCAGATGAGGGCGGAAATCCGCCGCATCGCTGGGGCGGAGGATCCGGTTTTCGCCCGGGCGGTGGAGCTCATCAACAAGACCAACCAGTTCAACACGACGGGCGAGCGGTGGCAGGCGGGGGAGCTTGCCGAAAAACTGGCCAATGGCGTGGAGCTTTGTGCGCTCCGCGCCGAGGACCGGCTGGCCAATCACGGCTGGGTGTCGATGGCGCTGATGGACGGGGCGGTGGTCCATCAATGGGTGTTCTCCTGCCGTGTCTTTGGCGTGGGGCTCGAGGAGGCGTTCCTGCATTTCCTGCAGCAGGGCCGCCCCCCGCTTCGCGCCCGCTGGAAGGATACCGGCAAGAACGCCGTGGCGCGGGAGTTTCTCAACCGGCGCTTCGCGCCCGATGGCGAAGAGAGTTGGATATTGCGCGAGCCCCCTGCCTGGCCCGCTCATCTCGCGGGCAGAGATGGGCGTGACCGAAGCGGCCTGACGGGTTTCCGATCGAGTGGTCTGGTCGTCGATCCGGCGCCGGGCGAGGGGGCGGGCGCTCCCTCGTTGGCCGCAGGCGGAAATGTCTTGCGTTCGGTTAAGGGGCAAATTATCGTAATCCCTCCATTAATTAAGACTGCAACGGAGCCGACCATGTCGTCTGGGCAGAGGAGGGCGCTGGAGGTAGAGCTGATGACACTTACAGAGCCGATCTACGCAGTTCACAACACATCAACTTGGAAAAATTCCGTGCACGAAGGAGTTTATTATCTACTAACACATCACGGTACTCTCCTGGGGATCAATGAAGAAGGAGTTTTGATACAGCTTTCAACGATGGACACCACGGAAGGAAGGGCAATTCGCATCAAGCACGAAAATGGTAGATATAGGGCAATAGACGCTCCTCTCAGGGATTATGAGGTTGAGGTCCATTCTAATAGGCTTTCTTTCAAAAAGGATGGGAGATATCTTTGTGCAGAAGCAGAGTATCCAATTTGTTCTATAAATAGAATAAGTAGAGGAGAATGGGAAAGTTTCCGTATTGTAGATTCATGCATTGCGAATTCGGATAATTACATAAGCTATCTTTTTTATAATCAAGATCAAGAACGGATTGGAAGCGACATATATATTTTAGTTAAAATTATGGAGAATTATGATAATATATTGGAACTAACAAATTATGATAAAAAAATAAACTTCCCTAAATACCTTGTAGAAGCTATAGAATTAGTGAGAAACAAAAAAATTTATGACCCATGTAAGAAAAATTTAATGTCGAACATCGTAGTTACATACGAAACTGATGTCGAAAATATTTTGAGTTCTCCTTTACAAAAAAGTTTATTAGATAGCGATATTTTGATTTGTTTAAAAGAGCCTTATGAATGGTTATCAAAAATAGAAAATTTATCCAAAAAGTTATCTAAATTAGAAAATAATAGCCGAGTTTTTGATAATATAGTGGCAATTATAGGAAAGAATTTTATATATCTGTCACGTTTGTTACCTAGTCAACGTGGTCGATACGGAGTTATGAAATCATATTTGCATAAGCGTGAATTCTTATTTAAAGTGGAATGGTATTCGGTGCCTAGTGCACGAACGGGCCAGACTTTCCGTATCTTTCAGAAGATTCTGGGTGATTTTGTAATTAGTTGCGATAAAATTGCAAAATTATTAATTCAGTATGACGATTATGCTCATCAAAACATTGTTTCGGTAGCTTATTGTCGGCCTATCGAATTTGAAAATGTAAGGCTTATTCCTGATCCTTATTTTCTGGATAGTAATGGCTATCTGGACCTTCGGAAAGCGGCGCTTGAGGGCGAATTGCCGCCTTGGGGGGCTCGGCAAGACTGCGTGTTTTGGCGGGGATCAGCCACGACGAATTTCAGAACGTCGAATGGTGAGAGAATTTCTCGCATTGATCAAGTTCCTCGTGTCGCCATGTGTCTTGCTCTACGGGGCATTGACCGCGTCGATGCTGGGATCATGAACTCCTGGTTATTAGCAAACGAAATAGAATTCTCTGAAGGAGGGTTGGAAAAATGGCTTGATGAGCAGGGAATTCTAAAAGCGGGAAAGCCCGTGATTCAGCATGCCAATTATAAATTTTTAATCGATATTGATGGTGTCGGGAATGCGTGGAGTTTTTTTGAAAAAATGTTGTTGGGTTCATGCATATTAAAAATCGAATCGTCATTTGAGCAGTGGTTTTACAAAGACATTAAGGAGTGGGAGCATTACGTCCCTGTTGCATACGATTTTCATGATTTGATCGAAAAGATACAATGGTGTTTAGATCACGACAAGGAATGCAATGAAATCGCCAAAAGAGCGCAGGAATTCGCGTTGCAGCACACATATGAGAAGGCCGTGAGCCTCATGAAGGAAACCGTAAGAAGTTTACTCGGGGCAAATCTGGAACACATGGCCGCCCCGATGTCAGAAAGTGAACAGCCAAAAGTGGCAGTAACATCCCAAGCGACCACGTCGAAACAAGCAGGATGCTGGTCGATACCGGAAGAAGGTTTTTTCGCCGCGATTGCCCAGTTTCAAGAAAGCATAAATTCGGCATTCCCGGCGGGTGCGAAAATCGCGCAAAGAGAGGTGGAAAGGATTCTCAATGGAATATTCAATGCCTATGCCAAAGCGCGTGGCTTCGAACTCAACGTAAAGTTTGGATTTTCGGATTTCGACGCGCTGGGGGACATTCGGCGCGAGCTCTGCATCGTGCAGCTCGACGGGCGGGACGCCGCAATATCGTTTCCGAGGCGAGGGTGGTCCCCCGCCTGGATGGGGATCCGGCTTTTGGCGGTCATCGAAGCGCTCGAAGCGACCGTTTCTGCTACCCCTTCCGCGTCGGGAACCTTCTTCGCGGCTCTGGGCGATGAAGGGCACGAACCGGCGCTCGCCTTCTCCACCCGCCATCCTCAGGGATGCGCCATCCCGGATGCCCATTTTTTTGCTCACTATGGCTATCTGGCGTTGCGCAGGGAAATCGCCTCGCGCTGGATACCGTGGGAGGAGCGGGAGCAACGCACATTCTGGCGGGGCGTGACGACGGGGATCCGGCGCTGTGCCCCTCCGCCGGAAGGCGAGCCCGATGATCTCCGCTGGCTGCCGCGGCTGCATCTCTGCGTGGCAGCGCGGGAGTCACGCCACGCGGCGCTTTTCGACGTGGGGCTGAGCAAAATCGTCCAGATCGATGAGCCGCATCTGGTAAGGCGGATCGAGGAAGCCGGTCTCCTTCGGACGGAGGTGCCGCATGTCGAGTTCATGAATTACAAGGCGCGAGTGGTAATCGACGGGAACGCGAACGCCTGGGACGCCATGTTCGGGTCGTTGCTGATGGGAAATTGCACCTTTCTCGTTCAGTCCGAACATGGCTGGCGGCAATGGTATCATGACGAATTGCGGCCGTGGGAGCACTATATTCCTGTCTCTGCCGACCTCTCCGATCTCGACGAACGGGTGGACTGGTATCTCGCCCATCAGGAGGAGGCCCGCGCGATCGCGGCGCGGGGTAAGGAACTGGCCGATCGCATGACTTTCAGCGAGGCCTATTCGAACATCGTGACGCCCGTCCGCGATTGGCTGCCGGTGGGAACCGCCTCGTTTCGGGAAAGAGTGGAAAAACAGGGTTTCCGTGTAACGGAATTTCGCCCGGCCTCCGGGGTGCGGCCTTTGCGGTTGCGGACCCA
>KN173937.1:14761-17266 GCA_000759655.1 Acidicaldus organivorans | reverse complement strand
TCACGGGACGGTCGTTTTCGTTCAACTGGCAACCGCAGCGGGCGTCACCTCGGGCACGCTGAGGCATGGCCCCGAGGAGTCGAGCGAGAAAAATATTGCGTTGATCATCAGGAATGGATTGGCAGAGCTCGTCTATATCGCGCCCGACGGGACGTATCATGGCGTGTCGGTGACGGCGCAGCCGCTGAACCACCCGGGTCCGCCTGAGCGTCGCGACGGGATGCCGGGGCCGGGGCGGTTCGAGATCATCCCCATCCCGGGCGAGCCCGGCGGGGTCGCCTTGCGGCGGGACGGTCTCTACCTTTGTGCCGAAGCTGATGGCCGCGTCACCCTCTCGCGCGAACAGATCGGCGCATGGGAGATTTTCCGGTTGCAACTGCTCGATCCGGTAGCCCTTCCGGCCGGTGCCGCGCAGGGCGCGGAAGGGGAGAAAAGCGAAGCGCCGCGAAAAACGGTCCGCCCGCTCGTCATCGACCGGCTTTGGCGAGGGAGCGATCCCTTTGCCGATTTTCCGGCGGAGCGCTACGAAACCGATACCCAGGGCTGGGGCAGTCAGCACAGATACCTGACGGATGCCATCGATGCGTTTTCGCCGCGCGTCGTGGTGGAGATCGGGGTGTGGAAGGGGGCGTCCACCATGACGATGGCCCGCCGCATGAAGGAGCGCAGCCTCGATGGCGTGGTCATCGCGGTCGATACGTGGCTCGGCAGCTACGACCATTGGGTGAGCGACGAGTGGAGGGCGAGCCTCCGCTTCGAGCATGGCTATCCGGCCCTGTTCGGGACCTTCATGGCCAATATCGTCAAGTCAGGCCTCACTGAATATGTCGTTCCCCTGCCGCTCGACTCGATAAATGCCGCGCATGTGCTTCGTCATTTTGGCATACGCGCCGATGTGATACATATCGATGGAGGTCATGAGTACGAAGCCGTGTCAGGGGATCTTCAGGTTTGGTGGGAGTTGCTGAAGCCGGGTGGGGTGTTGATTGGCGATGACTACGATAGGGGCGGAAGCTGGCCGGGAGTTCGCCGCGCCTTCGACGAATTCTTCAACGCTCTCGGGCTATTCCCCTTCGAGCACGAAGGAGGCAAATGCCGTATCCTCAAGCCGGCCTGAGAAGATAAGGCTGGCTCTCTCAGCCCCTCCACCGGGAAGGCCGCCGGGAGGGGCGGGCGGAAGAAGGGGTGCGGCGCACGGGCGGGGTGAGCACCCGGTCCACCTCCCGCAACAGACGCACTGCCTCCGCCTCCATCCCCGCCGCATCCGCCGCCTTGGCCAAATCCAGCAACCGGTCGGCGAGCATCAGCGGGCTCAGCACCGGTGCGGGGAAAAGCGGTTCGATCAGGTTCAACATGCGCGCCTCCTCGGCTTTTGCAGCCCATCCACCTCTCTCCGCCTCAGAATCGCGGGGCTGTTTCGAGCCCGATGCCGCGACCTCCAAGACGGGCGGGTTTTCCCACGCCTCTGAGCCTACGCCGGAAATCTTGCCGAAAGGTTAATTATTGCCTTCACATTCCGCGCCGTAATTCTCGAGCGCGAAAACCCGCAGCGCCGAGGCCAGGCCCTGCCCCGGCTCCCGCGCCCCATCCACCGCCGCTATGAGCGAGGCCAGCGTCTCCCCCCGCCGCGCCGCGAGCCTCTCGAGGGCGGCCCAGAACTCGGGCTCGAGCGCAATCGAGGTGCGATGCCCGGCAATCCTCACGCTCCGTTTCTCAAGCCCCATGCGTCTCAAACCACTGCCCGCCGCGCCCCGCCCGCGCGCTCACTCCCTCGCCTCCGCGCCAAGCCGGGCGAGCGCCCACGCCGCCGCCTCCCGCACCACCGGGTCGGAATCGCCGAGATGGGCCCGCGCCGCCGGGGCGAGCGACAGGTCTGCCGAATTGCCGATCGCATAGAGCACGTTGCGCAGAAACCGCCGCCAGCCGATCCGCTTGATGGGCGAGCCCGCGAACAGGGCGCGAAACCCCTCCTCGCCGAGGGTGGCGAGATCGGCGAGACGCGGCGCCTCGAGTTCGGGGCGGGCGATGAGCTTCGCCTCGCGCGCCGCTTGCGCAAACCGGTTCCAGGGGCAGACGGCGAGGCAGTCATCGCAGCCATAGATGCGATTGCCGAGGAGCGGCCGCAGCGCCGGATCGACCGGCCCTGCGTGCTCGATGGTGAGATAGGAAATGCAGCGCCGCGCATCGAGTTCATAAGGCGCAGGGAAGGCCGCGGTCGGGCAGACGTCGAGGCAGCGGCGGCAGGTGCCGCAGTGGTCGCGATGCGGCGGGTCGTAGGGAAGGACGAGGGTGGTGTAGATCTCGCCCAAGAAAAGCCACGAGCCGAAGCGGCGCGAGACGAGATTGGTGTGCTTGCCCTGCCAGCCGAGCCCCGCCTCCCGGGCGAGCGGCTTTTCCAGAACCGGCGCGGTATCGACGAAGACCTTCACCCCGGCCTTGAAGCGGCTCGCAATGAACTGGGCGAGATGCTTGAGCCGGCCCTTGATCAGGTCGTGATAGTCGCGG
>KN173937.1:13367-14489 GCA_000759655.1 Acidicaldus organivorans | reverse complement strand
CGCTCGCCGGGGCGTAGTTGAGGCCGAGCGCAATCACGCCCCTGACCTCGGGCCAGAGGGCTACGGGGTCGGCGCGTTCGCGGGCGCGGGCGGCGAGCCACCCCATCGTCCCGTGCCGCCTCTCGGCGAGGAAGGCGAAGAAACGGGCGCGGGTCTCGGGGGGAAGGGTGGCGGGCGCGAACCCCACCGCGTCGAAGCCGAGCGCGCGGGCGCGGGCGCGGATCGCCTCAGCCGCGTCCACGATAGGGGGCGACCCCTTGCGGGGGAAGGAAGAGATGCTCGGGCGGAGGGCCGGATTGCCAGAACACGTCGATCGGGATGCCGCCGCGCGGATACCAGTAGCCACCGATGCGAAGCCAGAGCGGATCGAGCAGCGCCATCAGGCGGTCGGCGATGAGGAGGGTGCAGTCCTCGTGGAAGGCGCCGTGGTTGCGGAAGGAAAAGAGGAAGAGTTTGAGGGATTTGCTCTCGACGATCCACTCGCGCGGGCAATAGTCGATGACGATGTGGGCGAAGTCGGGCTGGCCGGTGATCGGACAGAGCGAGGTGAATTCCGGGCAGGTGAAGCGGATGGCATAGACCTTGCCGGGATGCGGGTTGGGCACCCGCTCGAGCCGGGCGTCCTCGGGCGAGGCGGGCACCGAGACCCGCGCCCCGAGCTGGGTGAGGCCATGCGCATCGGTCATGGGGGCGCATCCTCTGGGCTGGAAAGCAGGGCGGCGGCGACTTCGGCGAAGGTTCCGGCGAGGATCGCCGCGCGCAGACGCTGCATCAGACGCTGATAGTAGCGAAGATTGTGCCAGGTGAGCAACATCGGCCCCAGAATCTCCCGGCAGCGAAAGAGGTGGTGGAGATAGGCGCGCGTGTGCCGGAGGCAGGCCGGGCAGTCGCAGGCGGGATCGAGCGGGGCGGGATCGTCGGCGAAGCGGGCGTTGCGGAGATTGAACACGCCCTCCGAGGTATAGGCGCGCGCGGTGCGCCCGGCGCGGGTGGGGATCACGCAGTCGAACATGTCGATGCCGCGCGCCATCGCCCCCACGATGTCGGCCGGCGTGCCGACCCCCATCAGATAGCGCGGCTGGCTGCGCGGGAGGTGGGGTAGGGTGGCCTCCAGGGTGCGGA
>KN173937.1:8478-13119 GCA_000759655.1 Acidicaldus organivorans | reverse complement strand
GGCGGAGCGGGCGCGGAGCTCGGGATAGACCGAGCCCTGGACGATGCCGAAGAGCCCGTAGCCGGGGCGGGGGCGGAAGGCGGCGCGGCTCCGCTCCGCCCAGCGCATCGAGCGCTCCATCGAGGCCTCCGCCTCCGCCGGAGTGGCGGGGTAGGGAGTGCACTCGTCGAGCACCATGGTGATAGTGGAGTCGAAGAGATGCTGGGCGGCGATGGCGCTTTCCGGGGTGAGGCGGTGGCGGCTCCCGTCGAGGTGGGAGCGGAAGGTGACGCCGTCCTCGTCGATCTCGCGCAAAGGACCGAGCGACATCACCTGAAACCCGCCCGAATCGGTGAGGATCGGCCCCGGCCAGTCCATGAACCGGTGCAGGCCGCCAAGCCGCGCGATGCGCTCCGGGCCGGGGCGGAGGAGGAGGTGATAGGTATTGGCGAGCACCACCTGCGCCCCCGTCGCCCGCACCGCCTCCGCCGTCATCGCCTTGACCGTGGCCGCGGTGCCGACCGGCATGAAACAGGGGGTGAGCACCTCGCCATGCGCGGTGGCGAGACGTCCAGCCCGCGCCGTGCCGGCGGGGGTGGCGGCCTCGGCCTCCAGGGTGAAGCGGAGCGTCATGCGCGTTCGAGGAGCGAGGCGTCGCCGTAGGAGTAGAACCGGTAGCCGCGCATGATCGCGTGCTCATAGGCGGCGCGCATCCGCTCCGTCCCGGAAAAGGCGCAGACCAGCATGAAGAGGCTCGAGCGGGGGAGGTGGAAATTGGTGAAGAGGAGATCGGCGCTCCGGAAGCAATGGCCGGGGGTGATGAAGAGGCTGGTCTCGCCCTGGAAAGGGTGGATGCGGCCCTCGGCGTCCGCCGCCGTCTCGAGCAGGCGAAGCGAGGTGGTCCCCACCGCAACTAGCCGGCCGCCCGCTTCGCGCGCCGCGTTGATCCGTGCTGCGGCGGACTCGCTGATCTCGCCCCGCTCGGGATGGAGCCGGTGCTCCGCGAGGTTCTCGTTGCGGAGCGGCAGGAACGTCCCGGCCCCGACATGGAGCGTGATGGCAACCCGCCCGACCCCCGCCGCCTCCAGCGCCGCAAGCAGCCGGGGGGTGAAGTGGAGCCCGGCGGTGGGCGCGGCGACCGCGCCTTCGCGCTGGGCGAAGACGGTCTGATAATCCTCTGCGTCCTCTGCGGTCGGGCCTTCGGGGCGGCGGATATAGGGGGGAAGGGCGATCGCGCCCGCCTCGCGCAAGGCGGCGGCGAAGTCGGCGCCGGCCTTGTTGAAGCGGAGGCGGACGCTGCCATCGGGGTGGCGGTCGAGGACGAGCGCCTCGAGCCCGCCGGCGCAGCTCACCACGTCGCCCGGGTGGAGGCGGCGGGCGTTGCGGGCGAGCGCGACCCACTCGCCGGGGGCGAGCTCCCGATCGAGGGTGAGGCCGATACGCGCTGCGCCGCGCCGCCCTTCGAGTCGGGCCGGAATGACGCGGGTGTCATTGACGATGAGGAGATCGCCCGGCCGCAGCAAGCGGGGAAGATCGGCGACGATGTGATCGTGGAACCCCTCCCGCGAGACATGGAGCAGGCGCGCGTGATCGCGCGGCCGCGCCGGGTATTGCGCGATGCGTTCGGGAGGCAGGATGAAGTCGTAAGCGTCGAGGGAAGGGGGATCGAGAGGGTGCGCCACGCGGCCCGTCGCTCAGTCCTTGAGATAGGTTGCGATTTCGACCAGGTTGCCGTCGGGGTCGCGGCAATAGACCGACATCATCGGCCCGAGCGCGCCATGACGGGCCACCGGGCCCTTCTCGATCTCGACCCCGCTGCGGATCAGGTGGGCGACGATCTCGTCGGCCGGCGCTTCGGTGACCAAGCAGAAATCGGCGCTGCCCGGCAGGGGCTGGCGGGCATGCGGGCTGTATTCCGTCCCCGCCTGGTGCAGATTGATCTTCTGGTCGCCGAAATGGAGGGCGAGGCGCCGCTCGCGCCCAAAAATCTCGCGCCGGAAGCCGAGCACCCGCTCATACCAGGCAGCGGTAAGCTCGACGTCGCGGCAGGTGAGGACGAAATGGTCGAGGCGGGCGATCTCGATCATGCCAGCATGTCGAAGAAGTCGTTGCCCTTGTCGTCAATGACGATGAAGGCGGGGAAGTTTTCGACCTCGATGCGCCAGACCGCCTCCATGCCGAGCTCGGGGAAGTCGATGAGCTCGACCTTGCGGATCGCGTCCTGGGCGAGGCGGGCGGCGGCGCCGCCGATGCTGCCGAGATAGAACCCGCCGTATTTCTTGCACGAATCGCGGACGATACGTGAGCGGTTGCCCTTGGCCACCATCACCAGCGAGGCGCCGTGTTTCTGGAACTCCGGCACGTAGCTGTCCATCCGCCCTGCCGTGGTGGGGCCGAAGCTCCCCGTGGGATAGCCCTCCGGCGTCTTGGCCGGTCCCGCGTAATAGATCGGGTGGTTCTTGAAGTAGTCGGGCAGGCCCTCGCCGCGGTCGAGCCGCTCCTTGAGCCGGGCATGGGCGATGTCGCGGGCGACGATCATCGGGCCGGTCAGCGCTACCCGCGTCTTCACCGGATAACGCGAGAGGGTGCGGCGGATCTCGTCCATCGGCTGGTTGAGATCGATATGCACCACCTCGCCGCTCAGGCTCTTTTCGTCGATTTCGGGGAGGAAACGTTCGGGATGGCGCTCGAGCTCTTCGAGGAAGACGCCCTCGGCGGTGATCCTGGCGAGGATCTGGCGGTCGGCGCTGCAGGAGACGCCGATGCCGATGGGAAGCGAGGCGCCGTGCCGGGGCAGGCGGATGACGCGGACGTCATGGCAGAAATACTTGCCGCCGAACTGCGCGCCGATGCCGAGCCGGCGCGAGGCTTCGAGCAGTTTCTGCTCCCATTCGAGGTCGCGGAAGGCATGCCCGGCGAGGCCCCCCTTGGTGGGTAGCCCGTCGAGATAGCGGGTTGAGGCGAGTTTCACCGTCTTGAGGGTGGCCTCGGCCGAAGTGCCGCCGATCACCACCGCCAGGTGATAGGGCGGGCAGGCGGCGGTGCCGAGGGTCTTCATCTTCTCCTCGAGGAACTGGAGGAGCTTCTCGGGCGTCAGCGTAGCGCGGGTTTCCTGATAGAGGAAGGTCTTGTTGGCCGACCCGCCCCCCTTGGCGATGAACTGGAAATGGAACTCCTCGGCGTGTTCCTCGCCCGGCGCGGCGGCGATGTCGAACTGGGCGGGGAGGTTGGTGCGGGTATTGACCTCCTCGAACATCGAGAGAGGCGCCATCTGCGAGTAGCGCAGATTGGTCTCGGTATAGGTGCGGTAGATGCCGCGGGCCAGCGCCTCTTCCTCGTTGCCTTCCACCCAGACGCGCTGGCCCTTCTTGCCGAAGACGAGCGCGGTGCCGGTATCCTGGCACATCGGCAGCACGCCGCCCGCCGCGATCACCGCGTTCTTGAGGAATTCGAGGGCGACGAAGCGGTCATTGGCCGAGGCTTCCGGATCATCGAGGATGGCGCGGAGCTGGGCGAGATGGCCCGGGCGGAGGAGGTGGTTGACGTCGCGGAAGGCCTCGAAGGCGAGCGTGGTGAGGGTCTCGGGGGTAATGCGCAGAATGCGCTTGCCGAGGCAGGACTCGACGCTCACGCCCCCGAGCGGCAGACGTCGCCACGGCACTTCCGGTTCGGCGAGCGGGAACATCGGGGAGTAGAGGAACTCACCGCCCTTGGCGGGAGGAGTGGGCGTGCTCATCGCGTCAACCTTTCCTGAAAACGGGCCCGGCATGACGGGGCTCTCTCATCGGGGCGCCGGAGCAGAGGCAGGCTCCGTCCATCACGCGGAGGAGGTGGGACCGGAGGGGCGGCGGCGAAAGACATCGAGGCGCACCACCTGACCAGTCTCTTCGCCGGCCCCGGGCGCGTCGCCCTCGCGCGCCTCCGGGGAAGCTCCGGGAGCGGGCGCCTCGGCCTCGGCCGTCTCCTTCGTCTCTCCGGAGAACAGCGGCACGGTCTCCGCCTCCGGCGGGGGCGGGGGAGAGAATTGCAGCCCGAAATTGACCGACGGATCGACGAAGGCAGTGATGGCGTCGAAGGGAAACACCACCCGGCTCGGCACACCGCCGAAGGAGAGCCCGACCCGCACCTCGCTCCGGCTGCGATCGACCTCGAGATCCCAGAACTGGTGCTGGAGCACGATGGTGATCTCGCGCGGATATCTGGCCTTGACCGGCGCGGGCAGGCTCACCCCGGGATGGTCGGTGCGGAAGGTGATGTAAAAGTGATGCGCTCCGGGCAGGCCGTAGCGGGCGGCGTAATCGAGGGCTTGGAGCACCACCTCGCGCAGCGCCGTCTCGGTCCAGCGGTCATAGGGCAGCAGGCATTCCGGCCTGCCGTCATCATCGAAAGGCGGATCCTCGGCCATCCATCGACTCCTCGCCCCTCTCATAGCCCTTGCCCGCCCAAAGGCAAACACCCAAGCAGGCAAACAATGGGGCCCCGCTTGAGCGCCGCCCGTTCTTCCGCCGCCCCCCTTCAGACGAGGCGGAGCAGGCAGACGCCGCCAAAGATCAGTGCCCCGCACAGGCCGCGCTGCCAGCCGATCGGCTCGGCGAGGAAGATGCGGGCAAAGAGGAGGCCGAACAGGATGGCACTCCCGCGAAGCGCGGCGACGGGGGCGAT
>KN173937.1:6877-8405 GCA_000759655.1 Acidicaldus organivorans | reverse complement strand
GGGGGCGTGACCCATCGCCCAGAGGGCGAGCCCGTAAGAGGCGACACTCATCCCTCCCGCGATCAGGCCGAGCCCGAGCCGCGGCGGGTGGAGGTGAAACCGCCAGCGTGACCAGGTGAGGCCGGCATGAAGCGGAAGATAGGGGAGGGCGGTGAAGAGGAAGGTGGCCAGCGTATAGGCGAAGGGGGAGGCGGAGCGGCGGGCGCCGAGCCCGTCATTGAGGGGATAGGCGGCGATCACCAGCGCGTTGAGGAGGGCAAGCCGCGTCGTCCGTCCGTGGGTGAGGCGCGAGAGCGAGGCTCTTCGGTTCGGGCAGGCGAAACCCAGGATGCCGAGCGAGATGATGAGGATCGCTCCCCAGCGCGCCCAGGAGAGATGCTCGCCATAGAGGGGGGCGGTGAGCGCGAGCAGGAGCGGCGGCGTGCCCCGCATCAACGGATAGGCATGGCCGAGATCGCCCGAGCGGTAGGCCGAGGCGAGGAGGCCGAAATAGAGGATGTGGAGAAGGGCGGAGCTTGCCACCCAAGGGTAGGCGGCAGGCGCGATCGGGGGGAGGAAGGGGAGCGAAACGAGCGCAATCAACGCCGCCCCGAGCAGGAGTGCCGCGGTCTCCAGATGGTGATTGGCCGCCCCCTTGAGCACGGTGTTCCACCCGGCATGCAAGGCCGCCCCGAAGAGGACGGCGGCGATGACCGAAAACGGCATCGGCGCGGGCCGGGCTCAGGGCGCGGGCGGCGAGGCAGCCGCCTCTTTGGTGCCGAGCCGTTCGAGGGCGGCGAGCACGGTGGTCTCGGTAAGGATCTGCGGCAGCACGATGGGTTTCTGCTCCTTGCCCCCCGGAAACAGGACGTAGAGCGGCACGCCGTCGCGGCCGAAACGGTGGAGGAAGGCGGTAAGGGCGGGATCCTGGGCGGTCCAGTCCCCCACCATATAGGTGACGTGCCGCGCGGCAAGCGCCTCGGCGACTGCGCTCGAGCTGAGCGCCATGCGTTCATTGACGAGGCAGCTCAAACACCAGGCGGCGGTGACGTTGACGAAGACCGGCTCGCCGCGGGCCAGCGCCGCATCGAGACGCGCGGCGGAGAAGGGCACCGTCTCCACCCCGGCGATGGCCCCGAGTTCGGGAGCGGCGGCGGGCACCGCGCGTCCCGGCATCCCGGAGAGCATGGCGGCGGCGGCGAGGGCGGCGGTGACGGTGAGCGTCTCGGCGATGCGGCGGCCCTGCTTGCTCACCGCGCGGGCCCCCTCCGCCCAGGCCCAGGCCGCGAAGCCGAGCACGACGAGCCCCGCGCCGAACACGAGCACGCCATTCGCCCCCGTCTCCTCCGCCACCACCCAGGCGAGCCATGCCACCGCGCCATAGAGCGGGAAGGCCAGCACCTGGCGCAGCGTCTCCATCCAGCGCCCGGGCCGCGGCAGCAGGGCGGCGAGACGGGGGAAGAGAGCGAGCACGAGATAGGGGGTGGCAAGGCCAAGCCCCATGGCAACGAAAATGGCCAGCCCCGAAAGCGGCGGCAGGGCGAGCGCA
>KN173937.1:6435-6815 GCA_000759655.1 Acidicaldus organivorans | reverse complement strand
TGGGGGTCGCGGTCGAAGACGACGAGACCGCTCAGTTCTGCGGGCGCGTAGTGGGCGGCAGGCTCGAGCGGCAGCACGAGGCCCTTGCCGTGGCGGATGATGCGGATCTCGGAGGGAGGGAGCGTGACGAGATCGGACCGTTCGGGGAAGAAATAGGCCTTGCGGGCATGAAAGAGGGGATCGTCCGCCGTGGGTTCGAGATAGAGGTGACCTTCCGCATCGGCGAGCGCCCGGCCGGGAAAGGGACGGGGCAGGGCGGAGAGGGCGGCGGCGAAGAGCGCTGCATCCGGTCCCGGCGCGGCCGGCCCGCGCGGCAGGGTCAGCCGCAGCATGGCCTCCTCGGGCACACAGAGCTTGGCGCAGACGAGCCAGCTCACCCT
>KN173937.1:4630-6378 GCA_000759655.1 Acidicaldus organivorans | reverse complement strand
TTTTCCAGTAGATGTGCCAGCCGGGGGCGAGGTGGAAGGCGAGGCCGAGCCGGATGGGGCGCGCGGGATCGACGCTCTCGCTTTCGGCAACCAGCCGCAGTGTATCGTGCGGCGAGATGAAAACGGCCTCATCAGCCGCCTGGTCATGAGCCGCCTGGTCATGAGCCGGCTGGTTATGAGCCGGCTGGTCACTAGCAGCTTGGGCGGGGATGGGGCGGACGGCCCCGGCCACGGCGAAGAGTCCGCTCAGGAGCAGAATGACGAGCCACCGCTTCATGCGCTCACCTTTTCGAAACCTCTGGCTGCCTGCCGCCGCTGCATCCTCTCCCCTGCCTCTCCGTTTCCCCTTGCTCGTCCCTCCTGCTCGGTCCTTCCCGCTCACGCCACCGAACCGCTTGACGCTATTGCCGGGTTTGCCGTCGGGCCCGGATCACACCACATGGCTCACCTCCCCCGCCCCTTTTTTTCCTCGCCTCTTCCCCTTTCCGGGTCTTCTGCGCAGGTCGCGGGAGCGTAAGCCTGGCCTCAAGGGAAACAGCACCGCTCACGTCTTTTTCCGTCCAGCGACCTCACCTTCCCCCTCTTTCCGCCCCGACACTTTTCGCCGGCCCCGATTGGAGGCCGGGCGCGGCCTTGCCGCCAGGCCGCAACGCTCCTCCTTTATCACATCCGGCTTTATCACATCCGGCCTTTATCACATCTGGCCGATCGGCTACGAGCCCCGCATGTCTGGCCAGACGACACACCCGGACCGACCGCTTCCCGATCTGCCGATAGCCGCCCTCATTCCCGAAGTGGCGGCGCATCTCGCCGCCGGGCGCAATCTCATAGTGGTCGCCCCGCCGGGCAGCGGCAAGACCACCCTGCTGCCCCTCGCCCTCCTCGATGCGCCGTGGCGCGCGGGGCGGAAGATCCTCATGCTGGAGCCGAGGCGGCTCGCGGCGCGGGCGGCGGCGATGCGGATGGCCTCCCTCCTCGGCGAGGAGGTCGGAGGGCGGGTCGGCTTTCGCACCCGGATCGAGACGCGGGTCTCATCTGCCACCATCCTCGAAGTATTGACCGAGGGGATCCTGCCGCGGCTCTTCCTGCGCGATCCGTTGCTGCGCGAGGTGGGGCTGGTCATATTCGATGAAGTCCACGAGCGGAGCCTCGAGACCGATCTCGCGCTTGCCTTCGCCCGTGCTGCGCAAGCCGAGCGGGGGGATCTCCGCCTGCTCGCCATGTCGGCCACCGCTGAGGCGGATGCGCCCGCCGCCTTTCTCGACGCCGCCGTGTTGCGGCTCGACCTTGCCCCCCATCCGCTCCGGCTCATCCACGCCAAGCGCGATCTCGCCGGTCTTCGCGATCTTCCCGCGGCGNGCTGCGCAAGCCGAGCGGGGGGATCTCCGCCTGCTCGCCATGTCGGCCACCGCTGAGGCGGATGCGCTCGCCGCCTTTCTCGACGCCGCCGTGTTGCGGCTCGACCTTGCCCCCCATCCGCTCCGGCTCATCCACGCCAAGCGCGATCTCGCCGGTCTTCGCGATCTTCCCGCGGCGATGGCACGCACCATCCGCCAGGCACTGCCCGACGCGGCGGGGAGCCTCCTCGCCTTCCTCCCCGGCATGCGCGAGATTCGCGCCACCGCCCGGGAACTCGGCACACCCGGCGTGCCGGTGCTCACCCTGCACGGCGACCTGCCGCCCGCCGAGCAGGACCGGGTGCTGTCTCCAGCCTCCGGGCGCCGGGTGATCCTGGCGAGCGCCATCGC
>KN173937.1:4293-4550 GCA_000759655.1 Acidicaldus organivorans | reverse complement strand
CGAGACGTCCCTGACCGTGCCCGGCGTGCGGGTGGTGGTCGATGGCGGATTCGCCCGCGCTCCCGCCTTCGATCCGGAGACGGGGCTCACCCGGCGGGTGGTGGTCGATGGCGGCTTCGCCCGCGCTCCCCCCTTCGATCCGGAGACGGGGCTCACCCGGCGGGTGGTGGTCGATGGCGGATTCCCCCGCCCTCCCGCCTGCGATCCGGAGACGGGACTCACCCGCCTCACCACCCGCCGGGTGAGCCGGGCGAGCG
>KN173937.1:3455-4199 GCA_000759655.1 Acidicaldus organivorans | reverse complement strand
CGGCGCAACGGGCCGGACGGGCGGCGCGGGAAGGGGAGGGGGTGGCGATCCGGCTCTGGACCGAAGCCGCCGAACGCGGCTTTGCTCCCCACGATCCGCCGGAGATCCTGAGCGCCGATCTCGCCGGGCTCGCGCTTCTGCTCGCCGCCCGTAACCCTCGCGCCGATCCTCCGCCCTTCCTCACTCCGCCGCCGGCCGGGGCGCTTGCCGCGGCGCGCGAGCTCCTCACCCTGCTCGGGGCGCTGGACGAGGAGGGGACACTCACCCACCTCGGCGAGCGCATGCTCGAACTCGGTGCCGAACCGCGGCTTGCCGCGATGATGGCCGCCGCCCAGTCCGAAGGGGAAAAGGCGCTCGCCGCCGACCTCGCCGCGCTGCTCGAGGAGCGGGACCCGCTCGCCCGCGAGGCGCCCTCCGCCGATATCGCGCTCCGCCTTCCTCTCATCCATCGTGACGGAACGCTCCGCCGCCTCGCCCAACTCTATCGCCGCCGGCTCGGGTTGGGAGCGGCGGCGATAGAGTTGGGCGAGGCGGCGGAGCGTTCCGCCACGACGGATGCGAGGAAGGCGGAGCGCGATATCGGCGGAGGGCGCCTCGCCCAACTCTATCGCCGCCGGCTCGGGTTGGGAGCGGCGGTGGTCGCGGCGGGCGATCCCGGACGGCTGCTCGCCGCCGCCTTTCCCGACCGGATCGGCCTTCGCCGCGGCGCGCCGGGCCAGTTCCGCCTCGCCTCCGGGGCAGGAG
>KN173937.1:0-3373 GCA_000759655.1 Acidicaldus organivorans | reverse complement strand
CGCGGCTTCCGCCCGCCGATCCGCTCGCCCGCGCCCCGCTCCTCGTCGCTCCGGTGATCGCGGCAGCAGGGGCGCGGGATATCCGGCTCGCCGCGCCCCTGCTGCCGCGATCACCGGAGCGACGAGGAGCGGGGCGCGGGATATCCGGCTCGCCGCGCCCCTCGATCTCGCCCATCTGCCCCCTTCCCTTGCCGGGCGGGTCAGCGAGAAGACCGAGGTGGTGCTCGATCCCAAGAGCGGAGAAGTCTATGCGTTCCGGCGCCGGAGCCTCGGCGTGCTGCTCCTCGAAGAGAAAGTGCTCAGTCTCGGGGCGCGGGAAAAGGCTGAGGCGCTCATCCAGTGGCTCGAGGCGCATCCGGAACGGCTTCCGGAAGGGGAAGAGCTGGCCACCTGGCAGGCGCGGCTCGCGCTTGCCCGGAAACTCGCCCCGCATCTCGACTGGCCCGATCTGGGAGATCCTGCCACGCGGGCGCGCCTCTATATTGATTTTCTCCGCGTCCAGAACCCGCCGCTCACCCGGCTCGGCGATGTCGCGGCGCTCGATGTCGGGGAGATCATTCGCGCGGCTCTGGGGGCGGCGGAACGGCGCTGGCTCGAGGAAAACCTTCCCCTCGAGATCAGGCTCAAACGAGGGCGGGCCAAGGTCGCCTACGGGCCGGAGGGGGTGAGCCTCGCCGCGCCGGTCGCCGCCTTCTTCGGCCTTGCCGACGTGCCGGCGCTTGCCCGCGGTGCACTCCGCCCACGCGCCGTGCTCCTCTCGCCCGCCGGGCGGCCGGCCGCGGTGACCGAGGATCTCGGCCGGTTCTGGCGAGAGAGCTGGGCCGAGGTGCGCAAGGCGCTGAAGGGCCGCTATCCGCGCCATCCCTGGCCGGAGGATCCGCTCGCGGGATGATGCCTTTTGGCAAGACTCTTCGCGTAAATAGGAGTATGATTATCAAACGGTTAAAGGCGTTGTGTTCCACGGAAAGCCGAGACATTGGTGAAGTGAATTGCTGGGACGGGATAGGATCACTATTTTTCCAATCGTTATATCTGGTGCAGCACGAGAGGCCTGCGTCGCGATGGGTGCGAATGAGCCGGAGCTTGCGCCAAGGCGGCGATGGTTGGGAAGGTGTGAGAAGGGGCGTTGTTTGTCTGCTCGCAGAGTGGCTTTTGTGGCGGGTAAGTCATGAGTGAGGAAAGCCGGTGACGGGGCTCAGATCTATCGTGCACGGGCTGCGTCGTCTGGCCCGCCGTCATCCACGGGTGGGAGGGTTGTTGCGCCGCCTTGGCAGCCCCCTCAAACCCTATCTCACCCCCCTTCTTTCTGATTTGGCGGATGATGCACGGTCCTATCGGGCTTGGCTTGCTCAGCAGGAGCGTCTGGCCGCTCAGGAGGAGCGCCTGATCCGTCAGGCCCTTGCCCGATACGACCGGTTGTCGCGTTTTCTCGTCATCCTGCCCCTCGACGAAGAGAGCGATGCCGCCGCCACCCTCCACAGTCTGAACGCGCTTCGGGCCCAGCTTTACACGGAGTGGCGGGTCCTGGTTCTCGCCGGTCAGGGGGCTGTGGCAGGTCTTTGCGCCAAAGTCGGCGAGATCGCCGCCGAAGAGCGCCGCATCAAGCTTCATCGCAAGGGGGAGAGGCGAGCGGATGGGGAGCGGGATCCGGTTTCTTTCGTCGCCGAAATGGCGGAAGAGGGGGAAGGGCCGCTTTTCGTCGTCCCCCTCGGGGCAGGAGATTGCCTTGCCCGTTCCGCTCTCGCCGAGGTAGCGCTCACCGCCGCGCTCCATCCATCGGCGCGGCTGATCTACAGCGACGAGGACCGCATCGACCGTGACGGCCGCCGCCATACGCCCTATTTCAAGCCCGATTTCGACCCCGAGCTGATGCTCGCCCAAAACCTGATCGGCGGGCTTGCCGCTTATCGCGCCGATCTGATCGCCGAGCTCGGCGATCTTCCCCCAGCGGCCGACGTGCTCGCGCCGGGAGCGGCGCATGGGCTTCTCCTCCGCGCCGCCGATCTCGCCCATCCCGGCATCGAACACATCCCCTCTATTCTCTATCATCGCCGCGACCGCGCCCTGAACGGCCGGGAGTTGGAGGCGCGTGCCGCGGCGGCGCGGGCATCCGTCGCCGCGTATCTAGCCGCCAAAGGGATCACCGCCGAGGTGGGCCCCGCCCCGGGATTTCCTGCTCTCCATCGCATCGCTTATGCGCTGCCCGAACGTCTTCCCCGGATCTCGGTGATCATTCCGACCCGAGATCGCGCCGATCTCCTCCGCTCCTGCCTGGAGGGGCTGCTTGGCCGCACCGACTATCCCGATCTCGAGATCTGGATCATCGACAATGAGAGTCGCGAGCCGGAAACGCTCGCCCTTTTCGCCGCCGTCGCCGAAGATCCCCGTGTGCATCGGCTTAGTATTCCGGGCCCCTTCAATTACTCGCGCCTCAATAATCTCGCTGCCGCCGCGGCGCGCGGGGAGTTCCTCCTCCTGCTCAACAACGACGTCAAAGTCATTGAACCCAACTGGCTCAAGGAGATGATGGCGCTCGCGCTGCGGCCAGGGGTCGGGGCGGTGGGCGCCAAGCTCCTTTACCCCGACGAGACGATCCAGCATGCGGGCGTGGTGCTCGGCATGGGCTGGCCGGAAGGCGTGGCGGGGCATCTCTTCTGTCATGCCCCGCGGCACCATCGCGACCCCTACGGGCTTACCCATGTCGCGCGCTCGGCCTCGGCGGTGACGGCAGCCTGCCTCCTCGTGCGGCGCGACGTGTTTCTCGAGGTGGGAGGGTTCGACGAGGTCAATCTCGCGGTGGCCTTCACCGACGTCGATTTCTGTCTCCGTCTGGCCGAGTGCGGCTACCGCCATGTCTGGACGCCGCATGCCGAACTCTATCACTTCGAATCCGCATCTCGCGGCAAGGATCTCTCGATGGAGAAAGCGGAGCGGCTCTACCGCGAGATTGCTTTCATGCGTCGGCGTTGGGGGGAGGTGCTCGATACCGATCCCTACTGGAACCCCAATCTCGGCTTGCAGGATGGAATGCGCCGTCTGAGTGAAACCCCGCGTCATATGCCGGTGTGGCTCGAGGTGCTGGGCCGGCCCCCTGGGGCAGCGCCGCGAGAGGCGCGGGAGCTCTCCGAGGCCTGAGTGGAGCGGTCTCGCGGGAGACGGACGGGCCTCTGTCGCGTTTCTCTTTTCTCGCCGGTTTTCGATCCCTCCTATCGCCCGCCTTTTCATTCGGACTTTTGATCGTCCTCGTTGCCGATTCCCCCTCGTGCACTCCGGGCACGGCTTAGGCTGAACACTCCGAAGTCTCGACCCCCAGATAGGAGGACCGTGGCGAATCCAGGGGTCAGGAATCCAGGGGTCAGGGATGGGGGGCGGC
>KN173936.1:19978-22854 GCA_000759655.1 Acidicaldus organivorans | reverse complement strand
CCCAGCGCGCCACGAGGGCGGGATCGGCGCGGAGATAAGGAATGAGGCCAGGAAGATCGGGATGATCGATGCCGAGCCGGTAAGGGAGGCTGAGGAGCGGCACCGCCGCCGCAATCCCTGGCGGCAGAGCGTCCCCCTCGCTCAGGAACCGCACCCAGCCGGGAAGCGAGCCCCGCAGAAGCCGCTCGAGCGAACGGGGGACAGCGAACCAAATCTCGCCCGCCCGCCCTTCGAGCCGGGGGAGGAACCGGACGAATTGCAGCACGTCGCCCAGCCCCTGCTCGGCAAAGACGAGAAGCCCCCCTTCGAGCTGCTCTCCCTGCCAGGGCGGCAGGTTGGCGAGCGTGGCCGGGGCGAAGCTCTGCGCGAAGCGCGCCTCGTAACGAGCGAACCCCTCGCGGTAATTGCCTTTCTTAAGGAGGGCGAGGGCGAGATTATAGGCGGGATCGGCCTCCCACGGGGCGAGCGCCACCGCCCGGCGCAGCGCGGCCTCCGCCTCGTCGAGCCGGCCGAGAGAGATCAGGGCGGCGCCGAGATTGCCGAGCGCATCGACCGAGGCGGGATCGGCGGCAAGCGCCGCCTCGGCGGCGCGCCGGGCCGCCTCCCAATCCCCCCCATCGACGAAGCAGGCCGATTGGGCGGCGAGGAGTTTGGCATCGCCCGGGTGGCGGAGGAGGGCCGCCGCGATCGCCTCCCCCGCCGCCTCGACCCGGCCCAGACGGCGGAGTGCGGCGGCGCGGTTGGCATGAAGCGCGGGATGGTCGATGCCGCGGCGTTCGGCCTCGGCGCAGACGACGAGGGCGGCCGCCGGCTCGCGGGCACGATCGAGACAGAAGGCGAGATTGATCCAGGCCGCCTCCAGCCCCGGATCGAGGCTGAGCGCCCGATGATAGGCGGAAGCTGCCTCGCTCCACTGGCAGAGCTGCATCAAGGCGGTGCCGAAATCGCACCACGAGGCGGCATCACCCGGTTTGAGGGAAAAGGTCTCGCGATAGGCGGCGACGGCCTTGGCGAGGAGGCCGAGCCGCTGGGCGGTGCGCGCATAGCCATGCGCCGCCTCGGCCCGCTCCGGTGAGGCGGCGGGAACGCTGCGGAAAGCCCCGAGCGCTGCTTTGAGTTCGCCCGCCATTTCGAGGGCGAGCCCGAGCGCGAGATAGGCGCGGGGGGTGGGATGGAGGGCGAGCACCTGGCGCAGGATGAGGGCCGCACTCTTGGGCCGGCCGATGGCGAGGTGGAAAAGGCCGCGGTGATAGCGCGGCTCGGGATCGTCGGGGAAAGCGCGGATGGCGGCGAGATAGTGCTGCTCGGCGGCGACGAAGTCCCCCTTCTGGAAGGCGGCCATCGCCTCCCCCAACGCCCCGTCGCGGGTGATCGCCTGCTTCGCCGTCATGGCCTGCACTGCCGTCATGGTTGGTCTCCCACGGTTTTTTCCGCCCCTCTCATCTCAACCCCTCTTCAACCCCTGCTGCACCCCTCCTGGGTGGTCCGCGCCAGTGGATCACCGGCGGGGGATCACCACCAGGGGATCACCGCCAGTGGATCACATTCGGGGAAAGATGCGATTAACGCCGCGCCGCTTTCCGCCCGTGGACGCGGATACGGGAATCTACGGAGGCGGGGCGGTCTTGTTTCGCGGGCGCGTAAAGCTTATACGAAGCGCAACCGAACCAATCGGGAAAGGATGGGCGGGGGGAAAGACGGGAGATCGGCGGACGACGATGGAAAACCCTTTTCACGCCCTGTGTCATCGCGCTCTGGCGGAAATCAAGGCGCAAGGCCGCTATCGCCAGTTCACCCCCCTCGGCCGCGATGCCTCGCGCTATCCGGTCTATGCGTGGGAACGCGACGGCGTGACGCGGGACGTCACCGTCTGGTCCTCGAATGACTATCTCGGCATGGGGGTTTCCAAGGTCACCCTCACCGCCGCCTCGCAGGCGGCCCAACGCTACGGGGTGGGGGCGGGGGGCACCCGCAACATCGCCGGGACCAGCCCCCTGCATGACGCGCTCGAGGCCGAGCTCGCCGACCTGCATGGCAAGGAGGCAGCGCTCCTCTTCACCTCGGGCTATGTCTCCAACGACGCCACGCTGCAGACCATCCTGAGCAGCCTCCCCGGCTGGGAAGTGTTCTCGGAC
The DNA here is from genome assembly GCA_000759655.1 of Acidicaldus organivorans. GTDB lineage: Bacteria > Pseudomonadota > Alphaproteobacteria > Acetobacterales > Acetobacteraceae > Acidicaldus > Acidicaldus organivorans. Next base: position 20,719 of record KN173936.1, on the reverse strand, counting down.
GAGAAGAACCACGCCTCGATGATCGCCGGGATGCGCAAGAGCCCGGCGCGGCGGCACATTTTCCGCCACAACGATCTCGCCCATCTCGAATCGCTGCTCGCCGCCGCCCCTCCCGAGGCGCCCAAGCTGATCGCCTTCGAGAGCGTCTATTCGATGGATGGCGACATCGCCCCGATCGGCGCCATCTGCGATCTCGCCGAGAAATACGGCGCGCTCACCTATCTCGACGAGGTGCACGCGGTGGGCCTCTACGGACCGCAAGGGGCGGGCGTGGCCGAGCGCGACGGCGTGGCGCACCGGGTCGATATCATCGAGGGGACGCTCGCCAAGGGCTTCGGCACGCATGGCGGCTACATCACCGGGCGTGCCGAGGTGATCGACTTCATCCGCTCCACCGCCTCGGGCTTCATCTTCACCACCGCCCTGCCGCCGGTGATCGTGGCCGGGGCGCTCGCCTCGATCCGCCACGTGCGGGCCCATCCCGAGCTCCGCGCCAAGCTCTTCGAACGGGCCGAGACGCTCAAGCGCCGGCTCGATGCGGCGGGGATCCCGCGCCTTCCCACACCGAGCCACATCGTGCCGGTGATGGTGGGCGACGCGGTGCGCTGCAAGGCGATCAGCAAGCGGCTGCTCGAGGAATTCGGCATCTACGTCACCCCGATCAACTACCCGACCGTGCCGCGCGGCACCGAACGGCTCCGCCTCACCCCCGGCCCCCATCACACCGACGAGATGATGGAC
>KN173936.1:17967-19381 GCA_000759655.1 Acidicaldus organivorans | reverse complement strand
TTCTACTTCAACCCCCACACCCTGATCGCCGCCCGGCTCCTCGATCGCGATCCCGAGGCGGTGATCGACGCCGCCTGGTGCCGGGCGCGGCTCGAACGGGCGCTTCGCCTGCGCGAGGAATTCGGGCTCGCCGAATGGGGGCGGCTCGTCCATGCCGAGGCCAACGGACTGCCCGGCCTCGTCATCGACCGCTACGGCGACACCCTGGTGCTCTCCTGCAATACCGCCGGGGCCGAGCAGCTCGCCGGGCCGCTCCTCGATGCGATCGAGGAGATGGGATTGGCCTCCACCATCGTCGCCCGCAACGACTCGCCGCTTCGCGCCCTCGAGGGCCTGCCGCGCGAGACGCGCATCCTGCGCGGCACGCCGGGCGAGGTGTGGGTCGAGGAGGCGGGGGTGCGGTTCCCGGTCGATCTCGCGGAGGGCCAGAAGACCGGCTGGTATTACGACCAGCGGCCGCAGCGGGCACTGGCCGCCCGCCTCGCGCCGGACCGGCGGGTGCTCGACCTCTTCTGCCACTCCGGCGCCTTCGGCCTGATCGCTGCCCGGGCAGGGGCCGCCTCCGTCCTCCTCGTCGATTCGAGCGGGCCGGCGCTCGCGCTTGCCCGCCGCGCGGCGGAGGCGAACGGGCTTGCCGCGCGGGTGGATTTCGCCCAAGAGGACGCGGAGGCGGCAGTCTCCCGCCTTGCGGGCGCCGGCGAACGCTTCGGCCTCGTCATCTGCGACCCGCCCCCCTTTGCGCGAAGCCGCAAGGACGTCCCCGCCGCCCTTCGCGCCTATGAGCGTCTTACCCGGCGGGTGGCGGGACTGGTCGAAGCGGAGGGGTATCTGCTGATTGCGACCTGCAGCCATCACCTCGCCGGGGCGGCCTTCCTTGAGGCGGTGGCGAGCGGACTCGCCCGCGCCCGCCGCGAGGGGCGGGTGGTGGCGGAGGGCGGAGCGGGGCCTGATCACCCGCTGCATCCCGCCCTGCCCGAGAGCCGCTATCTGCACGCCCTGCTCATCCAGCTTTTCTGAAAGGCGCCCGTTTCAAGGCTCTCGTTTCCCGAAAGTCTGGTTTTCCGAGAGTCTCATCGGGCGGTTTCTCGAAGCGTGCGCCGCCGGGGCGAGGTGTTGACCCGGCGGCGCGCCGTTTCTCACGCCGATGTGACCGGATGGGTCTCTTATTTTGAGAGACGGTCATCGACGTTAAGACTATTTTAACTTTATGTGGGTCAAACTCCTCCACATGATGAGCAGCACCTCCCTTTCCGCCTTTTCGGTGGTCACGCCCTCGAATTCGGCCAACAACCCGATCCGGCCGGTTCGGGATACCACGCGCACCGCGAGCAGCGCCAGGGTCAACGCGAGCCAGGGCTCTTACGGCACCGATCAGACGCAGAGCGCCGCGCCGCCGCAAAACACCCTGCCGCTC
>KN173936.1:17724-17857 GCA_000759655.1 Acidicaldus organivorans | reverse complement strand
CCCCCCCCGCGGCTCACTCCTCAATCTTTCGGTTTAGGCCAGCAAAGGGGATTCCCTTAGGCAAGCCTTCAATCGGCTGAATTCGAAGGAAGAAAGGCGTAAAAGTCCTTTCTGCTGCTGAACACCGAAGGGT
>KN173936.1:13354-17677 GCA_000759655.1 Acidicaldus organivorans | reverse complement strand
CCGAGGGGCCCTGAGCAGCGCGTCCATCATCTCGTCGGCATGATGGGGGGCGATGGTGAGGTTGCGAGCCTCCCTCCCGAACCAAGGCCGGGAGTGGGGATATTTCACCATTTCCGCAAGAGGCGAAGACGTGGCATGGTTGTGCAGCGCCCGACGGCGCCGGACCACGAGGAAAATCTGCCCTTCGCTTTGACCCGTGGCGCTCCGAAGGGAGAGCCCCATGCTCCTTCTTCACCGCGCGATCCCTTCGACTTCGCTCCAGACGAAATGCCCCCCTCCTGCGCGTCAGCCGCTCCCGATCTCATCGCTGATGCGGCATTTTTTCCGTTTCTTCTCAACCGGCTCGTTCAGCCTGCCCGCTCAAACACGAAACCGGCCACGAAAATTACGCCGCTCGTCGCACCCCAAAAGGGCCGCAAACGGCGGGCCGGGCCGGGAAAGCCCCTGGGAACTCCCCGAACTGTCCATTGCGGGGGGCATAGAAACCGGGCTCTGCGAACCAGCCAAAAACCATCCCGTTCCTTGGGGTGGCTTTTCTCCTCTGCCCCGGTCGGCTCTCCCCTCTTTCCCCCCTGCCGCCTTCACGCCAGCTCTTCGTCCTCGGCGCTGCGGCGCGCCCCGGCGCGGGCCATGGCGCGCAGCAGGTTGAGCACCGCCTCGCGCTGGCGGTCATCGGGGAGGGCAAGGAAATACTGCGCGAGTTCGCGGAGCTGGCGCGACGGCCCCACCTCCTCGCCCGCCTCGCCCTCGCCCTCGAGCCCTTCGAAGAACCACGAGACCGGCACGCCGAGCGCCCGGGCGATGGTGTAAAGCCGGCCCGCCGAGAGCCGGTTGTGGCCGCGTTCGTATTTATGGGCCTGCTGGTAGGTCACACCGATGATCTCGGCAAGCTGCTGCTGGGTGAGCCCGAGCATCACCCGCCGCTCGCGCAGCCGCGCCCCGACATGGCGGTCGATCGCGTTGACCCGCCCCCCCTCTGCGCTGCCTTCTTCGTCCCTGCCTTCTGCGCCCCCCCCTTCTTCGCCTCCCGCTTCTTCTCTCCTGCCGTTGCCGCCCTCTTCTCCGGGGTGAGCCGCTTTAATCCGGCGCGCCTCGCGCTCGGCCTCTCCCTCCGTCCCGTTGCCCGCCGTTTCGTGGCCGGGCGTTCCGTTCGCCATCCGCATCCGCTCTCTCGCCTCCGCGCTCCGCCGCCCCGGCGAGCCGCGGGCGTAGGGCCCAACCGTTCCGCCAGGAAATGGCACAATTTTCTCAACGTGGAGGCGATCTTACCGCCCTATTTGTCACAAATTGGTTAACGAATGGGGTCGAAAATCGTCACGAGGAGACGAGACTCGCGTGCCGCGACGCTCACCCGCGCCGTTTCGGTGCAGGTCCAGCGGGTGAGGCGGCAGAAGAGGACGCCGCCGTCGTGGAGGTGGGCGCAGAAGACAGGGGAGAGGCAGATAGGGGAGAGGCTGGCGGGACGTCGATCAGGATGCGCCGCGCCGCCCCCTCCAGATCCTCGTACTGACCCGCCCGCACCGACCACAGGAACAGAGACAGCCCCCCGGCGCCGAGGCTGAGGCTCACCACGAGCAGGAGCAGCAGCACCGTCATCCCCCGCACTCCTCCTTGCTGGGGATGACGCGGGCCAGGCGCAGACTGTTGAGCACCACCACGATCGAGGAGGCCGACATCGCCGCCGCGGCAAGCCAGGGCGCGACGAAACCGAACACGGCAAGCGGCACGGCAAGCGCATTGTAGAGCAGCGAGGCGCCGAGATTCTGGCGCACCACCCGCCGCCAGGCCTGGGCGAGCGCGAGCAGATCGGCAATGGGGAGGAGCGAGCGTCCCTGCACGACGCCGTCCGCCACCACCTGGGCGAGATCGGTCGCCGCCGCCGGGGAAAGCGCGGCATGGGCACGGGCCAGCGCCGCGCCGTCATTGATCCCATCCCCCACCATCAGCACGCGCCGCCCCTCTCCGGCGAGCCGCGCGAGGAGTTCGGCCTTGGCGAGCGGCGAGAGACGGGCCAGGACCGCGTCTTCCGAAAGGCCGAGCCGTGCGCCGAGCCTTTCCACCGCCTCCGCTCCATCGCCCGAGGCGAGCCAGACCGCGATGCCCCATTCCCGGAGATGGGCGATGAGGGCTTCCGCGCCGGGGCGCGGCGTCTCGGTGAAGCGGAGGCGGAGCGGCGGCCTTCCCGGCGCCGTGAAGCAAAGCTCGGGCCCCTCGCCCTCGCCGGACGGAAGGGCGCAGAACGCCGCACTGCCCAAACGCATCTCCCCCGCCCCCGTGCGGCAGAGAAGACCCGCTCCCGCCTCCTCGGCGATCTCCCCTTCCGGCACCAAAGCGTCGGGGAAGGCGGCGGCGAGCGCCTTGGCCAGCGGATGGCGGCTCGCCCGCGCTAACCCTGCGGCCAGCGCAAGTTCGGTCTCACGCCCGGCCAGAGCCGGATCCTCGCGCCAGAGGCCGGGGTCGGTGAGCGTGCCCGTCTTGTCGAACACCACCGTATCGACCGAGGCGAGCCGCTCCAGCGCATCCGGCGTCTTGAGCAAAATGCCGCGGCGGAGGATCGCCCCATGCGCGATGAGCCGCGCCGCCGGCACGGCGAGCGCCAGCGCGCAGGGGCAGGTGACGAGGAGCACGGATGCGGCATGGGTGAGCGCCACCCCCCACCCCGCGCCCGCCGCGCCCCAGCCGATGAGCGTGGCCAACGCCAGGATATGGACACCGGGCGTGTAGATCCGCGCCGCCCGGTCGGCGAGGCCGGGCCTCTCCTCCCGCGCCGCGGTCGCCTCCTCGATCAGGCGCAGCGCCTGGGCAAGCAGTGTCTCGCCGCCCACCCGCTCAGCCCGGATCACCACCGGCGCGCCGAGATTGAGCGCCCCCGCCTCGACCCTCTCCCCCGGATGGAGCGCAAGCGGCTGGCTCTCCCCGGTGAGCGCGCTCGCATCGATCTCGGTCACCCCGCGCAGCACCACGCCATCGACGCCGAACCGCTCACCCACCCCCACCAGCACCTGGGCGCCGACCGGCACGCTCTCGGCGGGAAAGAGCCTGGTGCCGCCCTCCGGCAGCAGAACCGTCACCGGCCGCGTCTGCAAGGCGAGCGCCCGTTCGAGCTCGGCCCGCGCCCGCGCCCGGGCGCCGCGATCGAGCACCCGCCCGGCGAGCAGGAAGAAGAGCAGCATCACGCCGCTTTCGAAATAGGTCTCGCCCACCCCCCGCCAGGCATCGATCAGGCTCAGCGCGCTCACTGCGAGGAGCCCGAGCGCGATGGGCACGTCCATCGTCACCCGCCGGACGGCGAAGGCGCGGAGCGCAGCGCCGAAAAACGGCGCCCCGGCATAGGCGATGGCCGGCAGGGCGATCAACGCGGAAAGCCAGCGCAACAGCCCCCGCGTCGCCGGCCCCATCGCCGCCCCACCAACCCAGGAGGCAAGCGCGAGCAGCATCACGTTCCCGGCGGCAAACCCGGCCACCGCCAAAGCCCGCAACAGACGCCGCTGCTCCTCATCGCGCTTGGGGGCGAGACAGGAATCGAAGGGGACGAGCCGGTAGCCCAACCGCTCGACGGAAGCCGAGAGCCGGGCCGCGACCTCCGCCCCGCCCTCGAATTCGAGCTGGAGGCGGCGGGTGGTGAGATTGACCCGCGCTCGGCGCGTTGCGGGATCGCGGGCCAGCACCTCCTCGATCAGCCACACGCAGGCTCCGCAGGAGAGGCCTTCCACGGCGAGTTCGAGCCCGCATCGTCCCCCGCCGAGATCGCGGAGATAGGGGCCGAGATCGGCGGGGGCGCCGGCGGCGGGGGGGCGGAGGTCGGCCTCCTCGGCGATCACCCGCTCGGCGTAATAGCGGCCGAGCCCGAACTCATGGATCAGCCGGTAGGCCTCGGCGCAGCCGCGGCAGCAGAAGGCAGGGCCGTCTCCCGCAGCCCGCAGCGGCGCCCCGCAATGGGCACAGCAGCTCGCCCCTTCACCTTCTGCCCCCTCCTGCCCCAGCCTCGCCGCGAAGGCTCCGTCCATGCCGCGCCCTATCGCCCCAAGCCCTATCGCCCCAACATCATTGCACGACGACGCGCCGCGTCACCGTCATTTCCTGCTGGGCGCGGTGCAGCGAGAGCACCACGTCCCACTGCCCGGCCTCGGGCAGGGTTTCGGCGGCGTGATAGGCGCCGTCGCGCCCCGGCGAGAAATGGAGCGGGGTCACCTGCTCCGGCCCTACCGGGCGGCGGGCGCGATGGCACCCCTCTCGAGGGCCTCGTCATCGAAGCGCGCGCCCCGGCGAGAAATGGAGCGGGGTCACCTGCTCCGGCCCTACCGGGCGGCGGGCGCGCGCTTC
>KN173936.1:5278-13223 GCA_000759655.1 Acidicaldus organivorans | reverse complement strand
GATGACGAGGCCCTCGAGAGGGGTGCCATCGCGCCCGGCGAGCACCAGGCGAAGCCCCCGCCCCTCCGGCGAGAGGCTCACCTGCCACCCCAGCGCGCGCCGCGCCGAGGCGCAGCGCGCGCTTCGATGACGAGGCCCTCGAGAGGGGTGCCCTCGCGCCCGGCGAGCACCAGGCGAAGCCCCCGCCCCTCCGGCGAGAGGCTCACCTGCCACCCCAGCGCGCGCTGCGCCTCGGCGCGGCGGAGCAGCGTGGGGTAGGCGTTGCTCTCGTCATAGCCGTTGTGCGCCCCCTCGCCGGGGCAGGTGCCGCGGGCGCTCCACACCATGCCGAGATTGACCAGCACCACCAGAAAGAGCGCCACCGCGACCGCGTAAGGGTAAAAGCGCCAGGGCGAACGCTGCTCATCGAGGGTCATCGCGTCTCCTTCCCCGCCGCTGCGGCAGGGCCCATGAACACGCTCTGATAGCGCGACGTCTCGCCGGTCTTCTCGTTGTGCAGGGTGAAGACGAGAGGGATGCGCCCACCCGGCACCTGATCGAGCGCGCCCTCGACCAGCACACGGAGCGAGACCGCCGCATCGCGCGGCACTTCGATCCGCGCCTCGGGAACGGGTTTCGAGGAGATCTCGGAGAGCACGAGCCTCGCCTCGGGGATGCCACTCGCGCGGAGCGTGAACACGCCCGGGGTCAGGCTCTTGTTGATGATTTCCACCTGATAGCCGTTGCGCAGCCCGCCATCGGCCAGCCGCACGAAGAGGGGCGCGCGGTCATGGGCCACGCTCAGACCCTGATGGGCGCGGAGATAGAGCCCGCCCGAGAGCACGCCCGCGCCGGTGAGCAGCACCGCGATGTAGATCAGGGTGCGGGGACGGATGAGGCGGAGCGGGAGGCGCTCGCCGCGGGCGCGCGCCGCCTGGCGGGCAAGCGTGTCCCAGGTGATCAGCCAGCGCGGCCGGCCGGTCTTTTCCATCACGTGGTTGCAGGCATCGATGCAGAGGCCGCAATTGATGCATTCGAGCTGCACGCCGTCGCGGATGTCGATCCCCATCGGGCAGACATGCACGCAGGCCTGGCAATCGACGCAATCGCCGAGACCGAGCGCGGCGCGGCGTTCCGGCGCGCCCTTGCCGCGCGGCTCGCCGCGCCAGGCCTCGTAGGTGACGAGGTAGGTGTTCTCATCCAGCATCGCCGACTGGAAGCGCGGCCAGGGGCACATATAGATGCAGACCTGTTCGCGCGCCCAACCGGCGAGCAGATAGGTCGTCCCGATGAGGAGGAAGGTGAAGGCATAGACCGCCCCGCTCGCCTGGCCGGTCCAGAATTCGCGCACCACGGTCGGCGCATCGACGTAGTACATGACCCAGGCGCCGCCGGTCCAGAAGGCGACGAACAGCCACACCNGGCGAGCAGATAGGTCGTCCCGATGAGGAGGAAGGTGAAGGCATAGACCGCCCCGCTCGCCTGGCCGGTCCAGAATTCGCGCACCACGGTCGGCGCATCGACGTAGTACATGACCCAGGCGCCGCCGGTCCAGAAGGCGACGAACAGCCACACCCCGTGCTTAGCGATCTTGCGCATCACCTTGTCCGCGGTCCACGGGCCGCGGTCGCGGCGGATGCGCTCGTTGCGGTCGCCCTCGATCCAGCGCTCGACGAGGAGGAAGAGATCGGTCCATACCGTCTGCGGGCAGGAGAACCCGCACCAGAGCCGGCCGAAGAGGCTGGTGACGAGGAAGAGCGTCACCGCGCCGAGCGCGAGCAGGCCGGCGAGGAACCACACATCCTGCGGCCAGAGCTCGAGGCCGAAGAAATAGAAGCGCTCATCCCAGAGATCGAGCAGGATGGCCTGGTTGGGCACCCCCGGCCCGCGGTTCCAGCGCAGCCACGGCAGGAGGTAATAGACGCCGAGGCAGAAGACGAGGATCGCCCATTTGAGCCGCCGCACCGGACCCGAGACCGCCTTGGGATAGACCCGCACCCGGTTGGCATAGAGCTTCATCGGGGGTGACTCCTCGGCCGAGGAGGTCCCGGGAGGAGGTGCGACAGGCGGGGGATGGAGCGCGTTCATGGCTCATTCGCCTCCACCGAGCGAATGGACATAGAGCGTGACCGCCTTGATCTCGGCCGGGGAGAGCCGCTTGTTCCAGGCGGGCATCACCCCCATGCGCGGATGGGTGACCTGGGCGATGACCGCCTCGCGCGTATCGCCGTAGAGATGGACGTGCGAGCGGAGCGGCGGGGCGCCGATGTCGCGGTTGCCCTCGCCGTTGGCGCCGTGGCAGGGCGCGCAATTATCGGCGAAGATCTTGGCCCCGGCCTCGGTCGCCGGCGAGGGTTGGGCCTTGCCGTAGAGCGTCATCACGTAATCAGCCACCGCAGCGATCTCCTCCGGCTTGAGCAGCTTGTCGGTGCCGAAATTGGGCATCTGGCTGTCATGCGCCTCCGGATCGCCGGAGCGGATGCCGTGCGTGATGGTCCGCTCGATCGCCTCGAGCGAGCCGCCCCAGCGCCAGACATCGGTATCGAGGGCAGGAAAGCCCGGCCCGCCCTGGCCGTTGGGGCCATGGCAGGGCTGACAGTTATTGGCGAAGATCACCCGCCCGGCGGTGAGCGCCACCTCGCGCAACGCCGGATCCCTCTCGATCTCGGCGAAGCTCAGCGCGCCGATCTTTTTCATCTGTTCGGCGTGCAGCGCCTGCATCTCGGCAACCCCCGCCATCGCGTCGGCGCGGGAGGAATAGCCGAGCAGGCCTTTCGAGGCATGCGTGCCGAGCGGCAGGGCGGGATAAAGGATGAACATCCCGATCGCCCACACCACCGTCGCCGCATAGACATAGACCCACCATTTGGGAAGCGGCGTGTTGAGCTCCTTGATCCCGTCCCATTCGTGGCCGGTGGTCATCCGGCCGGTGATGGCATCCTTTTCGATCTTGGTCGGCATCTTCGATGACTTTCCGTTATGATTGGCGGCGGGAAAGCGGCGTGTCATCGGCGAGCGGGATCTCCGCATGCCGCTCGAGTCTCCGCTTCGCCGAGGGGCGGAAGACCGCGACGAGAAGCGCGGTGAAGGAGACGATGGCGCCGATCAGCAGGATCTGATGAAGCATCACCCCCTCCTTCAGCGATCGAGGCTCTCTTCCGGCACGTCCTTGAAATCGACCAGCGTGCCGAGCATCTGCAGATAAGCGACCAGCGCATCCATTTCGCTAATCGTCTGGCCGTTCTTGGGCACGATCACCGCCTTCGGATAGCGCTTGAGAAGCGCGGTGTGATCGGCGTTGGGATCGGCCTGCGCCTCGAGATCAGCGATCGCGTTCTTCACGTCCTCATCGCTGTAGGGCACCCCCACCTTGCGGTTGGTGATGAGATCATCGGCGATGTGGGCGTAATCGAGCGGGCGCTCCTCGAGGAAGGCGTAGCTCGGCATGAGGCTTTCTGGCACCACCGATTGCGGATTGCGCAGATGGGCGTAGTGCCAGTCATTCGAGTATTTGCCGCCGACGCGGGCGAGATCGGGCCCGATCCGCTTCGATCCCCACTGGAAGGGATGATCGTACATGCTCTCCGCGGCGAGGCTGTAATGGCCGTAGCGTTCGACCTCGTCGCGAAGCGCGCGGATCTGCTGGCTGTGACAGAGATAGCAGCCCTCGCGGATGTAGATGTTGCGCCCGGCGAGTTCGAGGGGCGAGTAGGGACGCACCCCTTTCACCGGCTCGATGGTGTTTTCGATGAAGAACTGCGGAATGATCTCCACCATCCCCCCGATCGCCACCGTCACCAGGGCGGCGACGAGGAGAAGGAAGGCGTTCTTTTCCAGAACTTCGTGACGGAACGCCATCGTTCAGTCTCCGACCGCAAGCGGCGTGGCGGCGGCGAGCGCACCCGCCGGCGCGCGGCGCACCGTCATCACCATGTTATAGACCATGATCAGGGCACCGGTGAGGAAGAAGATCCCGCCCACAAGGCGCACCACCATCAGCGGATGGACCGCGACCACGCTGTCGATGAACGAATACTGGAGGAAGCCCTGCGCGTCATAGGCGCGCCACATCAGCCCCTCCATGATGCCCGCCACCCACATCGAGGTGATGTAGAGGACGATGCCGAGGGTGGAGATCCAGTAATGCCAGGCGATGAGGCGGCGCGAATACATCTCGGTTTTGCCCCACAGCGCCGGGACGAGATAGTAAAGGGCGCCGAAGGTGATGAAGGCGACCCAGCCGAGCGCGCCCGAATGCACGTGCCCGATCGTCCAGTCGGTGTAATGGCTGAGCGCGTTCACCGTGCGCACCGACATCACCGGCCCCTCGAAGGTGGACATGCCATAGAAGCCGACCGCGGTGACCGAGAAGCGGAGGCCGGGGTCGGTGCGGAGCTTGTCCCAGGCGCCGGAGAGGGTCATCAGGCCGTTGATCATCCCGCCCCAGGACGGCATCCACAGCATCACCGAAAAGGCCTCGCCCATGGTCTGCGTCCAGTCGGGAAGCGCCGTCCAGTGCAGGTGATGGGGACCGGCCCAGATGTAGATGAAGATCAGCGACCAGAAATGGATGATGGAAAGCCGGTAGGAATAGACCGGGCGGCCCGCCGCCTTCGGAATGAAGTAATACATCATGCCGAGGAAGCCCGCGGTGAGGAAGAAGCCCACCGCATTGTGGCCGTACCACCACTGCACCAGCGCATCCTGGGCCCCGGCGAAGAGCGAGTAGCTCTTGGCGGCGAACACCGAGACCGGGATCGCGAGATTGTTCACGATCACCAGCATGGCGATGGTGAGGATGAAGGAGAGATAGAACCAGTTGGCGACGTAGATGTGCGGCTCGGCGCGGCGCACCAGAGTGCCCACGAAGGCGACGAGGTAGGCGACCCAGATGATCACCAGCCACAGGATGAGGTGCCATTCCGGCTCGGAATATTCGCGGCTCTTGGAAAATCCGAGCACGTAGGAGAGGGCGGCCATCACGATGAAGAACTGATAGCCCCAGAAGATGAAATCGGCGAGCGCCTTGCCGCCGAAGAGCCGGGCGCGGCAGGTGCGCTGGACCACGTAGAACGAGGTGCCGATCAGGGCCGAACCGCCAAAGGCGAAGATCACGCCCGACGTGTGGACCGGGCGCAGACGGCCGAAATTGAGATAGGGCGCCCAGAAATTGAAGGACGGCCAGGCGAGTTCGGCGGCGATGAAGACGCCGACCAGAAACCCGACCACCCCCCAGAAGACGGTGGCGATGACGAATTTGCGCACCACGTCGTCATTGTATTCGACGGGTGCGAGGGAAGCGGTGGCCGCGGCGCTCATCGTCCCTCCTCCCCAGTGCGGGCCTCGATCATGTCGTAATGGCTTCGCAACAGCCCGAAGATGAAGGCGATGGCGAAACCTGCCAGCGAAAAGCCGAATATGCTCATTTCGATGTCACGCGCCCCGGCGGCGAGAAAGATCCCGATCAAGCCGAAGAGCGCCATCAGCACGCCGATGATGACGGCGCTTACCCGTTCTTCGTCCATGGCCATCCCGTCCCAATCTCGAGAATGAAACCGACCAAACAGCCGCCTTATAAAGAGGAAAGACGGACGAACCTTTGAGATAGATCAATGCGAGCGGAAGAAAGGCCCGGCGCGATGGGGCCATGCCGCACGCCCTCGCCTCGCTCGCCGCGCTCTGCCATGCCCTGCCGGCGCGCTCTTTCTCGACATTCGGCGGCCTGCTCGGCGCGGTGTTCCTCGCCGGGCTCGGAGGCAGCCTGCTCCACTGCGCCGCGATGTGCGGACCGTTCGTGCTCGCCCAAGTGGGCGCGCGGTTCGCCCGTCTCCCGCTCGCGGCGCTCGGCACGCGGCGGCGCTGGCGGGAAGCGCTGCTGCCCGCCTATCACGCGGGCCGCCTCCTCACCTATGCCGGGCTGGGCGCTGCCGTGGGCGGGTTGGGCGGCGCCCTTGCCGCCCTTCCCGGGCTTCACGTCCTGCGCGGGCTCGCCCTGCTCGCAGGCGGCCTCCTCTTTGCAGCCGAAGCGCTCGCCCTCACCCCCGCCCGGCAGGCGGTCGGCCAAAGCTCGGTGTTGGGCAAATTGTTCCGCCGGAGCGAGGGCTGCGGCCTCGCCCGCTCCGGCCTGTTCCGGGGGGTGCTGCTCGGCTTCCTCCCCTGCGGGCTCGTTTATGCCGCGCTTGCCGCCGCGGCAGGGAGTGGTGGCGCGACGCAGGGGGCGTTGGTGATGGCCGCGTTCTGGGTGGGCACCGTTCCGGCGCTCATTGCGACGGGCGTTCTCGGCCCGCTTTTCGCGCGACGCCTCGCCGCCCGCCGCCCGCGTCTCATCGCCCCCCTGCTTTTTCTCGACGCGGCGCTACTGGTTACGCTCGGGCTCGCCGCCTCACTGGTGTGAGTTTCTCCCGCGAGATACCCCGCCCCGCCGGCGCACGGGCACGAGGTGGGGTGGGACTCAATACGTCTTGTAGGGGAGGAACTTCCCGCTCATCACGATGCGGACGCGATCGCCCTCCGGCGCCGGCTCACGGGAGAGCTCCATCCGGAAATCGATGGCGCTCATGATGCCATCGCCGAATTCTTCGTGGATCAGCTCCTTGAGCGTGGTGCCATAGACGTTGACCAGCTCGTAGAAGCGATAAATCAGAGGATCGGTCGGCACGGCGGTGGGGAGCGAGCCCTTGTAAGGGGGAACCTGAAGGAGCTGCACCGCCTCTTCCGGAAGATCGAAGATCCGGCCGATGATCTTGGCCTGGGCTTCGGTCATGGTCATCTGGCCGAGACAGGCCGCGGTGACCCATTCCTTGCTGAGCCCCACCTCCCGCGCCACATCGGCCCATTTCAGTCCCTTGGCCCGTTTGGCGGCGCGTATCGCTTCGGTGACATCGTCGCGGGTCATCGTCGACCTCCTTCGCGCCGCATCGGTCGCCCCAGAGAGTCGTGCCTGGGGCACGGCACGGATCTTGCTTGGATCTTGCTCCCCAGACTATGATTTTCGCACCGCAGCAGTCAACCGAAATTTCGACCGCTCACCCCCCGTCCGCCCATTCGAGGCTGACCGGCGCCCCACTCCGCGCCACGGGCAGACAGGCGATCCGCCCCCCGCTTTGGACGAACGTGAGATCGACGCTGTCCTCACCGAGCGGAAGGCCGCGCACCACGAGCCGCTCCACGCCCTGGGGCAGGACGGGGCGGATCAGACGGAGCACCCGCCGCACCCCGTCCACCTCGAAGCCGAGCGCGGCCTGCACCATCATGAAGCCCGCGCCTGAGGCCCAGGCCTGCGGCATGCAGGCGACCGGATAGGGCACCGGCCCCTCGCCCAGGGTGCGCGGGAAGCCGCAGAAGAGCTCGGGCAGCCGCATGCCAAAATGCCGCGCCGCCTCGAACATGCGCTCGAGAAAATGCCGGGCGGCGACCTTGAACCCGTAACGGGCGAGCCCGGCGACGATGAGCGCCGTATCATGCGGCCAGACCGAGCCGTTGTGATAGGACATCGGATTGTAGCGCGCTTCGCCCGCAGCCAGGGTGCGGATGCCGAAACCGGTGTCGAAACGGGGCGAGAGGAGCTCGCGCGCCACCCGCGCCGCCCGCTCGGGCGCGGGCAGGCCCGAGAAGAGGAGCTGGCCCGCATTGGAGGCGCGCACCCGGCAGAGCTCGCCCTTGCCATCGAGGGCGATGCCATAAAAGCCGAGTTCGGGGATCCAGAACCGCGCCTCGACCGCCTCGCGCAGCGCCGCCGCCCGCGCCTCCCATTCTTGAGCCTGCTCCAGGGCGCCGCGATGGCGGGCAAGCCGCGCCATGCCGAGAAGCGCGGCATAGACATAGCCCTGCACCTCGACGAGGGCGATCGGCCCCTCAGCCAGCCGCCCATCGGCATGGAAGACCGAATCCTGGCTGTCCTTCCAGCCCTGATTGGCCAGCCCCGTCTCCTCGCCGCGGGCGTAAGCGAGGAACCCCTCCGGATGAC
>KN173936.1:3367-5198 GCA_000759655.1 Acidicaldus organivorans | reverse complement strand
GCGCCGCAGTGCGCTCGATCCAGCCGAGCGCGGCGAGAAGCGAGGGCCAGAGATGGTCGATGAAGGCGAAATCCCCGCTCCGTTCGGCATAGGCCGCGGCGAGCACCAGGAACAGCGGCGTGGTATCGACGCCGCCGTAATAGCGCCCGAACGGCACCTCGCCCAGGGCGGGCATCTCGCCCTTGCGCGCCTCGTGGATGATCTTGCCGGGCTCGGCATCGCGGAAACTCGAGGTCTCACGCGCCTGGGTGTGGGCGAGAAAATTGAGCACGCCGCGGGCGAGTTTGGGATCGAGCCAGAGCGTCTGCAGCGACGTGATGATCGCATCCCGCCCGAAGGTCGTCGAAAACCACGGGATCCCGGCATAAGGGTAGGGGCCGGTCGGAAGCTCGGTGATGAGCAAGGCGAGATCGGCCGCCGACTGGGAGAGCCAGTCATCGAAAGCGGCCTGATCGGGCGCGGAAAGCCGCGCCCCGCGGCGGCGCTCGCGCCACATCTGGGCCCGCGCCCGTGCCGCCGCCCGCCGGTACAGCGCCCCATCGAGCCGTGCGTCGAGTTTCCCGGCCCCCGCCGCGAGGTAGAGGGAGCACGTCCCGTTGGGGGCAAGCTCGAGGTCGAGGCGCGCTCCCTCGGCGCCGATCTCGGCAGGAGATTGCGAGAAGGCGATCACCGTCTGGCGCAGCACGCCATCGAGGCCGCGATAGGCGAAGACGATCTCTTCCTCGCCGGTCTCGGGGGCGAGGAGTTCGCCACGGCGGGCGCGCTCGATGCCGCGCACCTCGAACATGTCCCGGAAATCGGCGGCAAAGCGCAGCACGAGGGGAACGATGGCCGGGCGCGGGGTGTAGTTGGTGAGCACCAGACGCTCGAAGAGGTGGCGCTCGACGAGGAAGCGGCGCCGTTCGAGATGGATCACCCCCTCGGGCAGCGAGCGCCCACCGAGGGGGGGAAGCGGGCGGTTGGTGAGATGGGCGGTGAAGAAGACGTTGTCCTCGCTGATGCGGCTCGAGAGCAGGGCGGGCTGCGTGTCGCCAAAGAAGAGGCGGAAGCGGGAGAGGAGCCGGGTGTCGTCGTCGAACAGCCCATCCCCCTCGCCGAGAATGTCGCCCGCGGCATCGAACACGGCAAACGTGTCGCCCCGCTTGAGGGCATTCATCATCAACGGCGGGCGCGCAGGTGGGGCGTCGTCGGGGATCGGCATGGGACGTCTCCGGATTGGGATCGGAAGGACCGGCGCGGCCAGTCTAGCCGCATGTCCCGACGTCGTCAGCCCAAGAAGACGCGAGCCGCGAAGAGGCACACCAAGAAGCGCACCAAGAGGCGCGCCAAAAAGGAGGCCGAAGGCGCGCCCTTCGGCGATGAGGGTTGTCGAGGCGGCTCAGCGATGGCCGGGCGCCATGGCGGGCGGAGGGGGCAGATCGAAGAGGTGGTCGGGAATGGGGATGCCGGTGATGATCTCGCTGAGGCTGACCCGCGTCTCGCGGCGCTGCTCGTCGAGCACCACCCATTGGCGCAGCACGAGAGGAGCGGTGGCGAAGACCAGGGTGAGCGAGCCCTGCCACCAGCGCTCGGCACGCAGCATCGTCACCTGGATGAGGCCGGGGACGCGGGTGATGTCGGTGATCAGAATCGCCGGATTGTCGAGGAGCCGGATCTCGGGAGCGAGCAGGAGGCCGAGCGGCGTGTCGCTCTGCGGGATCTCGGTCACCTGATTGATCGAGCGGTCCTCGAAGATCACCCGCCCCTGATTGGCGATCAGCAGATAGGGCACCGGCGGGTCGTATTCGAAACGGAGCCGCCCCGGCCGGGCGAGCCACACCCAGCCCGCGCT
>KN173936.1:0-3205 GCA_000759655.1 Acidicaldus organivorans | reverse complement strand
CACCTCGCCATCGGGCGCCACCTGCTCGAACCGCGCCTTCAGCGTATGCAGCCCGTCGAGATAGGCCTGCAGACGGGCGAGATCGGCGCGGTCGGCCGCGGTGAGCGTCATCGCCGAAATGGCGCAGGCGGAATGGATCGGCGCGCTGATCCCCGTTCTCGCCGCGCCTCCAGCGTATGCCGCCCGCCGAGATAGGCCTGCAGACGGGCGAGATCGGCGCGGTCGGCCGCGGTGAGCGTCATCGCCGAAATGGCGCAGGCGGAATGGATCGGCGCGGCGAGAACGGGGATCAGCGCGCCGAGCGCAAGGAGGGAGCGTCGTCTCATGGCGCTCCGCTTTGGCACATCGGTCCCCGCCCGGCCAGAGGGGCCGCAATCACCCTGCTCTACCCTGCTTTGCTCCGCCCTGCTCCGAAAAGAAATCTCTGGGAAAGAAATCTCTGGGCGACTGACCGGCGGGAGCGGGCGTTGCTTACTCGGCGGCGACCGCCATCTCCCAGAGTTCGGGGGCGAGTTCCTCGCGCCGGTCAGGGAAGAAGACCGCGCAGGCGAGCGTGATCAGCGCGAAGAGGGCAAGGATCAGCGTCACCGCGGTGAGGCTTCCCGTCCGCTCATAAAGCGCGCCGACCACCCAGGGTGCGGCGGCGCTACCGAGGAAGCCCACGAAAAACCGCACCGAATACATCCGCGCCCGCAGCGCCGGCGCAATGTAACGCGCCGTCATCGTCTCGTTCACCGTCACCTGGCCGAAGACGGCGCAGGCGACCAGCCCCGCCACCAGCACCGTGGCGAGGCCGTGCACGAAGCCGAGCGCGGCGAGCGAGGGGACCAGCACCACGCTCAGCGGGAGGAAGACGCGTTTCAGCGTCACCCGGTCGATGAGGCGGCCCACGGTGAACTGGGTGAGCGCCCCGGCAAGCGTCGCGACGAACGCCCCCGCCCCCACCAGCGGCAGAAGCGAGCCGCCGAGACGGTCGGCGAGCAGTTTGGGAAGGAGGATGGTGAAGGCGTTGAAGACGAGGCCGGAGACGGCGGCGATCAAGAGCAGCACCACCACCGCCCGGCGCACCAGGGCGGGGGGGATGGCGGGGAAAGAGCGTTTCGCCGCCACGGCGGCATGGTGGGCGATATCCGGGCTTCCCGCCCACATCACCCCGAGCGCCAAGGCGAGCGCCCCCGGTACCACGAACCCGGCGCGCCAACCGAAATGCCCGGCGAGAAGCCCGGTGACGATCGGCGCGAGCGCCACGCCGAGATTGCCGAACACGCCATTGACCCCGACCGCCCGTCCCGGCCGGTCCCCCGCCGCATCGACCAGCATCGCGGTGCCGATCGGATGATAGATCGCGGCAAAGAGCCCCGCCGCACTCAAGGCGAGGGCGAGCGCCCAGCGCCCGGAGGCGAAGCCCGCCCCCACCAGCGAGACGCCGAGGCCAAAGAAAAACGCCCCGATCAGCGCCTTCCGCCCCACCCGCTGGGCCAGCCAGCCCTGGGGCAGGGAAAAGAGGCCATAGAGGATGAACATGCCGGTGGCGAGCTCGAGGACCGGCCCGTAGGACGTGCCGAAGCGCGATCCCTCGCCCACCATGGCGAGCACCGCGGTGGGCAGGATGAGCAGCGAATAATGGGTGAGCAGATGGGCCAGATTGATCAGGATGAAAAACCGCCGCGCCGCCTGCATGGACCGTGCCCTCCTCGTCCCTCGATTTAAGACCCTCTCCTGTCCTTTTCCAAGAGCAAGAGGGCGCGAAAGGAAAAAATGGACGAAAGAGGCGGCGATCAACCCGCCTCGGCGAGACGGGCCGCCTGATCCTCGGCGATCAGCCGCTCGATCAGCTCGTCGAGTTCGCCGGCGAGCACCCGGTCGAGCTTGTAGAGGGTGAAATTGATCCGGTGATCGGTCACCCGCCCTTGCGGGAAATTATAGGTGCGGATCCGTTCGGATCGGTCGCCCGTCCCGATCTGGGCGCGGCGGGAGGCGGCGCGGGCCGCCTCGCGCTCGCTCCGCTCCCGCTCGAAGAGCCGGGCGCGCAGGATCTTGAGCGCCTTGGCGCGATTCTTGTGCTGGCTCTTCTCGTCCTGCATCGACACCACGATGCCGGTGGGGAGATGGGTGATGCGCACCGCGCTCTCCGTCTTGTTGACGTGCTGCCCGCCGGCCCCGGAGGCGCGGAAGACGTCGATGCGGAGATCGGCCTCGTTCAGCGCCACATCGACCTCCTCCGCCTCCGGCAGGATCGCCACCGTCACCGTCGAGGTGTGGATCCGCCCCTGGCTTTCGGTCACCGGCACGCGCTGGACGCGATGGACCCCGGATTCGTATTTGAGCCGGGCATAGACCGCGCCCCCCGCGATCTCGGCGATCCCCTCGCGCAAGCCTCCCAATTCGGTCGCGTCATATTCGAGGACCTCGAAGCGCCAGCCGCGGCTTTCGGCATAGCGGCGATACATGGCGAAGAGCTCGGCAGCGAAGAGGGCGGCCTCGTCGCCCCCCGCCGCCGGGCGGATCTCGAGGATCACCGCCCGCTCATCGGCCTCATCGCGCGGCAGGAGGGCGAGCCGCAGGGCGCGTTCGAGCTCGGGAAGCCGCGCCCGCCACTCGGCGAGCTCGGCCTCGGCGAGGGGGGCGAGTTCGGGATCTTCCCGCGCCGCCTCCGCCTCGGCGATGGCGCGCTCCGCCTCGCGCCAGGCGGCAATGCGGGCGAGCACCGGTTCGAGCTCGGCGAGCTCCTTGGCGATCGCGCCGATCTCCGCGCCCTGCGCGTCCCCGGCGAG
Organism: Acidicaldus organivorans; assembly: GCA_000759655.1. Taxonomy (GTDB): domain Bacteria; phylum Pseudomonadota; class Alphaproteobacteria; order Acetobacterales; family Acetobacteraceae; genus Acidicaldus; species Acidicaldus organivorans. Next base: position 431 of record KN173936.1, on the reverse strand, counting down.
CCGCGCCCGGAGTTCGGCGGCGCGGTCCTCGATGCGCGCGAGCTTCTCGGCGAAGGTCACGGCGCCGATCGCAGGATCTCCGCCACCGCCGCCACCGCCGCCTCGATGTCCGGGACGGCCCGCTGGGCGCGGGCGGCGAGATCGCGCACCACGATCGCCCCCGCCTCGGCCTCGGGGCTGCCGAGAATGACCGCAACCCGCGCCCCCGCTTCCGCGGCGCGCGCCAGCGCCCGCTTGAGCGGCGCATAGACCGGCGCGGCGGCGATGCCGGCGCGGGCGAGCCCGGCGAGGAGGGCGATGGCGGGCCGCGCCGCCTCCACTACCTCTCCCTCCCCACCAAGCGGGGCGATCAGCGCCACCGGCGCGGGCGGCGGGTCGGGCGGCGCGATGAGAAGGGCAAGCCGTTCCACCCCGGCCGCCCAGCCCACCCC
>KN173935.1:22876-23688 GCA_000759655.1 Acidicaldus organivorans | reverse complement strand
GCGCATGGTGGCGATGTTGTCCCAGGTCCAGCGGGCGGGATGGATGCCGCGCTCGCGCGCTGCGTTCTCGGCGGGAAGGCCGAACGCATCCCAGCCCATCGGGTGGAGCACGACGTAGCCCTGGGCCCGTTTGTAACGCGCCACCACGTCGCCCAGCGTGTAGTTCCGCACATGGCCCATGTGGATGCGCCCCGAGGGGTAGGGGAACATCTCGAGCACGTAATATTTGGGCCGCCCATCCTGGGGCCGGTCCTCGACGTTGAAGCAGCGCCGCTCGGCCCAGACGCGTTGCCAGCGGGGCTCGATCGCGGCGAAGTCGTAGCGGGTCTCAGCGGGCTTGGCCACGGCGGATCCTGTCCTCGTTCGGGGTGAGAGGCGTCTTGGCCTCAGTCTCGCGATGCCAGAGTGGGAAGCCCGGCGTCAAGGGCGCGCTGCATGAGGACGACATCGAGGGGGCGGCCGAACTTGAAGCCCACGGCGCGCAGCCGTCCGGCCTCGACGAAGCCGAGGCTGCGGTGCAGCCCGATCGAGCCCGCATTGGCCGAATCCCCGATCACGGCCACCATCTGCCGCTTGCCGGCTTCCCGGGCCGCCTCGATCAGCCGGGCGAGCAGGCGGGCTCCCACCCCGCGCCCGCGCTGGTCCTCGCGGACATAGACGCTGTCCTCGACGGTGAAGCGGTAGGCGGAGCGGGTGTGGTAGGGGGCGAAATAAGCATAGCCCAGCACGCCGGTGGCGTCCGTGGCGACGAGCCACTGGCCGCCGCGGCGGGGGACGTCGGCGAGACGGCCTGCCATTTCCTCGACCGAGGG
>KN173935.1:18044-22786 GCA_000759655.1 Acidicaldus organivorans | reverse complement strand
GTGCCGGTGCCATGCAGCACGTGATAGGCATAGATCGCGGCGATCTCGGGGACGTCCGCCGCCTCCGCGGGGCGGATGAGAGGCTCGTCCGCGCTCCCCCCGCCGCCTTTCCCGTCCCTCACCTCTCCCCGCCTCTCAGCCCCCTTCGCCTCAGCCATGCGCGCGCTCCACGCGGGGCTTGTTGCGCGAAGGCTTGGGCGGCGCGCTGCGGGCGGGGGCGGTTTTGCTCCCCGCCTCCCCCTCCGCCGCTCCCCCGCGCGTCCGCTGCCGGGCAGCGCGATGCGCTGGCACCGGGGGCGCGGGGCTGGCAAGGAGATGGCGGAGCCGGTCCTTCGCCTTGATCACATCGGCGAGGGTATAGTGGTCGAGCACGGCGAAAAACGCGCGCGCGGCTTCCTGGATGGGCGCGATCAGCCCGCAGGCCGACTGGATGCGGCAGAATTCGGAAACCGGGGCGAGGCAGGGGAGAAAGGCGAAATCCGGTTCGGTGGCGCGGATCAGCTCGCCGAGCCCGATCGCCTCCGGCGGGCGGCCGAGCCGCAGCCCGCCCCCCTTGCCGCGGAGCGTGATGATGTGCCCGCTCCGTCCCAGATGATGCGCGACCTTGGTCAGGTGATTGCGGGAGATGCCGTAATAGCTCGCGACCTCGGCGATGGTGGGCCGGCGTCCCGCCTCCTCATCGACAAGGGCGAGGTAGATCAGCAAACGCAGGGCATAATCGGTATAAAAGGTCAGGCGCATCGGATCGGCTCACCTGTGCGGAGAGTTTACGGAAAGGGCGCACTCTACGCCATTCCACCGCTCTGTTGAATTGGGGAATATGAATTGCGGAATGTGGGCCCGATGCGAAGCCCCTTCAGCTCCGCCGGCGGGGTGTGGCGAGGATGGGAGCGAAATGGGCGAGGAATGACGCAAATCCCGCCGTCCAGACGAGGCCGCTCGCCGTGACCAGCGCCGCGCCCGCCGCCGGCCAAAGGAGGGGAGCCAGGCGAAGCAGGGCGGCCAGGCTGATTGCCGCGTACATCAAGGCGATCGACGGCGTGGCGTGGAGGTCACGCCCGGTATGGCCGAGCGCGGCCCGCGTCATCACCGCGAGCGTCATGCTCCCGATCGCGCCGATGGTGAGCGCATGGAGCGCCGTAGTGAGGGGCACCGCCTGCGGCGCCAGGGCGGCAAGGCCGAGGAAGGCGAACCCCACCGCGACCCACGCATAGCCGACATGCAGGCCGAAGAGGAGTTTCTCCGGCCAGGTGGCGAGCCCCCGCCAGAGGGAAAGCCGCGCCGCATGCGCGAGTGCCGCGCCGAAGGCGAGCGGGGCAAGGACGAGCCGCCCTCCTTCGGGGGCGAAGACGAAGACGAGCAGCGCAAGCGCGGAGAGACCGAAGGTGAGACGCTCGCGCCAGGGCTCGAGACGGGGCGGGGCGAGGTCGGGGCGGAGGCGGACCAGCCAGTTGCGGGTGAAGCTCGGGATGATCCGCCCGCCGATCAGGGTGATCAGCATCACCAGGGTGGCGATGCCGAGCCGCGCGCCAAGCGCTGGATCGAGCAGGGCTCGGAGGCGGGCGGCGTGGATCAGCGCATCACCCAGGGTGAAGACGCCGAGCGCGCCGAGCACCGGCAGATTGCGCCAGTTCCGCCCGGTGACGATCTCGCGCCCGATGACGGCGGCGAAGGTGAGCGGAAAGGCAAGATCGAGGAGCGCGGTGAGGGAGGGCCCGAGCCGCATCTCGGCGAGCAGCGCGACCCGGCCCGCCAGCAGAAGAAGGGCAAGCCCGAGCAGGGGCAAGCCTTGCAGCGGCATCTGCCCGGTCCAGTTGGGCACCGCGGTGAGCAGGAACCCGGCCAGGGCGGCCATGCCGTAACCGTAGATCATCTCGTGGGCGTGCCACAAAGGAAGCGGCCAGGACGTGGCCGGGGCCTCTACCCAACCGGCGAGGAGGGCGGTCCACCACAGGAGGAGCCCTGCGCCGAAGATGCCGGCGAGCAGGAAGAAGGGCCGGAAACCGGCGCTCAGCACGGCGGGTGCGGCGCTTTGCCGGTAGCGGGGAATGGCGGTCATCATCACCTCTGGGCACGACCTCTGGATACGACCTCTGGGCACGATCCCCAGGAGGCAGCGCCCTTAAAGATGTCTTCTTTTTACCTATTCTGCAAATCCGCCCTGCAGGAGAGGCCGTGGCGCAAGGGGCGAAGAGAGAGGCGCGGGAGATGCAAAGAGCCGTCCGCTTCTCTATATAGCGGAGACGCGAAAGGGCCGTCATGACCACAGCCAATCCCCCGCCCCCGGAGCTCCCTCCCGAGGACCGCACGCCGCTCGCCCCGCGCCTCGTCCCCCCGCGCGCCAGGCCTGAGGGGCGCGGCGGCCTCTTCGCTGCCCTCGTCCGCTTCGCCGCCCGCCTGATGGGGGTGATCGCCGGTCTCGGCGTGCTCGCCGTGCTGGCCGCCCTCGTCGTTCTCTACGGCGCCTACCGGCACTACGCGGCCGATCTTCCTGACATCGCCGGGCTCAAGACCTACGAGCCCCCGGTGATGAGCCGCGTCTTCGCCGCCGATGGCTCGCTGATCGCCGAACTCGCCAGCGAGCGGCGCATCTTCGCGCCTTTCGACGCCATCCCCCCCGTGGTGCGCGACGCCTTCGTCGCCGCCGAGGACCAGAATTTCTGGATCCATCGCGGCATCGACCCGCTCGCTATCCTGCGCGCCGCGATCACCGATCTCAGCCACCTCCACGACAACCGCCGCCCCGTCGGCGCCTCGACCATCACCCAGCAGCTCGCCAAGAACATGCTGCTCGGCAACGAACGGACGCTTTCGCGCAAGATCCGCGAGGCGATCCTCGCCATGCGCATCGAGCAGTCGCTCTCCAAGGAACGGATCCTCGAGCTCTATCTCAACGAGATCTATCTCGGCCAGCAGGCCTATGGCGTGGCCGCCGCCGCCGAGACCTATTTCGCCAAACCCCTCTCCCAGATCACCCTGGCCGAGGCGGCGACGCTCGCCGCGCTGCCCAAAGCGCCCACCAACTACAATCCCTTCCTCCACCCCGACGCCGCCAAGGCCCGCCGCGACTGGGTGCTCGAACGCATGGCGGAAACGCACGCCATCACGCTCGCCGAAGCCCGCGCCGCGCAGGCCGAGCCGCTCCTCCCCTCGAGCGCCCATCGCCCCGAGCCTGATCCCGACACCGCCTATTTCGCCGACGAGGTGCGCAAGCGCCTGATCGCCCAGTTCGGCGAGGCCACCGCGACCGAGGGGGGGCTCCTGGTCGATGCGACCCTCGATCCCCGCCTCCAGCGCGTGGCCGATCGCGTGCTGCGCGAGGGACTGATCGCCTATGACCGCAAACATGGCGGCTGGCGCGGCCCGGTGCAGCATCTCGACCTCGATCCGGCCTCGCTCCGTGACGGCTGGCCGCGTCTGCTTGCCACTCTTACCCCGCCGCGCGGCATGCTGCCCGCCTGGCGGCTCGCCGTGGTGCTCGAGGTGGGCCCGGCGAGCGCCCGCTTGGGCTGGCTCGAACGGAACGCCCAAGGGGAAGGCACCGCGCTCACCGGCACACTCGAACTCGCCCGCCTCGCCTGGGCGCGGCCAGTGGTCAATGGCGGGCTCGGCCCCGTCCCGCGCAGGATGCGCGACGTCCTCGCCCCCGGCGACGTGGTGATGATCGAGCCCGAGCCGGGGCCCAAAGGAACGATCCGCCTCGAGCTCCGCCAGATCCCTGAGGTCGAGGGAGCCCTGGTCTCGCTCGATCCGCGCACCGGCCGCGTGCTCGCCCTCTCGGGCGGCTTTTCGCACGCGATCAGCCAGTTCGACCGCGCCACCGAGGCCAACCGCCAGCCGGGCTCGAGCTTCAAGCCCTTCGTCTATCTCACCGCGATGGAGCGCGGCATCTCGCCGAGCCAGCGCTTCCTCGACGCGCCCTTCGTGGTCGATCTCGGCGCGCAGGGCAAATGGCGGCCCAATAATTACGAGATGGACTTCAATGGCCCGATGCCGCTGCATGAGGCGCTCGAGCACTCGCGCAACCTGGTGACGCTGCGCGTGGCCGATCTCATCGGCATGGACGCGATCGCCAAGACGGCGGCGGATTTCGGCATTGTTCAGGACATGCCGCGCGTCCTTCCCGCCGCGCTCGGGGCGGTCGAGACCACCGTGCTTAGGCTTGCCGGCGCCTATGCCTCGCTCGCCGAAGGGGGCCGCGTCGTCACCCCCACCCTGATCGACGTGGTCAAGGACCGCCACGGCCATGTGCTGTGGCGGAGCGATCAGGTGCAATGCACCGCCTGCGCCGCCGACCCCGCGGTCAAGCCGCTGCTCGCCGACCCCCGCCCAGCCGTGGCCGACGCCCCGTCCGTCTTCCAGGTGGTGACGATGATGGAGGACGTGGTGGCGCGCGGCACCGGCGTCAAAGCCGGGGCCGGGCTCAACCGCCCGATCGCGGGCAAGACCGGCACCACCCAGGACTTCACCGACGCCTGGTTCGCGGGCTTCACCCCCGACCTCGTCACCGTGGTCTGGATCGGCTTCGACCAGCCGGCGAGTCTCGGCCACAACCAGACCGGAGGCGAGCTCGCCGCCCCCATCTGGCATGATTTCATGGCCGAGGCCCTCACCGGCCATCCGGTGCTGCCCTTCGTCCCCCCGCCCGGGGTGACGCTGGCGAGCTGGTCGGATGGCACCCAGACGATGACCGACTCCTTCAAGGACGGCCAGACGCCGGGCGCCTCCCTGCCGCTCGATGC
>KN173935.1:17233-17765 GCA_000759655.1 Acidicaldus organivorans | reverse complement strand
CGCCGACGGCGCGGCCGCTCCCAACGTCGCGGCAAGCGGCGTCGGCGCCGAGGGGACCGCCGCCGGTGCCGCCCTGACCCAGCCGCCCGCCGCCGCGCCGGCTCCCGCCGAGGGCAGCGATCTCGACAAGGCGGTGGGCGGGCTCTATTGAAGCCGCGACCGATACGGAGAGCCGAGAATGAGCGTGACCACCGAGTCGCTTCTCAATGAGATCAAGCAGTCGCTCGGACTGCTGAGGAGGCATCTTTGACTGGGATCAAGCACTCCTCCGCCTCGATGAACTGAACGCTGCCGCCGAAGATCCCGCCCTCTGGAACGACCCGGCCCGCGCCCAGAGCGTGATGCGCGAACGGACGCGCCTGGCCGAGCAGGTCGAGAACGTCCGCCGCATCGAACGCCAGAGCGAAGAAGCCCGCGAGCTCGCCGAACTCGCCGAGGCCGAGGGCGATCAGGCGGTGCTGGCCGAGGCGGAAGCGCAGCTTGCGCGCCTCGCCGAAGAAGCCAAGCGGCGCGAGACGGAAAGCCTGCTTTC
>KN173935.1:12036-17139 GCA_000759655.1 Acidicaldus organivorans | reverse complement strand
CGGCGAGGCTGACGCCAACGACGCCTATCTCGAAATCAACGCCGGCGCGGGCGGCACCGAAGCCCAGGACTGGGCCGAGATGCTGCTCCGCATGTATCTGCGCTGGGCCGAGCAGCACGGCTACAAGACGCAGATCATCGACCGCACCGATGGCGAGCAGGCGGGGATCAAGTCGGTGACGGTGCAGATCTCGGGGCCTTACGCCTATGGCTGGCTCAAGACCGAGTCAGGCGTGCACCGGCTGGTGCGGATCAGCCCCTTCGATGCAGCAGCGCGGCGGCATACCAGCTTCGCCTCGGTGTGGGTCTATCCGGTGATCGACGATTCGATCGAGATCGAAATCAACGAATCCGATCTCAAGATCGATACGTTCCGCTCCTCGGGGGCGGGCGGCCAGCACGTCAACAAGACGGAGAGCGCCATCCGCATCACCCACATCCCGACCGGCATCGTCGTCTCCTGCCAGACCGACCGCAGCCAGCACCGCAACCGCGCCAAGGCGATGGAGATGCTGCGCGCCCGCCTCTATGAGGCCGAGCTGCAGAAGCGCGAAGCGGAGGCGGCGGCGATGGAGAGCGCCAAGACCGATATCGGCTGGGGCCATCAGATCCGGAGCTACGTGCTCGCCCCCTATCAGCTGGTGAAGGACCTCCGCACCGGCGTCGAAAAGGGCAATCCGCAGGCGGTGCTCGATGGCGATCTCGATGCGTTCATGGCCGCCGCCCTCGCCGCCCGGGTAGGGGCGAAGCGGGGCGGCGACGGCGCACCCTCCGAAGCATCTGCCACGCCCGCCTGACGTTCTGCCAAGCGTGCCCATCCTCGTTACAGACACGGAACGAGGATGAGAAGTTCGGGCGGAGCTCCCAGAGACGGCGCGGCGCATCCCTCTCCTTTGCGGGATGGCGCGCTTGCCCTCAGTCTTTCGCCACCATCGCGGTGCGCAGCACGCGCGCGGCGATCGCTTCGACGTCCTGGGCGGCGACGCTGGTCGGATAGGTGGTGATCAGGAGCGCTTGGCGTTTGATCGCCTCGCGCACCTTGTCGTCGCGGCGGATGACCCCGGCCAGCGGCGGCTTCATGCCAAGAAAGGACTGACACGCCTTGGTCAGCGCGCGGTAGGTCTTCTCGCCCGCGCTCGGCGAAGCGGCGTGATTGACGATGATCCGCGCCCGCGAGGTGTCGGTCTTGCGGTCGAGGGCATGGAGTTTCAGCACCGCATAAGCGTCGGTGAGGCTGGTCGGCTCATCGGTGGTCATCACCGCGAAAAGATCGGCCGCGGCGGCAAGCCCGCGCACCACCCGGTCGAGCCCGGCGGCGAGATCGAGGATGATCACGTCATAACTCGCGGTAAGCTCGCGTAAAGCGTCGATCAGGCGGAGTGTGGTCGTCTCATCGAGCTGGGCGAGGGCGCCCGAGCCGGAACGCCCGGCGATGACGTCAAATCCACCATCGGCGAAATGTTCGATCACGTCGCGCAATGGCGTATTGCGGAACACCACCTCGCCGAGATCGCGCCCCGGCAGGAGGCCGATCTGGATATCGACATTGGCGAGTCCGACGTCGCCGTCGAACAGCAATACGCGTTGCCCCGCGCGCGCGAGCGCATGGGCCAGGGTGATCGCGCACCACGTCTTGCCGACTCCCCCCTTGCCGGATCCGATGGCGATCATGATCCCCTTCCGTCCCCCGCGCTGCGGATCGGGCTTGACGAGATCGATGCGCGGCGTCTTGTCGGTGGTGACGATGTTCGTCATGCGAGTTGAACCTTCTTTTGGAAACCGAAAACCGCCATGTTGGGCGGGGTCTCTTCGAAACCGGCGCGCAGCCGCTCGGCCAGGCCCTCCGGCGTGAGGGGGGCCAGCCCATCCGCCGCGCTCATCCCCACGCCCGCCTCGGCGAGGCGGAAATTTCCGGCGAAGGCCGCGGCGATCAGCGCCCCGAGCCAGCGGGAGAGATCGAGCTGGGTCGGCACCAGATGGCGCGCGCCGAGCTCGGCCAAAGCGAGCGCATAGGAAATCGCCTGCTCGATGCCAAGCGTCGCCGGAAGGAGGGCGATGGGTTCGGCATCAACCGCCGCAAGAAGGGCCGAGATCAGCTCGCGGTCCTCGTCGAGGAAGGGATTGATACCGCAGGTGTCGATCAGCACCGGCTCGCCTCGTTCTCGGCGGGCGAGCGCCCGGATCACCGCGCCCGGCTGGCTCGCGACGAAGAGATTGATGCCGAGCAGGCGCGTATAGGCGGCGAGCTGTTCCACCGCCCCCGCGCGTCTCGTGTCGGCGGTGATGACGAGAGGAAGGCGTTTTTCGAGGACGAGACGGGTGGCGATCTTGGCCACGGTGAGCGTCTTGCCCGCGCCGGGCGGGCCGATGAAGGCGAGCGGCTTCTCTCCCGCGCCGAGCGGCAAAGGGGCAAAGCTCAAGTAGCGCCCAAGCGTCGCGGCGAGATCGCCGAGCTCCCAGGCGGCGAGGAGCGGCTCCGGCACGCCATGGTGAGCAAGAATCTCACGCGCGCCCGCCTGCGTTTGAGGCGGGACGGGGTTGTCCTCGTCGATCGCGGCGCGGATCTCCACCCCGCCGGCGAGCGGGCGGGTGTCGATGATGAGCGCATCCTCGCCCATCTCCCGCCGCACCAGGGCCATCGCCTCGGCGACATTGCGCGCCTTGAAGACCTTTATGCGCATGGCCCCTCCTCGCGCCGCTCAAGCAGGGAAGAGCGCTTGGCCGCGGTCTGCCGGGTCATATCGTCCCCACCGTCTTGATCCGCACCCGCGGGAAGATCTCGAGCTGCGAGACAACTGGCACGGCGGGCTTGATGCGCTCGATGATCGCCCGCAAATGGGGCCGGAGCGCAGGGCTGGTGATGACCACCGGCATTTCACCGGCGGCTTGCGCCTTTTCGTAGGCCGCGCGGAATTTCTGCATGAAATCCTGGAGCTTGCGCGGATCGACGGCGAGCTGCCGGTCATCCCCATTTCCCACCAACGACTCGAGGAACAGCCGCTCCCACTCGGGGGAAAGCGTGAGCAGCGGGATGTAGCCATTGGGGCCGACCAGGCTTTCGCTGATCTGGCGGGCGAGCTTGACCCGCACCTGGGCCACCACCTGGGTGAAGCTGCGCCCCGGCGTGGCGGTCGCTTCCTGAATGGCCTCGAGAATGGTGGGAAGGTCGCGGATCGAGACCCGTTCGGCGAGCAGGGCCTGCAGGACGCGCTGGATGCCGCCGAGGCTGATCTGGGAGGGGACGATGTCGCTCACCAGTTTCTGCCACTCCGCCGGGAGCCCGTCGAGGAGTTTCTGCGTCTCCGTGTAGGAGAGGAGATCGGCCATGTTTTCCTTGACGATCTCGGCGAGGTGAGTGATCAGCGCGGTGGGCGGATCGACCACCGTGTAGCCGCGCGCGATCGCTTCTTCCTTGGCCGCAGCAGCGATCCAGAGCGCCGGAAGGCCAAAAGCCGGCTCCTTCACCTGTTCTCCTTCGAAGGCCGGCCAGTCTCCCTTCGCATCCATCACCAGGTAGCCCTGGGCGCGGATCTCGGCCCGGCCCGCCTCGATTTCCTTGACGTAGATCACGTACTCTTCGGGCTTGAGCTGGAGATTGTCCTGGATGCGGACCGAGGGCATGACGAAGCCGAGCTCGGTGGCGAGCGACCGGCGCAGGCCGCGGATCTGTTCGGTCAACCTGGCCTGCGGCCCGCCGGCGAGACCAAGGAGCCCATAGCCGAGTTCGATCCGGATGAGATCGACGCGGAGGATCTCGCTGATCGGGGGTTCGGCGGGGGCGGCGACGGGCTCGCTGGTCACCGCCGCTTCGACCCGGCGGGCGGCACGGTGGCGGAGATAGGCGACGCTTCCCGTCACCCCCGCCAAGCCGAGAAAGGGAAGCGCCGGCAAACCCGGCATGAGGGCCATCGTCGCCGCCACCCCGGCCGCCATGGCGAGTGGCTTGGGATCACCCCCCATTTCGCGGAAGAGCGCCGTATCGGCGCGGCCTTCAATGCTGCCTTTGGTGACGACGATACCGGCGGCGGTGGAGACGAGGAGGGCCGGGATCTGCGAGACCAGCCCATCACCCACGGTGAGGGTGGTGAACGAGGTCGCCGCATCGGCGAGCCCCATCCCGTGCCGCCAAATGCCGATCGCCAGTCCGCCGATCACGTTGACGGCGAGGATGATGATGGCGGCGATCGCGTCCCCGCGCACGAAACGCGCCGCGCCGTCCATCGCACCATAGAAGCTGCTTTCGGCCTCGAGCTCCTTGCGCCGCCGCCGCGCCGTCTTGTCATCGATCATGCCCGAGGAGAGGTCGGCATCGATCGCCATCTGCTTGCCGGGCATCGCATCGAGCACGAAACGGGCGGAGACTTCGGCGATGCGTCCCGAGCCCTTGGTGATGACCAGGAAATTGACGACGAGCAGGATGAGGAAGACGATCAGGCCGATGACGAAATCCCCGCCCATCAGGAAATTGCCGAACGCCTCGACGACGTGACCGGCGGCAGCCGGGCCTTCATTGCCGTGGGCCAGGATGAGCCGGGTGGTGGCGATTTCGAGGGCGAGACGGAAGAGCGTGGTCAAAAGAAGGAGGGTGGGGAAACTGGTGAAATCGAGGGGGCGCTCGAGAAAGAGGGCCACCATCAGGATCAGCACGCCGAGCGTGATCGAGAGCGAAAGCCCGATATCGAGCAGAAAGGGCGGCAGCGGGAAGATCAGGATGCAGAGGAGGAGGACGACCACGCCGGCGAGCCCCACCTCGCCCACCGGATTGACCGCCTGGAACCGTTTGAGCCAGTCGGGCGTCAGGTTCTGGATGGCGGCGAGCGCCATGATCAGAACGTCTCCGCGGCCTGCATGGCAACCCCGGCGGGGGGCGGCGGCACCGGCACACCCTGCGCGGCATATTCGCGCAACTTGTTACGGAGCGCGCGGATCGAAATGCCGAGCATGCTCGCCGCATGCGTGCGATTGCCAAAGGTCTTGTTCAACGTCTCGAGAATGAGATCGCGCTCGACGTCCTCAACCGTGCGGCCGACCAGCGCCGAAATCGGATTGTCGGGGGCGGCCATCATCGGCTCCGCCGTCATCTCGTGCACCGGAGGACGCGGCA
>KN173935.1:9782-11790 GCA_000759655.1 Acidicaldus organivorans | reverse complement strand
TCGGCGAGGATGACGCCGCGATGGATGATGTTCTCGAGCTCCCGCACATTGCCCGGCCAGGCGTGGGATTCGAGGCGGCGCAGGGCAGCCTGCGACAGCGGGCGGAAGGGAAGCCCGTTGAGGGCGGCGAAATGATGGGCGAAATGGCTGGCGAGCGCCCGCACGTCGAGAGGCCGCGTCCGCAGCGGCGGCACTTCGAGCGAGACGACGTTGAGGCGGTAAAAGAGATCCTCGCGGAAGCGGCCGGCGGCGATTTCTTGTTTTAGGTCGCGGTTGGTGGTGGCAATGACGCGCACATCGACCTTCACCGGGCGGCTCGCGCCGAGCGGGTCGATTTCCCGCTCCTGGATGGCGCGCAGGAGCTTCGCCTGCAACCGGAGGTCCATCTCGCTGATTTCATCGAGGAGCAGCGTACCGCCATGCGCTGCCTCGAACCGGCCCATGCGCCGGGCGATGGCGCCGGAAAAGGCTCCCTTCTCGTGGCCGAAGAGTTCGGATTCTAGGAGATTTTCGGGGATCGCCGCGCAGTTGACCGCAACGAACGCCCCCTTGGCCCGCCGCGAGCGGCGATGGATGAAGCGGGCGAGCACCTCCTTGCCGGTTCCGGATTGGCCAAAGATCAGTACCGAGGCTTCGGATCCGGCGATCTGCGCCGCGCGCCGCACCGTGGCGAGCATACGCGGGTCCTGGGCGATGAGGGCGTGTTTCTCGGAAGTGAGGCTGCGCAGGATCTCGGCGATGGCGTCGATGTCGGGCGGCAGCGGCAGATACTCACGCGCTCCGGCGGCGATGGCGGCCACCGCCGCCTCCACATTGTTGCCGATGCCGCAGGCCACCACCGGCGTGATGAGCCGCTCGGCGAACATCCGGCGGATGAGATCGGGCACGCCGCAGGCGATGTCGCAGAGCACGGCATCGAAAAAGATCGCCTGACGCAAAAGCTCGAGCGCACGGGTGTTGCTCTCCGCCCGTTCGACCTTGATCCCGCGCGCCGCGGCATAGTCCGCCGCACGTCCGATTTCACCTTCCGACGGGCCCACCACCAAAACGCGCATCACGCCATCCCCCGTTCCGAGACTGCCGCCATCCCTCAGAGAATGCGATCGGATTTGACGATTTCGGTCATGGTGACGCCGAGCCGGTTGTCATCGACCATCACCACCTCGCCGCGCGCGATCAGGCGGTTGTTGACATAGATGTCGATCGCCTCGCCGAGCTTGCGGTCGAGTTCGACCACCGCGCCGCGGCCAAGCTTGAGCAGCTGGTTGACCTGGATCGTCGCCTTGCCCAGCACGGCGCTCACCGTGACCGGAATGTCGAACACCGCCTCCAGATCGCGCGCCGTCCGCGGCGCGGCATCCGGCACTTCTGGCACGGACGGGGTTTCGTCGAATTCGGGATTATTTGGCATGGACATGCTCTCCTGCAACCTGCGTGGCGGACCCCCAGGACGGGATCCCTTCGATTTCGAAACGAAGCCAGAGTTTGGGAAGTTCCTCGATGAGCCGCCCCAGAGCGAGTTCGGCCTCGCCGAAACGCCATTCGATGCGGGCCTCGATCGGCGCGCGCCCCGCCGCCGTGAGGGGCTCGAGAACGATGCGTCCAGCGAGATCGGAGCCGAGGCTTTGCAAACGCCGTCTCACTTCGGGGACCAGCGTTTCCTCGACGGAGAGCCTGAGATCGGGCTCGAGCGCGACACGGGGAAGGAGGGCGGAGACCATCGCGAGGATCTCCTCCGCCCCATGACGGCGGACAAATTCGGGCAGAACCGCGGCAAGACTGCCGAGCACGGTCTCGGCGATGCGGCGGGCAAAGCCCTGCACCATCCTCTCCGCCTCCTCGCGCACCCGGTCGAGCTCCGCCGCCAACCGATCGAGGCTTTGGCGAAGCCCTTCCTCGTGCAGCGAAAGTTTGAGGGCGCGGCCCGCGGCCAGCCCCTCTTCATACCCTTCGGCGCGTGCCCGGGCGATGTCCTCCTCGGTGAAGACGGGGGCGATGGTCTCGAGAT
>KN173935.1:6025-9740 GCA_000759655.1 Acidicaldus organivorans | reverse complement strand
TCGCCGCGCGCGGCGAGTTCCTTGGCGACGTTAATGATCGCGGCCTGGGCCTCGTCCACGTCGCGCAGCTTGACCGGACCGAGCGCGTCGATCTCGTCCTTGAGCAGCCGTGCGGCGCGTTCCGACATCGAGGAGAAGAAATGCTCGCGCAGCTTGCCGGAGGCACCCTTGAGGGCGATCGGCAGTTTCTCGCGCTCGATCGAACGGAGCAGGACCTGCATCGCCTGCGGCGAAAGGCGGAGGAGGTCGTCGAAAGTGAACATCAACGCCTTGATGCGCTCGGCCGCCTCGCGGTTGCGTTCCTCGAGGGCGGCGAGGAAGCGGGTTTCGGTCTGGCGGTCGAGATTGTTGAAGATCTCCGCCATCAATTCATGCGGATCACGGCGCGAGGAACGGGCGAGGTTGGACATAAACTCGGCGCGCAGCGTTTTTTCGACGCCATCCAGAATTTCCTTCTGCACGCTTTCCATGCGCAGCATGCGCATCACCACTTCCATGGCGAAGGCTTCGGGCAGGAGCGCCAGCACACGCGCTGCATGGTCGGGCTTGATCTTGGAAAGCACCACCGCGACCGTCTGCGGATATTCGTTCTTGAGATAATTGGCGAGGACGGATTCGTTGACGTTGCCGAGCTTGTCCCACATCGTCCGCCCGGCAGGTCCCCGGATCTCCTCCATGATCTGCTGCACGCGATCGCGTGGCAGCGCTTTTTGCAGGATCCTCTCGGTCGTTTCGAAATTGCCGATCAGATTGCCGGACCCGCCCATGCTCTCGGTGAAATCAGAGCAGAGCTTTTCGACGAGATCGGCGCGCACCGTGCCGAGCTGGGCCATCTGGGCGGAGATCTCCTTGATCTCGTCCTCGTGCATCAGGGAGAACAGTTTGGCGCTAAGCTCCTCCCCCAGCGCAAGCATGAGCACGGCGGCTTTCTGGGGACCACTCAGACCGCGCGGATCGTCGAGCTTGACCATCAGCTTTTCTCCTCAGCCATCCAGTTCCTGATGATCGCGACCGTCTCTTCGGGATGCTTCTCGGCGAGCTCCGAGACCTTGCGGATCGAGGAGGCGCGGATCTGCCCCTCGATATTGGCGAGACTCATCATTTGCTCGTCTTCGAGAAGAGGCGCCGAACCCGCCGCCCCGCCGCCGAGCATCGCCGCCACGGCCCCTTCGCCCCCGCCCGGCGCGAGAAGCGCCTCTCCCGCCGCAGCGGCACCCCCCGCCGGGGCGAGTTCGGGACCGGCTGCGACCAGACGCAGCGCCATGGGCCGCAGGACGAAGAGGAGGGTGAGGATGCCGATGATCCCGAAAAGTGCGGTCTGCACGAGGCGGGTGAGATCGGCGTGTTCCCAGAGCGAGCCGAGCGCTCCCTGCGGCGCGGGCGCATTCTCCTCGGCGGCGGCGAAACGGAGATTGACCACTTCCACCGAATCCCCCCGCTTTTCGTCGTAGCCGATCGCCGCCTTGACCAGGGTGCGGATGCGATCCAGCTCCTCAGGGCTGCGCGGATGCCATTCCACCTTGCCGCCCGCCCCTGGTGTGGCGACGTCATCCACCATCACCGCGAGGCTGATCTTCTCGATCGCGGGAGAGTCGTGGATGAGGGTGCGGACCGTCTTGCTGATCTCGTAATTGGTGGTCTCTTCCTCACGCCCCTCCTGGTTGGAGGTCGTCGAATTGGCGTTGTTGTCGGGGTTGGGGAGATTGTTCTGGATGGAAACACTCGCCGCTCCTTCGTTCGATTTCGAGCTCGACGTCACGTTCTGCTGGCTGCGCACCACCTGGCCGTCGGGATCGAAACGTTCATCGGTCTGGTGGAGCTGGTCGAAATTCATCTTGACCGAGGCTTCCGCCCGCACGTGACCCACGCCGAGGCTCGGCTCGAGCATTTCCTCGACGGCGCGCGAGAGGCGAAGTTCGGTGGCGCGCCGGATCTCCTCCGCCGTCATCGCCGCCGCGCTCTCTCCCACCGGCTCGCCCGCGCGGGCGAGCAGCGTGCCGCGGCTGTCCCCGATCGAGATATTGTGCGGCTTGAGGCCGGGCACCGCCGCGGCGACGAGATTGAGGATGGCCTGGATCTCGTCACGATCCATGCGGGCATTGCCCGCCATGGTGATGAGGACGCTCGCCTGCGCCTCCTGCTGTTCGCGGGCGAAAGGTTCGCGCTTGGGCAGCACGAGATGCACCCGCGCCGCGCGCACCCCGTGGATGGCGCGGATGGTGCGCGCGAGCTCCCCTTCGAGGGCGCGCTCCTGATCGATGGCGAGCTGGAACTGATTGGCGGTCAGCGTATCGGTGCGGTCGAAGATCTCGTAGCCGACCGTCCCGCCGGTGGGCAGCCCCTCCTTGGCGAGGAGGAGCCGCGCATTCGCCACATCCCCCTCGGGGACGAGGATTTCGGTCCCGTCACGGCCGAGCTGGTGCGGGATATGGGCGCGTTCGAGCGATTCGACCATCTGCGCCGCTTCCCGCGAATCGAGATCGCCGTAGAGCAGCGCCCAATGCTGGCCACCATTGTGGAAGGCAAGGAGCGCGAGCAAGCCGAGCGTGGCGAGCCCCACCAACCCCATAGCGGCGAGGCGGACCGGGCCGAACGCCTTCAGCCCCTCGAGGAACTGCTGCATGTTCCTGAGCCCGCCTGCGCGGCATCCTGCCGCAACCAAACCCCGCTCGATCGCATCTCCGGCTCTTCCTTTGCCTGACCCTCATTGCCTGGGTCCTAGGCAAATTCTGCCGGATATCGATTACCAACCCGTTAAGAGGCGGGAATATTTTGCCGAGCGGGGACGGCGGAGGCGGCGCTGTGCCAGACGAGCGAGGCGACCTCGCCGCAGGCGGGGCACACCGGGGCCCATGCCGCCTGTTCGGCCCCGCAGCTCCGGCAGCGCCAGGCGGGATCGGGCTTCGCCTCGCCGAGCGCCTTGAGGCGGGCCTGCAACACCGGAAGTCCGACGCCGAGCCGGTCTTCGATGTCGGCGAGCAGACGAAGGGCGCGGCGCTCGCCGAGCAGTTCGGCGGCCCGTTCGGCATGCTGGCGGGCCTCGCCGAGCAGTCCGGCGGCGAAGGCCGCCTCGGCGAGGGCGAACTCGGTCTCCCCCTCCCCTTCACGCCCGGCCACCATCCGCCGCAGCTCCGCCCAGCGCGCCATCGGATCGGGGACGAGGGCGGCGAGCGTGGCGGCGAGTTCGGGATGGGGGGCAGCCTGCCACGCCTCGCGCAGCACGCGGAGCGCCTTCCGCCAGCGACGGCGGGCGGCGAGCAGCCGCGCATAGGTCGCGGCCGCCGAGGCGAAGCGCGGATCGGAGGCGAACGCGGTGCGCGCGAGCGCCAGGGCGCGGCGCGGATGGGTCTCCTCGGCAGCGGCGGCGAGGGCGAACACCGCCCGCGGCTGATCGGGTCCGGCCAGCGCCAGCGCCTCGCGCCAGGCGCGGCGATGGAGGGCGAAGCGGAGCCGCTCGGCGCGAAGCCACGGGGCCCCCGGCCGGAACCAGGCCGCCTGCTCGGCGAGCCGGGCCACCTCGTCCCAGTCGCCCCTGGCCTCAGCCTCCTGGATGAGGCCGCGCAGGCCGAGGAGCTCGGCGCCTTCCATCCTGGCGAGGACGCCGAACAGACGCCGCGCCTCCGTCTCGTCTCCGGCGAGCCGCGCCGCCTGGGCGGCGAGCAGCAGCATCTGCGGCGTCTCGCCCCCGAGCCGCCGCGCCCGCTCGCTCTCCTGC
>KN173935.1:5543-5802 GCA_000759655.1 Acidicaldus organivorans | reverse complement strand
ACCGCGCGCTCGGCCGCCTGCCGCCGTTTCTCGGCGCGCCAGGCGCGCAGCCGCCGCGGCAGCCCGGCGAGGAAGGAGGCGCCCCGCACCCCCGCCCAGAGCAGGAACAAGAGAACGAGGAACAGGATCGCCGCCACGCCGCTCGATGTCTCGACCGACCAGGCGCCGACGCTGAGGCGCACCGGCACGGGCTCGAGAAAGAATACCGCGCCGAAGGCGGCGCCGATGACGAGAATGATGAAAAGACGCAGCGCGATGC
>KN173935.1:0-5464 GCA_000759655.1 Acidicaldus organivorans | reverse complement strand
GCATCAGGCCCCCTCCCCCAACGTCTCGAGCGCCGCCCGCGCGGCAAGGAGCGCCCGCGCCTCCCCGAGCCAAGGCTGAAAGGCCGCCGCTTGCGGACCCTGGATTCCGGAGACGAGCGTCACCGCCCGTTCGAGATCGCCCCGCGCCAGGGCCTCCTGCGCCGCGCCGACCGCCGCCGCCACGGGATCGCCCCACACCACATCGCCTTCGTGGCGAATGGTGAGCGCGGCGGTGACGAGGCTTTCCGCCCCGGCGAGCAAGCGGCGCAGGCCGCTTCCGGTCTTGCCGGCGCCGCTCCCCTCCTCGGCAGCACCCCCCGCCGGGCCAAGACGCGCCTTGGCAGCGGTTCGCGCCGCCTGATCGAGGGAAGTGGCGAGGCTCTCGAGTGTGGGCGGCGGCGTGGTCGCGAATCGGGCGAGCGGCGGGGGAAGCGGCACCGCAGTCCCGAACGGACGGCCTTCCGCGAGGTCACGGGCGAGGCGGTCCCGCGCCTCGAGCAGGGCAAGCCGCCCCTCGAGCGTGGCGAGCGCCGCCTTGAGCGCTTCCGTTTCCTTCTCGAGCGCGATGATACGGGCATCCCGCGCCGCGAGCGCCGCGGTGAGCGCATCCGCCGTCACCCCGCCCGGGGAGGCGGTCTCAGGGGCGGCGGGCGATGAAGAGGCGGGTGACGGGGAGGCGGCAGCGGCTTCGAGGGCGGCGAGCCGGCGCTCGAGGGCGGCGAGTTTCTCCGCGGCGACTTGCCCCGGCGCCGCAGGGGGGTTCGCCCGCTCGGTCTTGAGCGCCGCGATCTCGCCCCGAAGTGCGCCCACCGCCTCTTCCTCGGCGGCGAGTTCCTGACGCAGGATGCCTAACGCGACGCCGAGTGCCACGATGAGGAGCGCCCCGGCCCAAAGGGCGCCCCGCCGAGCCCCTCCCCTCCGCGCCGGCACTCCGCTCTCCGTGCCCTCAGGGGAATGCGGAGGCCGGGTCTCTTTCCCTTCGCTTTCGCCCGCACCTCCCTGGCGCCCACCTTCCTCTGGAGCCGGGGTTGCGGCCAAGCGTTCGCCTTCCGGCGCAGGCGTCGGGGTCTCGGGCTCGCGGGAAGCGGAGTTGGTCCCCTCCGGTTCGGGGGAAGGCAGCAGAGGCGGATCATTGGTCATTTTCGCGGTCCCATCAACTCGGGGTGCGGCCCTCCTCGCCGATTTCGGCAAGACGGGCAAGAAGGCTCTCCTGGTCGGGCCGGCCAGCATAGGCCACGCCGCGCCAGGGCAAATCCTCGAGAAGGGGCGCGCTCGCCCGGCTGATGGCGATCGCGCGAAGTTGATCGAGCCGCCAGCGCTGCCCGCCCGCCTCATAGTGGCGGCGGAACACCCGCGCCGTCTCCGCCGAAAAGAAAAGCGCCGCGCGAAGCCCCGACGTCGCGGGAGCGAGGAGTGCTGCCTCCGCCTCACCGGGAAGGGCGGGGACGGGGACGGCGCGATAGACCTCTGCCCGCCGGACGATGAAGCCTGCCCGCTCCAGCGCTGCGGCCGCCGCCTTGCCCTGCCCCTCGCCCACCGCCAGCCACAGCGGCCCTGCCTCGGGGCGCAGCCGGGCGCAGACCCGCGCGATAAGCGCCGCCCCGTCGCCCGCCGCGCTCTCGGCACGAACGAAGCCCGCCGCGCGCGCCGCCGCCGCGCTTGCCTCACCCACCGCGAACAGGGGCAAAGATCGCGCCGCCTCGGGGAGGAAAGGCACCGCATTGGCCGACGTGATGAGCACGGCCTGCCCCCCCTCGAGCGGAGGAAGGGGGCCATCCGCGGGATGGATGTCGAGGAGCGGCGCGGGGATCGCCTCCCAGCCCAGCGCGGCGAGCCGCCGCGCCGTCTCCGCCGCCGCATGGCGCGGGCGGGTGAGCAGAACCCGGCGGGGGCGGGAGGGAAGCGGCATGAGAGGTTGCGTTCAGGCGAAAATGTCGGCGGCGAAAATGTCGGGGGGGGCGGCCTCGCGCAGTGCCTCGCCGAGCGCGCGCCCGAGACGGGCCGCCTCGGCGGGCGGGGCGGCTTCGGTGCGCTTGAGATGGAACGTGCCATCGGCCCGCGCCACGAGACCGGTGAGCACCAGCGCCTCTCCCTCGATTCGCGCATAACCGCCGATCGGGGTGCGGCAGGAGCCGTCAAGCGCGGCGAGCATCTCGCGCTCGGCGGTGGCCACGGCGCGGGCGGCGCGATCCTCCACCGCGGCGAGCAGGGCGGCGAGTTCGTGATCCTCGCTCCGCACCGTCACCCCGATGATCCCCTGCCCTGCCGCCGGGACCATCTCCTCGGGGCCGAGCACGAGATGCGGCACCGTCCCGACGAGCCCGAGCCGCACCAGCCCGGCGCGGGCGAGCAGCGTCGCATCGGCCTCGCCCCGCTCGAGCTTGGCAAGCCGCGTCCCCACATTGCCGCGCAGGAGCCGCACCTCGAGGTCGGGGCGGCGGGCCAGCAGCTGGGCCTGACGCCGCACCGAGGAGGTGCCGATCACCGCGCCCTGCGGCAGAAGGGCGAAAGGATCCGCCGCTTCCCCGCCACCCGCTTCGCGCAGGCGCGGGCCGAGGACGAGCACGTCGCGCGCATCCTCGCGCGGCAGCACGCAGGCCAGTAGGATCCCCTCCGGCAGGGGCGTTTCGAGATCCTTGAGACTGTGCACGGCGAGATCGATCGTGCCGGCGAGCAGCGCTTCGTGGATCTCCTTGGCGAACAGCCCCTTGCCGCCGATCTCGGCGAGCCTGCGGTCCTGGATCGCATCGCCGGTGGTCTCGAACGCTTCCGGCTTGAGGACCTGGAAATCGCGCAGGAACGGGCAGAGCGCGCGAAGATGGGCGAGGAAAGACTCGGTCTGGGCGAGCGCGAGCGGCGAGGCGCGGGTGCCCACGCGCAGAGGGGCCATGCCGCGGCGCGCCTTCAGCGCCCGGCCAAGCTCGGCGATGGTCAGGACATCATGATCAGCCGGCATTCATCTCTCCCGAAAGCCGCCGCCGAGCTTTCTGCCGTGCGATGGCTTGCATCCCGAATGACTGGCCCCTCATCTAAAGTCCGATGCCCCGGATTGAAAGACCGGATGAAAGATCGCGCGCCATGAAATCTGCCTCGGACGGCTCTTTGCCTTCTCGACCTGTCGAATCGCCGCTCCTCACCTCCGCTCTCTCTTTTCGCGTGCAGGCAGACCGATGAGCGCGCCCGCCGCGCCGCTCGTGCTCGGCATCGAGACCTCCTGTGACGAGACGGCGGTGGCCCTCGTCGATAGGGCGGGGTGCGTCCTTGGCCACAAGCTCCGCAGCCAGATCGCCGAGCACGAACCCTATGGCGGGGTGGTGCCGGAGCTCGCCGCGCGCGCCCATCTCGTCCATCTCCCCCGTCTCACCCGGGCGCTGCTTGCCGAGACCGGGATCGCACCGGAGGCCGTGGATGCGGTGGCGGCGACCCTCGGCCCCGGCCTGATCGGCGGTCTCCTGGTGGGGGCGGGCTTCGGCAAGGCGCTGGCGCTGGCCTGGGGCAAGCCCTTCCTCGGCATCAACCATCTGGAGGCGCATGCGCTCACCGCGCGGCTTCCCGGTCTTGCCGCGCCGCCCCCTTCCTTTCCCTATCTCCTCCTCCTCGTCTCCGGCGGGCATTGCCTGTTCGTCGCGGTGGAAGGGCCGGGGCGGCACGTGGTGCTGGGCCGGGGCCTTGATGACGCGCCGGGTGAGGTCTTCGACAAGGTCGCCAAAATGCTCGACCTCCCCTGGCCGGGCGGGCCCGCGGTGGAGCGTCTCGCCCGCGAGGGCGATCCGCGCCGTTTCGCCCTGCCCCAGCCGCTCAAGGGACGGGCGGGCTGTGACTGCAGCTTCGCCGGGCTCAAGACCGCGGTGGCCACCCGGCTCGCCGAATGCCCGCCCGCAGAGCGCGATGCGCACTTCGCCGCCGATCTCGCGGCGAGTTTCCAGGAAGCGGTCGCCGCCGCGCTCGCCGATCGCGCCCGCAACGCGCTCGCCCGCTTCCGCGAGGAATGGCCCGAAGGCGAGAGTTTCGTCGTCGCGGGTGGGGTGGCCGCCAATGCCGCGATCCGCGCCGCCCTCGCCGCCGCCGCGGACAAAGCCGGGCTCCGCTTCCTCGCCCCGCCGCCTGCGCTCTGCACCGACAATGCGGTGATGGTGGCCTGGGCGGGGATCGAGCGGCTCCGCGCCGGAGCGGCGGGCGATGATCTCGCCCTTCCCGCCCGGCCGCGCTGGCCGCTCGCCGCGCCCGCGGCGTGAGAGGCCGGGTGAGGAGAGAGGGGGGCGACGGGAAAGGGGGGCCGCGATGAATTACCGGCATGCCTTCCACGCCGGCAATTTCGCCGATTGCGTCAAGCACGCCCTGCTCGTCACCCTCATCCGGCTCCTTCAGCGCAAGGAGAAGCCGCTCTTCCTCCTCGACACCCATGCCGGGGCCGGGCTCTATGACCTCGGCGCGGAGGAAGCGCAGCGGAGCGGCGAATGGCGCGAGGGCATCGCCCGGCTGCGCCAAGCCCCCCATCCGCGGCTCGCCCCCTATCTGACGCTCGCCGGCGAGGAGAGAACTTACGCGGGCTCGCCCCTCCTCCTCGCCCGCCTCGCCCGGCCGCAGGACCGTGTGGCCTGCTGCGAGCGGGTGCCCGAGGTCGCCGCCCGCCTCCGCGCCCTGTTCCGCGCCAACCGCCAGGTCGCGGTCCATCTCCGGGATGGCTGGGAGGCGCTCCGCGCCCTCCTTCCCCCGCCCGAGCGCCGCGGTCTCGTCTTCATCGACCCGCCCTTCGAGGACCGCAACGATTACGCCGCCCTCGCCCAGGGGCTGCGCGAGGCCTACCGGTGCTTCCCGCAGGGGATCTATGCGGCGTGGTATCCGCTCAAGGGCCGCGGCGCGGCGCATCAGCTCCATTTCGATCTCAAGACGGGCGGAAGACTGCGCGACGTCCTCGCCGTCGAGTTCTGGCGCCGCCCCCCGCTCGATCCCGAGCGTTTCGCGGGCTCCGGCCTCATCATCGTCAATCCGCCCTACGGCTTCGCGGAAGAGGCCGCGCCGCTGCTCGACGTCCTGGTCGATCGGCTCGGCGATGGCGAAGGGGCCGGTTTTGCGATAGAGCGGCTCCTCGATGAATAGAGCCGCCCTCCGATGAACGAAATCGCCATCCTCGGCGCCGGGGCCTGGGGGACCGCGCTCGCCTTGCTCGCCGCCCGCCGCGGCCTCTCCCCCGTGCTCTGGACCCGCGATCCGGCCCAAGCCGAGACGCTCGCCGCAACCCGGGTCAATCCGCGCCTTGCCGCCCATCCGTTGCCGCCCGCAATCCGCATCACCGCCCGGCTCGAGGAGGCCGAGGCCCGCTTCATGCTGCTCGCCGTGCCGGTGCAGAGCCTCCGCCTCCTCCTTCCCCGCCTCGCCGGGGGCTCAGGCGCGCTGGTGCTCTGCGGCAAGGGGGTGGATGTGGAGAGCGGGCTCCTCCCCCCCGAACTCGCCGCCCGCCTCC
>KN173934.1:5482-6998 GCA_000759655.1 Acidicaldus organivorans | reverse complement strand
GGCCGGCACGGCCGGGGAGGGAGGGGGATAATGTCGGTCCGTAATTTCCGCCTCACGCCCGAGCTCCTGCTCCGCGCCTACGAGGTCGGCCTCTTCCCGATGGCCGAAAGCCGCACCAGCCGCCATCTCTACTGGCTCGATCCCGACATGCGCGGCATCCTGCCCCTCGATCGCTTCCATCTGCCGAAGCGGCTCAAACGCACCGTGCTCTCGGGGCGCTTCGAGGTCAGCGCCGACCGCGACTTCCGCGGCGTGATCGCGGGCTGCGCCGCTCCGCAGCCGAGGCGGCAGGATACCTGGATCAATCACGAAATCGAGACCCTGTTCATCCGGCTGCACCAGCTCGGCTATGCTCACTCCATCGAAGTCTGGGAGGAGGGCGCGCTGGTGGGCGGGCTTTACGGGGTCAGTCTGGGCGGGGCATTCTTCGGCGAGAGCATGTTCTCCTTCGCCCGGGATGCCTCCAAAGTGGCCCTCGTCCATCTCGTCGTGCGGCTGCGGCGGGGCGGGTTTTCGCTGCTCGACACCCAGTTCGTCACCGGCCATCTCGCCCAGTTCGGCGCCCGCGAGATCCCCCGCGCCGAATACAAGACGCTGCTCGCCGCCGCTCTGGCCCGGCCGGCCCGCTGGCTCGCCGTCCTGCCCGAGACTGTGCTAAGGGAAGAGCTCGCGCAGCGTTCTGCCGCGCCTTCCGCATCCGAACCGGAAGCCTCTGCGTAACCTGGGGGCGCGCCCCCGCATATGGGATGACCCGATACATGCCGCGACCGTTCCTGATCCTCACCGGCCTCACCCTGCTCGCTGCCGCTCCGGCTCTGGCCGATGACCATCCCCCGTTCATGCCGAGCAAGGATGTGAGCGTGGTCTATAGCCTCTCCAACACCCGCCCAGATGCGCCGAAGGAGGCGCACATGTATTACTCGGCGAGCACGGGCAAGATGCGGCTCGAAGCGGTGGGCCAGCCGGGCTATGTCATCATCGACCGGCCCAATGGCCGGATGCTGCTGGTGATGAGCAACCAGCACCTCTATACGGAAATGCCGATCCGGGCCGACCTCGCGAGCGGCTTCCTGCTCAACGAGAACATGAAGTTCCGCAAGCTGGGCTCGGATACGATCGCGGGCCTTCCCTGCACCAACTGGGAAGTCCAGGCGCCGCAGGCGAGCGGGGTGGTCTGCGTGACCAATGACGGCGTGCTGCTCGCCGGCCACGGCTCCGACAAGGATGGCACCTCGACCGCGCTCAAGGCCACCGCGGTCTCCTTCAAGTCCGAGCCGCCGCAGTTCTTTGCCCCGCCGCAGGGGTATCAGAAAGTGACCCTCCCCCCGCCGGGGACGGCGCCGGGTGGGGCGGCGGGCGCGCCTCAGTCTCCGGGCGGTCAGTGATGGCCGTTCTCCGCTCCGCGCCGGAGGGAGGCGTTCCGCGCCGCGCGGCGCTCCTTGCCGCGCTCCTTCTCGGCATTTTCGTCTGGGGTGGATTGACCCCGGCGCGGGCGGCGGAGGATGAAGCGAAGGAA
>KN173934.1:0-5218 GCA_000759655.1 Acidicaldus organivorans | reverse complement strand
GGGACGTCGATATCACCTACCAGGCCGAGATCGGCGGGAAGATGGTCGGGGAACGGGTGCGCTGGAAGGCCGCCGCCCGCATCGAGCGGATCGATCCGCTCGGCGAGCTCCGTCATCCTCTCCGCGCCCTCGAACATCCCTATATGCTGATCGACCATCGGGACAATCGCGTCGATGTGGTCGATCCCCGCACCAAATCGGTCATCGAGCAGGTGAACACCGTGGCGGGCGAACTCACCGAGCTCGAGGCGGCCCATTTCGCCCCGCTGGGCGAGGCGAAAGTGGCGGGCTTCGTCTGCCGCGAGTGGGAGGCGGAGATCTCGGAGGCCGACAAGCGGCAGGTCTGCATCACCGATGACGGCGTCCTGCTCCAGGTGCGGAAGGGGGATCAGGTCCTGCTGCGCGCCACCCGCGTCCGCTATCGCAAGCTCGCCGCAAGCTATTTCGAGATCCCTGCCAACTACAAGGCGGCGACCTCCGGCAACGCCTCGCCCATGCCCTTTTACGGCAGTCCCTGAGCGATGGGGGAAGCGGCGCGGCGCACGGGAGGGACGGGGGAGCAGGCGCCGCGGCGCAGCCTGCCCGCCGCGCAAGGAGGGCCGCCTCTTCTCCGCCGCCTTCCTGTGTTCGACCGCTCGGGGCGGTTTTCTCCGCTCAAGACCGCCGCTTTTCTCCTCCTCGCCGCGCCCGCCCTCGCGCTCGCCTGGCAGGGGGCGAGAGCTGGCTTCGGCCCGCGGCCCTGGATCTATCTCAATCACGAGACGGGGCGCTGGGCGGTGCGGTTCCTGCTCGTCACCCTGGCGCTCACCCCCCTGCAACGTCTCTTTCGCGCGCCGCGCCTCACCCTGATCCGTCGCCAGGCGGGGCTCGCCGCCGCGTTCTACACCTTCGCCCACGTCTTCTGCTACGTTGCCGACGAGGCCTACGCCTGGGGCTTCATCGCGCGAGAGATCCTTCTCCGCTTCTATCTCACTCTCGGTTTCGCGGCGACCTTGATGCTTGCCCTGCTTGCCGCGACTTCGACCGATGGCTGGCTCGCCCGGCTCGGGCGGGGATGGCGGCGCCTCCATCGCCTGGTCTATCCCGCTCTCATCCTCGCCCTCTGGCATTTCCTCCTCTCGCTCAAGGCCGATGCGGGCGAGGCGCTGGTCTGCTCGGGCTTCGCTTTCTGGCTCCTCTTCTGGCGGCTTCTGCCGCGCGCGCGTGAGCTCCATCCCCTCTCCCTGCTGGGCCTTTCGCTCGCCTCCGCCCTCTTCACCGCAGGGCTCGAGGCGCTCTGGTATGCGAGTGTCACCCGCTTTGCCTGGCTGCTCGTCCTTGCCGCCAATCTTGACCCGTTCCGCTATGGGCTGCGGCCGGCGGGATGGGTGCTGCTCGCCGGGCTCGCCCTCGTCGCTCTGATCACCGCCCGCAGCTCCGAACGCTGGGGCGCGCTCCGCCCGCTCCTCTGAATTCGGGCTCACCCGGGGGGCAGCCTCGCGCGCCCCCTTGACCCGGCCCCGCGAGCCGGGCTTCTTCAAAAAACGATGATCCGGCCCTCCCGCCAGGAGAGGCGAGGCCGGACGTCATGGAGGCTGAAGTCAGGAACGCGCACCCATGAAGCATTGGCACATCGACGACGTGGCCTGGGACCGTTTCGACCCCGCGCGGGTCGATCCCGCCCTGGTGCCGCTGGTCAAGGCCGCCGCCATGGTCGAGCGCAACGGCCACGACTACGCCCTCTATCTCGACCGCGTCTTCGCCGATGATCCCGATTTCCGCGCCGCCGCCCATTATTGGGCGGAGGAGGAGGTCCAGCACGGTGAGGCGCTCGGCCGCTGGGCGATGCTCGCCGATCCAACTTGGGATTTCGAGAAGGCCTTCGCCCGTTACCGCGCCGGCTACCGCATCCCGATCGAGGTCGATCGCTCGGTGCGCGGCTCGCGCACTGGCGAGCTCATCGCCCGCTGCATGGTCGAGACCGGGACGTCGAGCTACTACACCGCCCTCGGCGAGGCGACCTCGGAGCCGGTGCTCAAGCAGATCTGCAAGCACATCGCCGCCGACGAGTTCCGCCACTACAAGCTCTTTTACGATCACATGCGCCGCTATCTCCGCCGCGAGCGGATCAGCCTGCCGCGGAGGCTCTGGATCGCGCTCGGGCGGATCGGCGAGAGCGAGGACGACGAGCTCGCCTATGCCTATCATTGCGGAAACGAATCAGAGGACACCCCCTTCGAGCGCCGCCGCTGCACGGCACGCTACATGCGCCAGGCGATGCGGGCCTACCGTTTCCGCCATATCGAGCGGGGGGTGGGGATGATCTTCAAGGCGGTGGGGCTTCCCCCGCGCGGGCGGCTTTCCGATCTCGCCGCGCGTGGCGCCTGGGGGCTGCTCAAGCACCGCGAACGCCGCTTCGCCCGTCTGCTCGAGGCGGGCTGATCCGAAGGATTGGGGTTGAGGAAGGAGGGGGGAATGGACAAGCCAGTGCGCTCCGGTCTCAGGCGATGGGTGCTGATCGTGCCCTTCATCGCCATTCTCGACGTGCCGGTCTATAACCGGTTGGAGCCCGAACTGTTCGGGCTTCCCTTTTTCTACTGGTACCAGCTCGCCTGGATCCTGATCGCCGCTCTTCTTATCTTCTCGCTGCACCGGAGCGAGCGGAGCGCGGAGGATGAGACGCGATGAACGTCACCGCGACGATCGTCTTCGTCCTTCTCTTCGTTTTCGTCACCATCGTGGGCTTCCTCGCCGCCCGCTGGCGGGCGGCGGATCTCTCCCATCTCCATGAATGGGGACTGGCCGGGCGCCGCTTCGGCACCTTCGTCACTTGGTTCCTGCTCGGAGGCGACCTCTATACCGCCTATACTTTCGTTGCGGTTCCGGCGCTGATTTTCGGCGGCGGGGCGATCGGCTTCTTCGCCGTGCCCTACACCATCATGATCTATCCGATCCTCTACCTCTTCTTCCCCCGCCTCTGGCGGCTCGCCCGCGATGGGGGACACATCACCACCGCCGATATCGTCGAGGGCCTCTATCACGACCGCTGGCTGGCGCTTGCCATCGCGCTTACCGGTCTGCTCGCCACCATGCCCTATATCGCGCTGCAATTGATCGGCATGGCGGTAGTGATCGGCGGGCTCGGGTTCCACGCCCAAGGGTGGCTCGCCGATCTTCCCCTCATCATCGCCTTCCTCATTCTCGCCGCCTTCACCTACACGAGCGGGCTGCGAGCGCCGGCCTTGATCGCCGTGGTCAAGGATACGCTGATCTATCTCGCCGTCTTTGCCGCGATCATCGTGGTGCCGTGGGAGTTGGGCGGTTTTTCGGCGATCTTCGCCAAGATTCCGGCCGCGAAACTTCTCCTCCCCGCCCCCCCGCCTGCGAGCACCGGCGCCTTTTCCGCCTATGGCTCGCTCGCGCTGGGCTCGGCGATCGCGCTCTTTCTTTATCCCCACTCGATGACGGCGATCCTCTCTTCCTCCTCGGGTGAGGTGATCCGCCGCAACGCTTCGATCCTCCCCGCCTATTCCTTCCTGCTCGGCCTGCTCGCCCTGCTCGGCTTCATGGCCGCGGCCTGGGGGGTGGACAAGATGCCCGCCTTCCATGACGGGTTTGCCGCCTTTGGGCCCAATTTCGCCATCCCCGCCCTGTTTCTCGCCGCCTTCCCCTCCTGGTTCGTCGGCATCGCCTTCGCCGCGATCGCCATCGGGGCGCTGGTTCCGGCGGCGATCATGTCGATCGCTGCGGCCAATCTCTTCACCCGCAACATCTGGAAGGCTTTTGTCGAGCGGGCCTGCCCGCCCGAGCGGGAGGCGGCGATCGCCAAATTCGTCTCGCTCGTCGTCAAGGCGGGCGCGCTCGTCTTCATCATCGCCCTGCCGCAGCGTTACGCCATCGAGTTGCAGCTCCTGGGCGGGGTGTGGATCAGCCAGACCGCGCCGGCGCTGCTTCTCGCCTCGCATTGCCCGCGCCTGTTCTCGGGGCCCGGCCTGCTGCTGGGCTGGGCGGCGGGCATGGCGGCGGGGACGGCGATGGCGGCGGCGCAGGGGTTCCAGTCGGCGGTCTATCCGCTGCACCTCGCGGGCTACACGCTACCCGGCTACGCCGCTCTCTACGCGCTCGCGCTCAATCTCGCCGTGGCCCTCGTCCTCTCCCCGTTCACCCACCGGGCAGGCGCGCGCCGCGGGCGCGGCGGCGTAGCGGCAGGGCCGCTCAGCCGCGCTCGCGCTCAATCTCGCCGTGGCCCCCGTCCTCTCCCCGTTCCCCCACCGGGCAGGCGAGCGCCGCGAGCGCGGCTGAGCGGCCCTGCCGCAACGCCGCCGCGCCCGAGGCGATGATCTCTTCGAGCGCCCGGGCGAGCGCCTTGCGGTCGGGATAGCGGCTTGGGTCGAGGGGAGGGTGGAACAGCACCGTCGCATGCAGTCCCGGCCAGCGGGCGAGCCGCCAGAAATGGGGTCCGATCGCACTCGCTCCGAAATAGGCGAAAAGCGTTCGCCCCTGGCGCAGCGCGGGAAGATAGGCGAGCCGGTCGTAGGCGATGGAGACCGGCTGGATGAGGAGACCGGGCGCGCGCGAGCAGGCATCGAGCAGCGAGGAGCGGAAGGGCAGCACCCGCGAGCCGTCCGAGGTGGTGCCCTCGGGGAAGAGGATGAGATTGTCGCCAGCCGAAAGACGCTGGGCGATCGCTTCGCGTCCGGCGCCGGTGTGGCTGCGGCGGCGGCGGACGAAGACGGTGCGGCCGAGATAGGCCACCACGTTGATGAGCGGCCATTTACGCACATCGTCCTTGGAGACGAACACCGCCTCGAGTTCGGCGCCGAGCAGCGGAATGTCGAGCCAGGTGCTATGGTTGGCGACATAGACCACGGGCCGGTGGCGGAGCGCAGCGCCGAGGCGGCTGCGGCGGAGCCCGAGCAGACGGCACATTCCTGCCCAGTAGAGGCGGGGCAGGAGGCGCTTGCCACGGCCGGGAAGGAGGAGGAGCAGGGCTTGGACCGGGATCAGGGCGAGCGTCCAGAGGAGCATCGCCGCCGCCCGCCCGAGCGCCCGGGTCTCGCCGGAGAGCGAGAGGGCCCAGGCCGCATCGGTGGGCCAGGGTGGGGCATCTTTCTCGTAGCGCAGCCGGGCGATGGGACGGGCCTTGGTCATTCTTCCGTTATTCGCCAAGCGCCCCGTCTCTGGCAAGCCGGAGGGCGCGGGTGAGGTTTATGGCGCGCCGGGGGGGGCTGCTGGGGGC
>KN173933.1:17293-17421 GCA_000759655.1 Acidicaldus organivorans | reverse complement strand
GGGCTGGCGGGTGGGCGAGGACGGGATGAGTTTCGACC
The DNA here is from genome assembly GCA_000759655.1 of Acidicaldus organivorans. Classification (GTDB taxonomy): domain Bacteria; phylum Pseudomonadota; class Alphaproteobacteria; order Acetobacterales; family Acetobacteraceae; genus Acidicaldus; species Acidicaldus organivorans. The sequence goes on along the minus strand of KN173933.1, from coordinate 17,383 downwards.
TCTCTTGAGTAAAGTGAGAAAGCGCAAGGCCAGACGCGATGGACAACCTTCCCCCCAACCGCCTGCTCACCCCGGACGAACTCGAGGCCG
>KN173933.1:14860-17214 GCA_000759655.1 Acidicaldus organivorans | reverse complement strand
CGCTCCGCGCCATCGGGGCGGAGCGTTACCACAATCTCCACCCGTTCCATAAGCTCCTGCATAACGGCAAGCTCAGCCGCGGGCAGGTGCAGGCCTGGGCGCTCAACCGCTACTACTATCAGAGCCAGATCCCGGCCAAGGACGCCTCGCTGATCGCGCGCCTGCCCACGCCCGAGCTTCGCCGCGCCTGGCGCTCGCGCCTCGTCGATCACGACGGAACGAAGGAAGGAGAGGGAGGCATCGCCCGCTGGCTCAAACTCGCCGAAGGGGTGGGGCTGGACCGCGACTACGTGATCTCGACCCGCGGCATCCTCCCCACCACCCGTTTCGCGGTCGATGCCTATGTCCAGTTCGTGCGCGAGCGCTCCATCCTCGAGGGCATTGCCTCCTCGCTCACCGAGATGTTCTCGCCTACCATCATCAGCGAGCGCGTCTCCGGCATGCTCCGCCACTACGACTTCATCACCGAGGAGACGCTCGCCTATTTCACGCCCCGGCTCACCCAGGCGCCGCGCGACGTCGAATTCGCCCTCGCCTATGTCAAAGCCCATGCGGATACGCCGGAGAAGCAGGAGGCGGTGCTCGCCGCGCTCCGCTTCAAATGCGACGTGCTGTGGGCACAGCTCGATGGGCTCTATTTCGCCTATGTCGAGCCGGGCTTCATCCCCCCCGGCGCCTTCGTGCCTGAGGATCACGCGCCGCGGCGGGCGGGAGGATAAGGGATGGCGGAAGCGGCGGCTGAAGAGAGCTGGATTCCCCGCCTGCGCGAGGGCGTTCGGCTCCGGTTCGATCAGGTGCGAGGGAGTTGGGTGCTGCTCGCCCCCGAGCGGCTCTTTCTCCTCGACGAGCAGGCCGCCGAGATCCTCCGCCTGGTCGATGGGGCGCGCAGCCTGGGCGCCATCGCCGATGATCTGGCGCGGCGTTTCGACGCCCCACGCGCCGTGATCCTCGCCGATACGGCCTCGATGCTCGCCGACCTCCGCGACAAGGGAGCGATTGCGCCATGAACCCGATCCCGCCCCCCCTCGGTCTGATCGCCGAGGTGACCCATCGCTGTCCCCTGCAATGCCCCTACTGTTCCAACCCCCTCAACCTGGTAGGGCCCGGGGAGGAACTCGCCACCCGTGACTGGCAGCGCGTCATTGAACAGGCGGCGAGTCTCGGCGTGCTCCAGTTCCATTTCGCCGGGGGCGAACCGTTGGCGCGGGCCGACATCGTCACCCTGGTCGGCCACGCCGCCGCGCATGGGCTCTATACCAACATCATCACCTCCGGCGTGAACCTCCACGCCGAGCTTCTCGAACGGCTGGTCGCCGCCGGAGCGGGATCGACGTCCTGGAAACTGAGCTGGATGTGATCGACCCCGGCGGCGACCAGTCGTTCGAGAAGCTCGGCGTGGAGGTTCACGCCGAGCTTCTCGAACGGCTGGTCGCCGCCGGGGTCGATCACATCCAGCTCAGTTTCCAGGACGTCGATCCCGCTCCGGCGGATCGCATGGCCGCCTATCGCGGCGCATTCGCCCGCAAGCTCCAGGCCGCGGCGCTGATCCGCGGCGCGGGCCTGCCGCTCACCCTCAATTTCGTGGTCTATCGCGCCAACATCGCCAACGTGCCGCGCATGATCGCCCTCGGCGAAGGATTGGGCGCGGCGCGGATCGAGATCGCCCATGTCCAGTATTACGGCTGGGCGCTGAAGAACCGCGATGTCCTCCTCCCCACCCGTGAGCAGCTCGACTTCACCACCGAGGTGGTGGAAGAAGCGCGGGCGCGGCTCAAGGGGCGGATGGTGATCGACTACGTCGTCCCTGATTACTACGCCGCCCGCCCCAAATCCTGCATGGGGGGCTGGGGGCAGCGCTTCATCACCATCGGCCCCTCCGGCAAGGTCCTCCCCTGCCATGCCGCCGAAACCCTGCCGGGCTTCGCCTTCGCCACTGCCCGGGAAAAGCCGCTGGGCGAGATCTGGGAGCGCGATCCGGCCTTCACCCGCTTCCGCGGCACGTCCTGGATGCCCGAGCCCTGCCGCTCCTGCGAACGGCGCGAGATCGACTGGGGCGGCTGCCGCTGCCAGGCCCTCGCCCTAACGGGTGACGCGGCGCGGACCGACCCCGCCTGCGAACTCTCTCCCGATCATGGGCTGATGCAGGAGGCGGTCGCCCAGCGCGATGCGGCGGCGGGTAGCGCCGAGCCCGTCTTCCGCCGCCTGGGCGCGGTGCCGGCCCCCGCCTGAGGGGGGCGCGGCCCATGTTCTGCCTCTGCTGCACGCCTTCCCTCTCGCGGCGCAAATTGATGGCCGCCGCCGGGGCGTTGCTCGCGGTGGGGACGGCCCCACCCGAGCCCTGGCCGGTTGCCGAA
>KN173933.1:8445-14796 GCA_000759655.1 Acidicaldus organivorans | reverse complement strand
CCGGCGGTTCGCATGTCGATGGGCTCCGCCTGCTCGCCGCGATCCGCGCCCGCACCGACCGCCCCATCCGCTACGTGATCGAAACCCATGTCCATCTCGATCATTGTTTCGGCGCCTCCGCCTTTCGCGAGACGGGGGCGAAAGTGGTGGGGCATCACGAATTGCCGCGGGCGCTCGCCGAGCGCGGCGCGTTCTATCACCGGCGCCTCGCCGAGGTGCTGGGGCCGGAAGCTGCTGGCGCGCCGCTTCCGCCCGACCTCGTGGTCAATGACACGCGCCGCCTCGATCTCGGCGACCGCACACTCGTCCTCACCGCCCATCCTCCCGCCCATACCGATACCGACCTTACCGTGTTCGATGAAAAGACGGAGACGCTCTGGGCGGGGGATCTCCTCTTTCTCGGCCGCGTGCCGATCCTTGATGGCAGTCTGCGCGGCTGGCTCGGCGAACTCAGCCGGCTCAAGGCAGAGTCCGCCGCTCGCGCCATTCCCGGCCACGGCCCGGCCCAGGTGGCGTGGCCCGGCGGGACTGCGGATGAGGAGCGCTATCTCCGCACCCTGCTCGCCGATGTCCAGGCGGCGATCGCCCGCGGCGAGGACATCGAGACGGCGAGCCAGAGTGCCGCCTCTGGCGAAAGGTCGCGCTGGCGCCTATTTGATGAATTCAATGGCCGGAACGTGATCGAGGCCTACAAGGAACTCGAATGGGAATAGGGCAGGAACGCGCGAAGGGAGGATGACATGGGCAACTGGACGCGACGGGGCGTCGTGCTGGCAGGAGCGCTCGCCGGCGTGGTGATGGGCCGTGCGGCGTGGGCCATCGATGATGAGGCCGCCCGCGCCGCCCGCTGGCATGAACTGGCGCACGCCGTCTTTGGCGACCGCCCGCTTCATGACGGGGCGGGGATGGTGGCGCTCAGCGCTCCCGACCGCGCCCTCAACGCCGCGCTCGTCCCGCTCGCCGTGACGCTCGCCAAACCCGCCGAAGTCAAGGCGCTCTACGTTTTCATCGACGCCAATCCCTCGCCCTTGGTCGGCACGTTCCATTTCGGCCCGGCGATCGATCCGCGCGAGCTCAAGATCCGGGTGCGGGTCGAGCAATACTCGCTGCTGCATGCGGTGGCCGAAACCCAGGACGGCACGCTCTATGTGGCCGAGCGCTTCATCAAGGCGGCGGGCGGCTGCTCGGCGCCGGCGGGCAGCAATGAGGAGCTCGCGCTGAAGGAGATGGGGCGGATGAAGCTCAACCTGCTTTCGCCCTTTGCCCTCAACCAGCCCGACCGGGTCGAGCTCCTCATCCGCCATCCCAACACTAACGGGATGCAGATGGACCAGCTCACCCGCAACTACATCCCCGCCCGCTACATCCAGACGGTGCGCGTCACCTACAATGACCGCCTCGTCTTCGATCTCGATACCGACATCTCGCTGAGCGAGGACCCCGCCTTCACTTTCGATATCGTCCCCGACCGGCCGGGCACCCTCGCCGTTCATGTCGAGGACAGCAAGAAGACGGTCTTCGAGCGGAGCTTCCCCCTCCCGCCCGCCGGCACGTGAAATCCCGCCTCCCTTATCTTTCCGGCGACTTGGGTTTCCGGCGAATTGAGTTTCTGGCGAATTGGGGGGATTTTTCCAAAACCCTTCCCCTGAACCCTTCCCCTGCGGGCGGGCGTGATGGTATCCTTCGCGCCCAGTCTTTCCGGCCCGGCGGGCGGGGTGTCAGAGCTGCCGCCCTTCCCGCAAACCGGCGGGAGGACGATGAAAGCGAAGATGAAAACGAGCCAGGGAGGAGACCATGCAGGGGCTGATGCAGCGCACCCCGCTTCTGCTTTCCGGACTAATCAAGCATGCCGGGCGGTATCACGCCATGCGCGAGATCGTCTCGCGCAACGCCCAAGGCGAAATCGAACGCTCAAACTGGGGTGAGGTGGAGCGGCGGGCCAAGCGCCTGGCGCGGGCGCTGGCGCGGCTCGGCATCCGGCCGGGGGACCGGGTGGCCTCGATGGCGTGGAACTCGGCGCGTCACCTCGAGCTCTATTTCGGCGTCACCGGCCCGGGCATCGTGCTGCATACGGTGAACCCGCGCCTCTTCCCCGGCCAGATCGAATACATGCTCAACCATGCCGAGGACCGGCTGATCTTCTTCGATCCGGCCTTCGCGCCGCTGCTCGAACAGCTCGCTCCCAAACTCTCCTCGGTCGAGGGCTACGTGGCGCTCGCCCCGCGCGAGGCGATGCCTGAGACCTCCCTTGCTCCGCTTCATTGCTATGAGGAGCTGATCGGCGCTGAGAGCGAGGATTTCGAGTGGCCCGTGCTCGATGAGAACGACGCCTCGCTCCTTTGCTACACCTCCGGCACCACGGGCAACCCGAAGGGCGTGCTCTACAGTCACCGCGCCCTGGTGCTGCACTCCTATTGCGCGGCCTCGGCCGATGTCGTCGGCCTCACCGCCGAAGACTCGATTCTCGTCGTCGTGCCGCTCTTTCATGCCAATGCCTGGGGGCTTCCCTTCGCCGGAGCGGCGTCGGGCAGCAAGCTCATCCTTCCCGGCCCCAAGCTCGACGGGGAGAGCCTCTTTCACCTGATGGCCGACGAAGAAGCGACGGCGGCGGCGGGTGTGCCCACCGTCTGGTTCGGCTTCTTCGACTATATCGACAAGAACCGCGACAAGCTCGATCTCTCGCGCATCCGCCTACAAAAGGCCCTGGTCGGCGGCTCGGCCGCGCCGCGCGCCCTGATCAAGCGCTTCAACGAGACCTTCGGCACCTTCCTCGTCCATGCCTGGGGCATGACCGAGACCAGCCCGATCGCCACCACCGGCAAGCTCCTTGCCAAGCACGCCAAGCTCGACCGCGAGGCGCGCTATGACGTGCAGGCCAAGCAGGGCCGCGCCCTCTTCGGCGTCGAGCTCAAGATCACCGATGATGAGGGGCGCGAATTGCCGCGCGATGGGCGCGCGGTGGGGCACGTCAAGGTGCGCGGGCCGTGGGTGACGGCGGGCTACTTCAAGGGCGAGGGCGGCAACGTGCTCGACGCGGAGGGCTGGTTCGATACCGGCGATGTCGGCACGCTCGATGAGGACGGCTATCTCACCCTGGTCGATCGGGCCAAGGATCTCATCAAGTCGGGCGGGGAGTGGATCTCCTCGATCGATCTGGAAAACGCCGCAGTGGCCCATCCCGACGTGCTGGAAGCAGCGGCGATCGGGGCCACTCATCCGAAATGGGTCGAGCGGCCCTTGCTCCTCATCGTCTGCCGCGAAGGAAAACTCGTCAGCCGCGAGGAGATGCTCGCCTTTCTCTCCGACAAGGTGGCGCGCTGGTGGCTGCCCGACGACGTGGTGGTGGTGGACTCCCTGCCGCACACGGCGACCGGCAAACTCTCCAAGGCCACGCTCCGCAAGCAGTACGCCGACTACTTCACCTCGCGGCTTGCGGGAGCTGAGGCCGCAGCCGCGCCTGTCGCCTCATAGAGGGTGAGCGCGACCCGCCTGCCCTTGGAGTAGTTGAAGCCGCGCTCTGCGCCGAGGGGATGCGGGGCGAGCGAAAGTCTCGCCGCCTCGCTCTGGAAGGCGGCCTCGCTCCCCCGCTCCACCGCGACCACCGCCCCGGGGGTCGTGGCGAGGAAGTCGGCGGCCTCTGCCCCAGAAGCGAAGAAGCGCGTCGGGGTCCCCGCGAGGAAGCGGAGGCTCGGCTCGGCATAGCCCGCCGCGCCGAAGGCCCGGCCCGGGCCAAGGGCCGCCACGTCTTCGGCAAGGCGTGCCGACAGCCAGACGCCGCGGAGATGGGGAAGCTCGACGCCGAACGAAGCCGCGTAGAGGAAGGGCGCGGTGAGGAGCGCGGTGCCGAGCAGGCGGCGGAGGTCGGGGAGGCGCCAGGAAAGCCAGGCGAGAAGCCCAAGCGGGAGGAGGGGGACGAGGCCGAGCAGCAGGCGAGGGGAGGGGAATTCGCTCACCGCAGCCAGCGCGGCGAGGATCCCTCCCATCCCAAGCAGCACCACTCCGAAGATGACGCGCGCGAGGCGGGCTGAAAGCGGCGGGGCGTCTTCTCCCATCGCGGTCGCGCAAAGAAGGGCGAGCGCCGGATAGAGGGGGAGGACGTAATGGGGGAGCTTGGTCGGCACCAGTTCGAAAATCAGCCAGGAGGGAACGAGCCAGGCGAGCAGGAAGGCGAAGGCGGGGTGCCTGGCCTTGCGGAAGGCGGTCCGCATCGCCGGGATGAGGAGGAGGCTTCCCGGGAAGAAGGTGAGGAAGACGAGGCCGAGATAGGTGCCGAAAGGCGCGCCGTGCGCGTCATCCCCCCCGGCGAGTTTCCGGCCCAGATCCCCGCCCACCGCCTGGGCGAAGAACTGGCCATGCGTCGCAATCCCGATCGCTGCGAACCAGGGAAGGACGAGGAGGAGGAGCAGGGGTATCCCTAAGGCGGGGCGAAGCGCCCGCCACACTCGCCCCGATCCAGCCTGCCAGAACGCGGCGGCGAGGGGAAAGGCGATCACCATCGGGGTGATCGGCCCCTTGATCAGGATGCCCGCGCCGAGCGCGGTCCAGAAGGAGAGCGCATGGCGGAGGCGGAAACGCTCGGGGGCGAAGGCCGCCTCGGCGAGGAGGGCGATCGCCGCGGTAGTGGCGCCGAGCAGCGCCGCGTCGGTCTTGGCAAGCCGCGCCTCAAAGCCAAGCAGCAGGGAGGCGGCAAGCAAAAGCCCCGCCCACAGCCCCACCTCCGCGGAGAAGAGGAGCGCCCCGAGCCGTCGCGTGGCGAAGACGGCGAGCAGCGCGCCGAGCAGGGAGGGGAGGCGATAGGGCCAGATCGGATTGGCCGCGGCAAGCCCGGCCCTGCGGGCGGCGGCAGCGAAGGGAAGCTGGAGCCAGTAGATCCCGATCGGCTTGCGGTTGCGCGGCTCCTCGCCATTCATGATCCGCACGAGATCGCCCGTCTCCAGCATCTGCTTCGTCGCCTGGGCGAAACGGGACTCGTCGCGATCAGTGGGCGGGATCGTCGTAAATCCGGGGAGCCAGCAGGCGAGCGCGAAGAGAAGAAGGACGAGGCGCGGCGCGCGGCAGAGCGCCGCAGAGAGGCGCTCTGCCATTTTGCCTCTCGCCTCGCCGCGCGCGCTGAGCCAAGAAAGGGCGCCATGCGTGATCCCACCCGTGAAGCCGCTTTTCATCTCCTCTCCTCGGTGCTCGATCAGCGCCGCACCCTCGATGCGGCGCTCGACCAACTCCCAAGCCTCGCCTCGCGCGACCGGGCCGCGGCCCATCGTCTCGCCGCCACCACGCTCCGCTATCTCGGCACGCTCGATGCGGTGCTGGACTCCCATCTTCGCCGCGCTCCCCCTGAGGGGGTGCGCCACGTGCTCCGGCTCGGCGCGGCAGCCCTCCTTCTTCTCGACACCCCACCCCATGCCGCGGTGGCGACCGCGGTGACGCTCGCCCGGCTCCGTGGCTTCGAACCCTTCACCGGGCTTGTCAATGCCGTGCTGCGCCGCATCGCGGGGATGGGAAAATCCGTGCTCGACCAACTCGACCCGCCCCGCCTCGACACGCCCGCGTGGCTCTGGCGGAGCTGGGGCGAGCGGGCGCGGGTGATCGCCGAGATGCACCACCGCGAGCCGCCGCTCGATCTCACCTGGACAAATAATGAAGAGGGGACAGACGAAGAGGCGAGCCTCGAGATTGGCTTCCGCCTGCCCTCCGGCTCCTGGCGCCTGCCCTCCGGCTCCTGGCGCCTGCCGCCGGGAACGGCCGTGAGCGCCCTCCCTGGCTTCGCCGAGGGCCGCTTCTTCGTCCAGGACGTCGCCGCTTCGCTCCCGGCGCGGCTGCTTCGCCCCCAGCCCGGGGAACGCATCCTCGATCTCTGCGCCGCGCCCGGCGGCAAGACCGCCCAGCTCGCCGCCCGAGGGGCAGAGGTGACGGCGGTCGAGCGCGATCCGGCGCGGCTTGCGCGGCTTGAGGAAAATCTCGCCCGTCTCAGGCTCTCCGCCCGCCTCGTCGCGGCGGATGCGACGCGCTGGGAGAGCGCCGAGCCCTTCGATGCGGTGCTGCTCGATGCGCCCTGCAGCGCCACCGGCACCATCCGCCGCCACCCCGACATTCCGCATTTGCGCCGCCCCGCCGATCTTGCCACACTCACCGCGGTGCAGGATGCGCTGCTCGATGCCGCCGTGCGGCATCTCAAACCGGGCGGGCGGCTGGTCTATGCCGTCTGCTCCCTCCAGCCCGAGGAAGGCCGGGCGCGGATCGAAGCGGCGCTCGCGCGTCTTCCCCTCCGGCGCGATCCGCTCCGCCCGGAGGAGCTTCCCTTTCTGCCCGAGGCGATCACGGAAGAGGGAGATCTTTTCACCCACCCAGGGTTGT
>KN173933.1:7431-8301 GCA_000759655.1 Acidicaldus organivorans | reverse complement strand
GGGCAGAATGGGGAGGCATGGATGGATTTTTCGCCGCGCGATTGATCAAGACGGCGTGAGGAGGATGATGTTGGGACGGGAAGGGGGAGCATGGACCCGGGGGCAGGGGATGCGGGATGGGGAGAAGCGCGGATGAGCCGGGGCGCACGCCGTTTCTGGCGGGAGGCGCGTCATCTCCTCGGCCGTCTGCCGCGGCTCCGCTCGCCCCGTCTTCCCGAAGCGCCCCTCTTTACCTTACGCGATCCCTGGCCCGGCGATGCGGCGCTGGCAAGCCGCCTGCTGCGCGGTGAGGGAAGCGCGCTGTGGCGGGCCGAGGCGCCGATGGCGCCGCTCACCCCCGAGGCGATGCGGGACACGACGCTTGCCGCCGAGGTGCGCGCCGAGCTCCTCGCTTTCGGCTGGATCCGCGATCTCCGGGCGCTCGGCACCGATGCGGCGCGGCTTGCGGTGCGGGCGCTCACCGCGAGCCTGTTCGACCTCTCCTTCCGCGATCCGCTCGCCTCGCGCCCCGACGTCGCGGGCCGGCGGCTCGCCGCCTGGCTCGGGCATTGGGACTTCTTCGCCGCCTCCGCCGATGAGGCGTTCCGCTACCGGCTGATGGAGCGGATGGTCGAGGAGGCCCGCTGGCTCTCGCACGACATTCCGGGAGGGAGCGCCGAGATCGCCGGATTTGCCCCTTACAAGGGGTTACTTGCCGCGGCGGTGGCGCTTCCCGAAGTCAACGATCTCCTCGATCTCGCGCTGCGCCATCTCCCGGGCGAAATCCTCCGCCAGGTGGCGGGGGACGGGACTCACCTCTCGCGCAGCCCCTATGCGCAGCTCCGCGCGTTGCAGGATCTGATCGAGATCCGCGCCCTCCTGCAGGCCGCG
>KN173933.1:3443-7347 GCA_000759655.1 Acidicaldus organivorans | reverse complement strand
CAGATCGTCCCTCCCGCCGCGCTCGCTCCCGCCATCGAGCGCATGGCCGCCGTCCTGCGCACGCTGCGCCTCGGCGATGGCGGGCTCGCCGCTTTCAACGGGACGCTCGCCCTCGATCCGGTCCTCGTCGAGTTCGTCCTCGCCCAGGCAGGCCGCAATGGCCGGGCGCTCACCGCCTTGCCGGAGGGGCGGTTCTACCGGCTCGCCGCGCGGCGCAGCGTGGTGGTGGTCGATGCCGGACCGGCCTCCCCCGGCTTCGGGGAGCGGTATCGCCATGCCGGAGCGCTCTCCTTCGAGTTCTCGGTCGGGCGGAGCCGGGTGGTGGTCAATTGCGGCGCGGCCCCGCCGGCGCGGCGGAGCTGGTTCGAGGCGCTGCGGGCGCCGGCAGCGCATTCGACCCTGGTGCTGGAGGGGGAAGACGCCGCGGCAGCGTTGCCGCTCGCCCGCATGGTCACGGTGGATCATCAGGAACAGGAGGGGGCGCACTGGCTCGATGCGGTGCATGACGGGTGGGAAGCGGGGTGCGGGCTCCGCCATCGCCGCCGCCTCTATCTCGCCGAGGATGGGGAGGATCTCCGCGGTGAGGACCTGATCGAGGGAAACGAGCATCCGTTCCTGCTTCGCTTCCATCTCCACCCGGCGGTTGACGTGCTGGCGGTGGAAGCCGATCAGGTGCGGCTCGCCGTGCCCGAAGGGGGCGAATGGCGCTTCCGTACCGATGCCGCGCTCGGCGTCGAGGAGAGCATCTATCTCGGCGCGGGAGAGCCCGAGACCACGTCGCAGCTCGTGCTTCATCCGGAGCCGGGCCGCACCTTGGTGCGCTGGGCATTCGGCCGGGCCTGAAAGCGCGGCACGGGAAAGGAGAAGTTCTCGCGTGATTTGAAAGCACAAGATTTGAAGGGATAAGCCGAAAGAGGCGCCGGTGAAGGCGTCAACAGGGAGGAAACGATGCGACCGATCAAGGATTTTTTCACCCGTCGCGGCGTGTGGGCTCTTTTTGTCTTGCTCCTTGGGACCGCGCCGGCCTGGATCCCGCCCGCCCTGGCCGAGGGCGAGGTGACGCTCAAACTCGCCCACTGGCTGCCGCCCGCCCATCCGTTGCAGCAGGCGATCGAACAATGGGCCGCCTCGCTCGCCCAAGACTCGGGCGGGCGCATCCAGTCGCGCATTTTCCCCGCCGAACAGCTCGGCAAGGCCTTCGATCACTACGACATGGCGCGCGACGGGATCGCCGATTTCGCCTTCGTCAATCCTGGCTACCAGCCGGGGCGGTTTCCGATCATCGCCCTCTCCGATCTTCCCTTCCAGTATCGCGACGCGAAGAGCGGCACCGCCGCACTCGATACCTGGTATCGCGCCTGGGCCGGACGCGAGATGAAAGACGTGCATTACTGTTTCGCCTTCATGCACGATCCCGGCACGCTCCATACCCGCCGCAAGGTGGTGATGCCGGAAGACGTCAAGGGGCTCAAGCTGCGCCCGGCCGATGCCACGATCGGCAATTTCGCCACCCTGCTCGGGGCGACCAATGTGCAGGCCTCCGCCCCCGCCGCCCGCGATCTGCTCGAGCGACGCGTGGCGGATGGGATCTTCTTCCCCTGGGGCTCGCTCGTGCTGTTCGGCATCGACAAGGTGGTGACCTATCACCTCGACGTGCAGATGTATGTCACCACCTTCGTCTGGGTGATGAACCCGTCGCGCTATGAGAGCCTCGCCCCGGCCGACCGCGCAGTGATCGATGCGCACTGCACCACCGAATGGGCGGTCCGTTTCGCCTCGCCTTGGGCGGATTTCGAGGCGGCAGGGCGGGCCAAGGTCGCCGCCGAGCCTGGCCATACGCTGATAAGCCTCACCCCGGACCAGCTCGCCGACTGGCGCGCCGCCGCGCAACCTCTGCATGAGAGCTGGGCGGCCTCGGTGCGCCGCGCCGGGGCCGATCCGGAGGCGATCAGCCGCGATTTCGAGGCGGCGCTGGCCCGCTATCACGCGGGCTATTGAGGCGGGGAGGGGGTGGTGAAAAAGTGTGGGCTGCAACGTCTCGTTGCGATCTCGGAACGGATGACGGGGCTCCTCCTCGGCCTCGTCGCCTTCCTCACTTTCGTCTCGGTGGTGTTGCGCTACTTCTTCGCGACCTCCCTTCCCGATGCTTACGATTTCAGCCGCAACCTGCTCGGCATCCTGATCTTCTGGGGGATCGCCATCACCTCGTTCCGCCGCCGCCACATCACTGTCGATCTCCTCTGGAACGCGCTTTCGCCTCGCGCCCGGCGCGGGCTAGGCCGCTTTGATGACGCCCTCCTCGCCGCGGCGCTTGCCGCGCTTGCCGCAAGCGCGGTGTGGAAGGCGCGGGATACCTGGGCGAGCGGGGAGAGCACCTACGATCTCAACCTCCCCGTCTGGCCCTTCGAGACGCTCGCCGCCCTCGGTCTCGTCTTTGGCGTGCTGCTTGCGCTTGTTCTCCTCTTCGGACGCGGCGGGGAGGAGACGGATGGGGATAAACGCCCCCAATGAGCTCGCTCAGTCCCAATGAGGTGGCGGTCGGCGGTTTCGTCCTCCTCTTCCTCCTCATGCTGCTCCGCGTGCCGGTCGGCATCGCGATGGGACTGGTCGGGGTGGGCGGGTTCGGGCTTCTCTCCGGCTTCGGCCCGGCCTTCCGTCTCCTTGCCCAGTCACCGATCCGCACCGCGACCGATGCCGGTTTCGCCGTCATTCCGCTCTTTCTCCTCATGGGCACCATCGCCCAGCGCTCCGGGATGAGCGCCGAACTCTTCCGCGCCGCGCACGCCTTTCTCGGCCACCGCCGCGGCGGGCTGGGGATGGCCACCATCGCTGCCTGCGCCGGATTTGCCGCGATCTCTGGCTCTTCGGTCGCCACCGCGGCGACCTTCTCGGCGGTGGCCTATCCCGAGATGCGCCGCTTCGGCTATCCGGAGAGCTTCGCGGCCGGGGTGATCGCCGCGGGCGGCACGCTCGGCGCCATCCTGCCGCCTTCCATCGTGCTCGCCGTCTATAGTCTGATCACCCAGCAGGATGTCGGGAAACTCTACATCGCCGGGGTGGTGCCGGGCCCCCTCGCGGTCGCGATGTATCTCGTCACCATCGGCCTGATCGCGCGGCTGCGTCCCGGTTTCCTCCCCGCGGCACCCCGTCTCACCTGGTCCGAACGGTGGCAGGCGCTGCGCGGGGTGTGGGCGATCGCGCTTCTTTTTCTCTTCGTCATCGGCGGGCTCTATGGCGGGATGTTCACCGCGACCGAAGCGGCGAGCATGGGAGCAATGGGCGCCTTCCTCATCGCCTGGGCCCGCCGGCGCCTCGATCCTGCCGCCTCGCTGGAGTGCCTGATCGGCGCGGTGCGGACCAGTGCGGCGATCTTCACCATCCTGATCGGCGCCATCCTGTTCGGCTATTTCCTCACCGTCACCGGCACGCCGCAGCATGTCGCCGCTGCCCTCACCGGGCTCGGGATCGGGCGCTACGGGGTGCTCGCTCTTCTCATGGCGCTCTACATCGTGCTCGGTTGCGTGATGGATGCGATGGCGATGGTCATCCTCACCATTCCCATCGTTTTTCCGCTCATCACCGGGCTTGGCTTCGATCCGGTCTGGTTCGGGGTGATCATCGTGATGACGGTGGAACTCGGCCTCATCCATCCGCCCGTGGGCATGAACGTCTTCGTCATCAAGAGCGTGATCGGCGAGATCCGCATCGCCACCATCTTCGCGGGCGTGCTGCCTTTCGTCGCAACCGACCTCCTCCGCCTCCTGATCCTCATCCTCTTCCCAAGCCTCTCCACCTGGCTTCCCGGCCACATGTGAAGGGACGGGAAGGAGGGTCAGGCGGGGCCGAAGCCGAGCCGGGCGCGGATCTCGGCGGGGCTCAGGCCGAGGGCGCGGAGCGGCGTGGC
>KN173933.1:851-3369 GCA_000759655.1 Acidicaldus organivorans | reverse complement strand
GCCCGAGCGTTTGGCGAGCCTCTGCCCGCTCGCATCGCGCAGCAGCGGATGATGGGCATAACGCGGCTCGGGCCAGCCCATCAGGGTCTGCAGCAGGCGGTGCAGCGCGGTGGCGGGGCGGAGATCCTCGGCGCGGGTGACGAGGCTTACTCCCTGGAGCGCGTCGTCATGGGTCACCGCGAGATGGTAGCTCGCCGGCACGTCACGCCGGGCGAGCACCACGTCGCCGAAGGACGCGGGATCGCACGGGATGCGCCCCACCCCCACTTCCTCGAAGCTGAGCGGGCCGGGGATGAGCGAAAGCGCCCGCGCCATGTCGAGCCGAAGCACGTAAGGCGCTCCCGCCGCGAGGCGGGCCTCCCGCTCACGGGCGGTGAGACGGCGGCAGGTCCCGGGATAGCGCGGCGCACCGTCCGGCGTGAAATGCGGGGCGGAGGCCGAAGCCGCCGCCTCTCGCGCGATCTCGGCCCGGCTGCAGAAACAGGGATAGACGAGGCCGCGCGCCGAAAGCGCCTCCAGCACCGCCCGGTATTCAGCGAAATGGGCGGACTGCACCCGCACCGGCTCCTCCCAGGAAAGGCCGAGCCAGCGGAGATCCTCGATCAGGGCCGCAGTGAAGTGCGGGCGGCAGCGGGTGGTATCGATGTCCTCGATCCGGAGCAGAAACCGCCCGCCCGTCTGGCGCGCGAAGCGTTCGGCGAAAAGCGCAGCATAGGCATGGCCGAGATGGAGATGGCCGGTGGGCGAGGGGGCGAAACGGGTGGTCTCGGCGCGCATCAGGAAAGGAGGAGGGCGTAAGGCTGTGAAGGGATGAAGCTTTGATGAAGCCGCACCTCAGGGGTTGCCCGAGGCCGATCGCGGTGTCATATAACAGAAGAGCTTGGATGGAGGCGATTGCCGTGGACTGCCGCCCGCCATGCGCCGTGATCCTCGAGGTTCCGCTCCCGGAGATCCTCTCCTGCGGGCGGGACGTCGGGATGTGGGCAAAAGGCGCGGGGGATGAGGTCCGCCGCGACCGCTTGAGGCCGGGGCTTTCGGTTCTGGGGCTTTTAGTCCTGGGGCTTTCGGTCCGATGATGGACCTGCAGACCCTCGTCCTCAATGCCGATTACCGTCCTCTCTCGCTTTTTCCCCTTTCCTCGTGGCACTGGCGCGATGCGGTGAGCGCGCTGCTTCTCGAGCGCGTGCAGCTCGTCGCCGAATACGACGTCGTCGTCCGCTCGCCCAATCTCAGCCTGCGCGTCCCCAGCGTGGTGGCGCTCAAGCGCTACCTCCGGCTCGAAGGCTTCCCCGCCTTCACCCGCTTCAACATCTACTGCCGCGACCAATGGCGCTGCCAGTATTGCGGGCAGGAGTTTCCGGCGAGCGAACTCACTTTCGATCACGTCGTGCCGCGCTCCCGCGGCGGGCGGACCCCCTGGGAAAACGTCGTCACCGCCTGCTCCGCCTGCAACCTGCTCAAGGGCAACCGCTTGCCCGAGGAGGCGGGGATGCGGCTGTTGCGCCGCCCCTACCGGCCGAGCCGGAGGGAACTGGCCCGCGCCAGCGGACCGATCCGGCGCGAGCAGGTGCATCACACCTGGCTCGACTTCCTCTACTGGGACTCGGAACTGGAGGCCTGACGGCGGGCGAGGATGCGCGGCTTTGGGGGCGC
This sequence comes from Acidicaldus organivorans, assembly GCA_000759655.1. Lineage (GTDB taxonomy): Bacteria > Pseudomonadota > Alphaproteobacteria > Acetobacterales > Acetobacteraceae > Acidicaldus > Acidicaldus organivorans. The sequence goes on along the minus strand of KN173933.1, from coordinate 1,716 downwards.
GCTTAGTCCTCCTTGGGCCGGCCGACGAGCACCTCGCGCTTGCCAACATGGTTGGCCGGGCTCACGATCCCGTCCTTTTCCATCTGCTCGATGAGCTTGGCGGCGCGGTTGTAGCCGATCTGCAGGTGCCGCTGCAGGAAGGAAGTCGAGGCCTTGCCCTCGCGGGCGACGAGTTCGACCGCCTGCTCGTAGAGGCTCCGCTCGCCATCCCCGCCGCCGCTTCCCCCTCCCGCTCCGCCGGATGCCGGGCCGTCCTCCTCGCCCTCGGTGACGTCATCGACATAAGCGGGCTCGCCCTGGGCGCGGAGGAAGGAGACCACCTCCTCCACCTCGCGGTCGGAGACGAAGGGACCGTGGGTGCGCACGATCCGCCCACCCCCCATCATGTAGAGCATGTCGCCCTGGCCCAGGAGCTGCTCGGCGCCTTGCTCGCCGAGGATGGTGCGACTGTCGAACTTGCTGATCACCTGGAAACTGATGCGGGTGGGGAAATTGGCCTTGATCGTGCCGGTGATCACATCGACCGAGGGACGCTGGGTCGCCATGATGACGTGGATTCCGGCCGCCCGCGCCATCTGGGCCAGACGCTGCACCGCAGCCTCGATCTCCTTGCCCGCCACCATCATCAGATCGGCCATCTCGTCGATGACGACGACGATGAAGGGGAGGGGCTCGAGGGCCAGCGGCTGGTCCTCGAAGACGGGCCGGCCCGTTTCGGGATCGAAGCCGGTCTGCACCCGCCGCGTCACCACCTCGCCGCGCGCCCGCGCCTCCAGCACCCGCTCATTGTAGCCGAGGATGTTGCGCACCCCGAGCTGGCTCATCGCCCGGTAGCGCCGCTCCATCTCGCGCACCGTCCATTTGA
>KN173933.1:0-759 GCA_000759655.1 Acidicaldus organivorans | reverse complement strand
GGGCGATGACCGCCTTGCGCGGCTCGGTGACGACGGGGGCGAGCAGGTGCGGGATGCCCTCATAGACGGAGAGCTCCAGCATCTTGGGATCGATCAGGATGAGGCGGCACTGCTCGGGCGAGAGCCGGTAGAGCAGGCTCAGGATCATCGCATTCACCCCGACCGACTTGCCCGAGCCGGTGGTCCCCGCGATGAGGAGATGGGGCATGCGGGCGAGGTCGGCGACCACGGGGGCGCCCGAGATGTCCTTGCCCAGCGCGATCACCAACTGACCGGGATGGCCCCGCCATTCCTCGCTTTGCAGGAGCTCGGAGAGATAGACCATCTCCCGCTTGGCGTTCGGCACCTCGATGCCGATCACGTTGCGGCCAGGGACGGTGGCGATCCGCACCGCGATCACCGAGAGGCTGCGCGCCACGTCATCGGCGAGCCCGATGACGCGGGCGGAGCGGATGCCGGGGGCGGGCTCGAGCTCGTAGAGGGTGACCACCGGGCCGGGGCGGATGTCGCGGATCGCCCCCTGCACGCCGTAATCGGCAAGCACCGCCTCGAGCAGGCGGGCGGTGTTCTGCAGGCTCTCTGCGCTCGGCCCGCTCACCGAGCGGCTCGGTGCGGCGCGCAGCAGCGAAAGCGGTGGAAGCTGCCAGCCGACCTCGACCGGCGCCGGTGCAGGCGGCGGCCCGCGCCGCACCTCCCTGGCCTTGGGGAGCGGGCTCGGCTTGCGCTCATCCTCCCGCGGCTTGGCGGGAGGGGTGGGCG
>KN173932.1:5360-5996 GCA_000759655.1 Acidicaldus organivorans | reverse complement strand
CCCAAGGCCCAACCGCGCAGGCGGGGGCGCCCCCACCGCGCCGCCGCCCTCAGCGCTCTGGCTCCTGCCCGGGCACCTGTTCTGGCACCTGCCCTGCTATCTGTTCTGGGGCCTGATCCACAATCTCGGCGGCGTGATAGCCCTGGATGAACAGCGCTGCGCGGAGCGTCGCGTGCCGGATGCGCTGCGCCGCCCGCTCCGCCACCACCGGCTTGGCGCGATAGGCGATGCCGAGCCCCGCCTGTTCCAGCATGGCGAGATCATTGGCGCCATCGCCGATCGCCATCGTCGCCTCGCGGGGAGTGCGATGGCGCGCCGAGAGCTCGGCAAGGATCCGCGCCTTGGCCTCGCGGTCGAGAATGGGCTCCTCCACCTCGCCGGTGAGCACGCCGCCCGCGCGGCGGAGCACATTGGCGAAATGGTGGTGGAACCCGGCCGCCTCGGCGATCCGCGCCGAAAAATCGGTGAAGCCGCCCGAGACCAGCGCCGTCACCGCCCCATGCGCCCGCATGGTGGCGATGAGCTCCCGCGCGCCGGGATTGAAGCGGATGCGCGCCGCCACCCGCTCGAGCGCTGCCTCGGCGAGCCCGCGCAGATGGGCCACCCGTTCGCGGAGCGCGGTGGCGAAGTCGATCT
>KN173932.1:3232-5246 GCA_000759655.1 Acidicaldus organivorans | reverse complement strand
CGCCGCGCATGCTGCGCGCGGTGATCGCCGCCACCGCCTCGCCGATCCCCGCCTCCAGGGCGAGCTCGTCGATCACCTCGCGGTCGATGATGGTGCTGTCCATGTCGGCGGTGAGGAGACGCTTGCGCCGCCCAGCCCGGGGCAGGAAAAACACATCGACCGGCCGCGCCCCGAGCACGCTCTCGACGAGGCCGGGCGGGGGCGGCGCGGAGAGAGCGAATTCGAGCGCCTCACCGGGGGCGAGGATCTCCGGGCTTGCCCCGAGCGCGGCGGCGAGGGCGGCGGCGATCCCGTCCTCGAAATGGTAGTGGTGGGGGTCGGAGACGAGGACGAGGACGAAGGGCGCGGTCATGGCGGCGGACGATGGGCGAGCGGGGATGAAGAGGCAAGAGGCGGCCTCCGGCGAGGCGACGCCCAAGCCCGCCCTGATCATCGCCGGCCCCACCGCCTCGGGCAAATCGGCGCTCGCGCTGAGGCTCGCCGAACGGTGGGGGGGCACGGTGATCAATGCCGATGCCATGCAGCTCTACCGCGAGCTTCCCATTCTCACCGCCCAGCCCGACGCGGCGGCGCGCGCCTGCGCCCCGCACCTGCTCTACGGGATCGCCTCCGCCGATGAGCCCGCCGATGCCGCCCGCTGGCGGCGGAAGGCCCTCGCGGCGATGGAGGAGGCGCACGCTGCAGGGCGGCTTCCCATTCTCTGCGGCGGCACCGGGCTCTATCTTCACGTCCTGCAGGCGGGGATCGCCGAGCTTCCCCCGATCCCCCCAGCCCTCCGCGCCGACCTCGCGGCGCGTCTTGCCGCCGAGGGGGTGGCCGCCCTTTATGCCGAGCTCACCCGCCTCGATCCCGAGACCGCCGCCCGCCTCCGCCCGCGCGATGCGCCGCGCATCCTGCGCGCCCTCGAGGTGCGGCTCGCCACCGGCCAGAGCCTTGCCCGCTGGCAGCGGGAGAACACCCGGCCCCTCTCCGGCTGGCGCTTCGCGGCAATCCTGCTCGAGCCGCCCCGTCCCGCCTTGCGCGCCGCGATCGCGGCACGGCTTGCGGCACAGCTCGAAGCGGGCGCGCTCGAGGAGGTGCGGGCGTTGCTCGCCGCCCAGCCCCCGCCGCGCAGATGGGCGGCAAGCTCAGCCTCGACGAGGCGCTCGCGCTCACCGCCCGGCATATCGGGCAATACACCAAGCGCCAGGCCACCTGGTTCAGGCACCATCGTCTGGCGCCCGAAGTTTATAAAATCGATGCGCGAATAGACGAGACGACGCAATTTTCGGAAAGTTTCATGGCTGATCTTCGTCACCGTCTCGCGTTGGCGGGTTGACGGGAGGCGTGAGGCGGGCCTAGTGGAAAAACTCCTTTGCGCCGAGCGGAACTGTGCGCATTGCAGGAAAGGGTCGGACGATGAGCGAGATGCGGCCGGGCGCGGAAATCCTCCTCGAAGCCCTCAAGGATCAGGGGGTGGAGGTCATTTTCGGCTATCCGGGCGGCGCCGTCCTCCCCATCTATGACGCGCTCTTCCAGCAGAACGCCATCCGCCACGTCCTCGTCCGCCACGAACAGGCCGCGGTCCACGCCGCGGAAGGCTATGCCCGCTCCACCGGCAAGGTGGGGGTGGTGCTGGTCACCTCCGGCCCGGGCGCGACCAACGCGGTGACCGGGCTGGTCGATGCGCTGATGGACAGTATCCCCATCGTCTGCCTCACCGGCCAGGTGCCGACCCATCTCATCGGCAATGACGCTTTCCAGGAGGCGGATACCACCGGTATCGCCCGCCCCGCCACCAAGCACAACTATCTGGTCAAGCGCGGCGAGGACCTCGCCCGCATCGTGCACGAGGCCTTCTACGTGGCCCGCTCCGGCCGCCCCGGCCCGGTGCTGATCGATCTTCCCAAGGATATCGTCATCAACCCCGCCCCCTACACGCCCCCCGCCACCACGCCGCACCGGAGCTACCGCCCGGTGCTCGATCCCGACCCGCGGGCGATCGAGGCGGCGGTTGCCCTGCTCAAGCGGGCGC
>KN173932.1:0-3145 GCA_000759655.1 Acidicaldus organivorans | reverse complement strand
GCCGGCCGATCATCTATACCGGCGGCGGGGTGATCAACGCCGGGGACGAAGCCTCCGCCCTGCTCACCGCCTTCGTCCGCGAGAGCGGCTTTCCCTGCACCTCGACCCTGATGGGGCTCGGCGCCTTTCCCGGCTCCGACCGCCAGTTCCTCGGCATGCTCGGCATGCACGGCACGTATGAGGCGAATCTCGCCATGCATGACTGCGACGTCATGCTCAATGTCGGGGCGCGCTTCGATGACCGCGTCACCGGCCGGCTCAATGCCTTCAGCCCCGGCTCGAAGAAGATCCACATCGACATCGACCCCTCCAGCATCAACAAGAACGTCCCGGTGGACGTCGCCATCGTGGGGGATGCCGGGCGCGCGCTGAAAGCGCTGCTCGCCGCCTGGCGGGCCGATCCCACCCCCGTCGATCGCGCCGCGCTGGCCCGCTGGTGGGAGCAGATCGAGGCCTGGCGGGCGCGCAACTGCCTCCGCTACACCCAGGACATGAGCCCGGGCGCCCTGATCAAGCCGCAGCATGCCATCCGCCGCCTCTATGAGCTCACCCACGGGCTCGGCCGCGAGATCTTCATCACCACCGAGGTCGGCCAGCACCAGATGTGGGCCGCCCAGCATTTCCGCTTCGAGAAGCCCCGGCACTGGATGACCTCGGGCGGGCTCGGCACCATGGGCTACGGGCTTCCGGCGGCGGTCGGGGTGCAGATCGCCCATCCCGAGGCGCTCGTCATCGACATCGCCGGCGAGGCCTCGATCCTGATGAACATCCAGGAGATGAGCACCATCGCCCAATACCGGCTGCCAGTGAAGGTGTTCATCCTCAACAACCAGTATATGGGCATGGTGCGCCAGTGGCAGGAATTGCTCCACGGCGGGCGCTATGCGGAGAGCTACAGCGCCGCTCTCCCCGACTTCGTCAAGCTCGCCGAGAGTTTCCAGGCGGTGGGGCTGCGCGCGCGAAGCATCGACGAGCTCGACGACGTGATCCGCGAAATGCTCGCCTCTGACCGCGCGGTGATCGCCGACATCGCAGTCGATCCCAAGGAGAACTGTTTCCCGATGATCCCCTCCGGCGCGGCGCACAACGAAATGATCCTCGGCCCCGAGCATGAAGACGAGGCGGCCTCGATCACCGACGAAGGTCTGGTGCTGGTCTGATGTCCGCCTCCAACACCTACCGCACCGCCACCATCTCGGTCCTCGTCGATAACGAGGCCGGGGTGCTCGCCCGCGTCATCGGCCTCTTCTCCGGCCGCGGCTACAACATCGACAGCCTCACCGTGGCGCCGGTCGATGAGTCGGGGCAGCATTCGCGCATCAACATCGTCACTTCCGGCACCGAAATGGTGATCGAGCAGATCAAGGCGCAGCTCGACCGGCTGGTGCCGGTGCACCGGGTGACCGACCTCGCCCGCGAGGGCGCCTATCTCGCCCGCGAGATGGCGTTGATCAAGGTGATTGCCACCGGCGAGAAACGGGCCGAGGCGCTGCGGCTCGCCGATGCCTTCCGCGCCCGGGTGGTCGATGCCACCACGGAAAGTTTCGTCTTCGAGATGACGGGCAATACCGACAAGATCGACGCTTTCCTCGCCCTGATGCGCCCCTTGGGACTGGCCGAGGTCTCGCGCACCGGGGTGGCGGCGATCGCCCGCGGCACGCGGGTGATCTGAGGCGAAGATGCCGGGAGAGAGGCAGGAAGAAGCCGGTCTCGATGCCGCAGGCGGGCGGGCGCGGCTCGATCTCCTGCTCGAGGCGGAGGCCGCGGAATGGCGCGCCATGCAGCATTACGAGCGCGCCCAGTATCAGCTGATCCGCGCCTTCTTCCAGCTGATCACCGTGCTCTTCGTCGTCGCCCATCTGCCGCTCCAGATGATCAAGGACCGCTCGGTGAGCCTCGTGCTCAATCTCTTCTTCAAGAGCGCGATGGTGCTGATCAGCTTCACCGTCCTGCGCAAGGCCCACTGGATCAACCACCACGAGCGGGCCGCGCGATCGTTGCGGGAGATCATCGACGAGGACATCCTCGCCCAGCCGGACCAGGCCCCCGAGCTCGCGGCGTGGCTGGCCCGGCGCCGGGCGGGCGAAGCGCGGCTCTCCCGCCTCTTCCGCCCCGAATGGGGGCGGCTTGCCCTCGGCTATGCGTTGCTCTTCTTCAGCATCGCCCTTTCCTTCACCCTCACCATCGCCTGAATTCCCCATCACGCAAGCGAGGAGACCATGCGCGTTTATTACGACCGTGACGCCGACGTGAACCTGATCAAGTCGAAGAAAGTGGCCATCATCGGCTATGGCAGCCAGGGCCACGCCCATGCCAACAATCTCAAGGACTCGGGCGTCAAGGAGCTCGTCGTCGGCCTGCGCCCCGGCTCGGCGGGGATCGCCAAGGCGGAAGCGGCCGGGCTCCGCGTGGTCTCGCCGGCCGAGGCGGCGCGCTGGGCGGATGTGGTGATGGTGCTCACCCCGGATGAGGGCCAGGCCGATCTCTACCGCGAGCATCTCGGCCCCAATCTCCGCCCCGGCGCGGCGATCGCCTTCGCCCACGGGCTCAGCATCCATTTCAACCTGATCGAGCCCCGCCCCGACATCGACGTCTTCATGATCGCGCCCAAGGGGCCGGGGCATACGGTGCGCAGCGAATTCCAGCGCGGGGGTGGCGTGCCCTGCCTGGTCGCGGTGGCGCAGAACCCCTCCGGCAACGCGCTCGAGATCGCGCTTTCCTACGCCTCGGCGATCGGCGGCGGGCGGGCCGGGATCATCGAGACCACCTTCAAGGAGGAGTGCGAGACCGATCTCTTCGGCGAGCAGGTGGTGCTGTGCGGCGGCCTCGTCGAACTGATCAAGGGGGGGTTCGAGACGCTGGTCGAGGCGGGCTATGCGCCGGAGATGGCCTATTTCGAGTGCCTGCACGAGGTGAAGCTGATCGTCGATCTGATCTATGAGGGCGGCATCGCCAACATGAACTACTCGATCAGCAACACCGCCGAATATGGCGAATACGTGAGCGGACCGCGCATCATCAACGAGGCGACCAAGGCCGAGATGCGCCGCGTGCTGGCCGACATCCAGTCGGGCCGGTTCACCCGCGAATGGATGCTGGAAAACCGGGTCAACCAGACGAGCTTCAAGGCGATGCGCCGGCGCAT
>KN173931.1:10101-10562 GCA_000759655.1 Acidicaldus organivorans | reverse complement strand
GGTGCGGGGGCGGCTCGAACACGTGGGACGGACGCCGCGGGGCGGGGTGGTCTATGTCGATTACGCCCACACCCCGGATGCGCTGGCCCGCGTCCTCGAGGCGTTGCGCGAGCACACCGAGGGGCGGCTTTTCGTCGTCTTCGGCGCGGGCGGGGACCGCGATCCGGGCAAGCGGCCGGAGATGGGCCGGGTTGCGGCGCGGCTGGCCGACCGGGTGATCGTCACCGACGACAATCCGCGTCACGAGGATCCCGCTGCGATCCGCCGTGCCATCCTCGCCGGCTGCCCGGGCGCGCGCGAGATCGGCGAGCGGCGGGAGGCGATCGCGGCGGCGCTCGATGAGCTCGGTCCGGGGGATGTGCTGGTGGTGGCGGGCAAGGGGCATGAGCAGGGGCAGATCATCGGCGATACCGTGCTGCCCTTCGACGATGCGGCGGTGATCCGCGATCTGCTCGGCGCGG
>KN173931.1:9890-10037 GCA_000759655.1 Acidicaldus organivorans | reverse complement strand
CGCGCCGCTCCTTCTCGTCGAGGACACCGAGGCGGGCCTGCGCGCTCTCGGCGCCTATGCGCGGGCCCGTTTCTCGGGCCGGGTGGTCGCGCTTACCGGCAGCGTGGGCAAGACCAGCACCAAGGAGATGCTGCAGGTGGTGCTTGC
>KN173931.1:6974-9803 GCA_000759655.1 Acidicaldus organivorans | reverse complement strand
CCCATGCGGACATCCTCCGCGCCGCGGCAGGGGGCGCGCGCATCGTCACCTTCGGCGAGAGGGACGGCGAGGTGCAGCTCCTCGCCTCCCGGCTCGATGCGGAGGGGAGCGAGAACGAGGCGCTCCTCTTCGGCGAGAGGCTCCGCTTTCGCCTCAACGTGCCGGGCCGGCACATGGTGATGAACGCGCTCGGCGTGCTGGCGGTGGCCACCCTGCTCGGCATCGACCCCGAAGAGGCCGCCGCGGCGCTCGCCGCGGCGTTGCGGCCGGGCGACGTGGTGCTGGTCAAGGGAAGCTACGGCGTAGGCATGAAACTCATCATCGACCGCTTGAGCGGCGAGGGGCGGACGTGATCTATCTCCTCACCCGGCCCTTCGCCGAACAGTTCATCCTGTTCAACCTCTTCCGCTATCTCACCTTCCGCTCGGGCGCGGCCTGTCTCACCGCGCTTCTGGTGAGTTTCGGGGTGGGCCCCGCCTTGATTCGCTGGCTCAAGGTGCAGCAGGGTCACGGCCAGCCGATCCGGCTGGATGGGCCGGAAAGCCACCTCATCGCCAAGAAGGGCACCCCCACCATGGGAGGGGTGCTGATCCTCGCCGCGCTCTTCTCCGCCACCCTGCTCTGGGCCGACATCACCAACGTCTATGTCGGGATGACGCTCCTGCTCACGCTCGGCTACGGCGCGCTCGGCTTCGTCGATGACTATCTCAAGCTCCGCTACCGTAACAGCCGCGGCCTGCCCGGGCGGCTCAAACTGCTCGGCCAGGGCGCGCTCGGCCTGATCGTCGCCTTCGTGATGATGCGGGCCACCCACGGGCTGCTCGGCTCCTCGGTCGCACTTCCCGTGCTCAAGGATGTGCTGATCCCGCTCGGGCCCGCCTTTCCCCTGTTCGGGGCGCTGGTCATGATGGGGGCGTCGAATGCGGTGAACCTCACCGACGGGCTCGATGGGCTCGCCATCGTGCCGACCATCATCGCCGCCGGGGTGTTCGGCCTCATCGCCTATCTCGTGGGAAACCGCATCTTCGCCGAATATCTGCAGCTTCAGCACGTCCCCGGGGTGGGCGAGCTTGCCGTCTTCTGCTCGGCCCTGATCGGCGCGGGGCTCGGCTTTCTCTGGTTCAACGCGCCGCCCGCCGCCGTCTTCATGGGCGATACGGGAAGCCTCGCCCTGGGCGGGGCGCTCGGGGCGGTGGCGGTTGCCACCAAGCACGAGATCGTGCTCGCCATCGTGGGCGGGCTCTTCGTCGTCGAGACGGTCTCGGTGATCATCCAGGTGTTCTGGTTCAAACGCACCGGCCGACGCGTCTTCCGCATGGCCCCGCTCCATCATCACTTCGAGAAGAAGGGCTGGGCCGAGCCCACCATCGTCATCCGCTTCTGGATCATCTCGATGATCCTCGCCCTCATTGGTCTCGCCACGTTGAAGATCCGCTGAGATGAGCGCCTTTCCTCCCCTTTTTCGTGGTCATCGCCTCGCGGTCTTCGGACTGGGCCGCAACGGGCTCGCCGCGGCGCGCGCCCTGATGGCGATGGGGGCGGAGATATGCGCCTGGGATGATGCGGAAGGGGCGCGGGCGGAGGCGGCGCGTCAGGGCGTTCCGCTCGCCCCGATCGAGCCCGCCCGCTTCGACGCACTTCTCCTCTCGCCCGGCATTCCGCACACTTTCCCCAAGCCCCATCCGGTGGCGGAAGCGGCGCGGGCGGCGGGCGTGCCGATCCTCTCCGACGTCGAATTCCTCTACCGGGCGGTGCGGCGGGCGGGATCGCGGGCGCGTTTCGCCGGCATCACCGGCACCAATGGTAAATCGACCACCACCGCGCTCCTTGCCCATATTCTCGAGCGCGCCGGAATGAAGGTGGCGGCGGGGGGCAATCTCGGCCCGGCCGCACTCTCGCTGCCGCTTTTGCCCGACGAAGGCGTCTATGTGCTCGAGATGTCCTCCTATCTCCTCGAGCGCTCGGCCGAGCTCCGTTTCGATGTCGCAATCTTCCTCAACCTCTCGCCCGACCATCTCGACCGCCACGGCGGGATGGAGGGCTACATCGCCGCCAAATGCGCGATCTTCGACCGCCAGAACGCCGAGGATGGCCACGTCCTCGGCCTCGATGATCCGGATACGGCGGGGATCGCCACCCATTGGGAGCGCCCCTCCCGCCTCGTGCGCATCTCGGGCAGCGCCCGGCCGGAGGCGGATCTCTGGGCGGAGGGAGGATATCTCCGCGACCGTTCCGGGGTGATCGCCGATCTCGCCGCCGCACCCGCCCTGCCCGGTGCACACAATGCCCAGAACGCCGCCGCCGCGGTGGCAGCGGCGCTCGCCCTCGGCGTGGGGCGGGAGCGCGTGGCCGAAGGGATCGCGACCTATCCCGGCCTGCCGCACCGCCAGGAACGGGTGGGCGAGGTGAAGGGCGTGCTCTTCGTCAACGACAGCAAGGCGACCAATGCGGACTCGGCGGCGCGCGCGCTGGCCTGCTATCCGCGCCTTCTCTGGATCGCGGGCGGGATCGCCAAGGCGGGCGGCATCACCGCGCTCGCCCCGTTCTTCCCCCGTATCGAAACCGCCTATCTGATCGGACGTGACGCCCCGCTCTTCGCCGAAACCCTCGCCACAGCCGGGGTGCGCTACGAGATGAGCGGCACGCTCGAGGCGGCGGTGCGCGCCGCCTATCGCCGGGCGCGGGAGGTGGAGGGCGCGCCCTCCGTGGTGCTGCTCTCGCCGGCGGCGGCGAGTTTCGACCAGTTCGCCAATTTTGAGGCGCGCGGCGAGGCCTTCCGCGCCCTCGTCGCCCGGCTTGCGGCGGAGGAGGGGGTGTGATGCCGCGCCT
>KN173931.1:3890-6907 GCA_000759655.1 Acidicaldus organivorans | reverse complement strand
GGCCGAGCGGATCGGCGAGGCGCGCGATGCGCTCATCCTCAAGCAGGTGCTGTTCCTCGCCCTTGCCGCGGCGATCATCACGCTCACCTCCTTCCTCTCGCTCAAGGGGGTGCGCAATCTCGCCCTCATGGGTGGGCTCATCGCGCTCCTGCTCACCGCGCTCACCCTGGTCAAGGGGGTGGAGATCAAGGGGGCGCGGCGCTGGATCGCGCTTCCCGGTTTCTCGCTGCAGCCGAGCGAGTTCCTCAAGCCCTTCTTCGCGGTGACGGCGGCCTATCTCCTCACCACGCCGCGCCTGCCCCGTTTCGTGGGCGGAGCGGTGGCGGTCGCGCTCTTCACGGTGATCGCCTTGCTTCTCAAGTCGCAACCCGATATCGGCATGCTGAGTGTGGTCACCGCCGTTTTCCTCGCCCAGTGGTTCATCGCCGGGCTCAATCTGCTCCTCGTCGGGGTGGGCCTCGCCGGCATGGCCGGGGGCGGGGTGGCTGCCTATTACCTCTTCCCGCATGTGCAGAGCCGGGTGGCGCGTTTCCTCGATCCCGCCAAGGGGGACCACTACCAGATCACCACCGCGCTCGAGGCGTTCGGCAATGGCGGGCTTCTGGGGCGCGGGCCGGGGGAGGGGCGGATCAAGGACCTGCTCCCCGATGCGCACGCCGATTTCGTCTTTGCGGTGGCGGGCGAGGAGTTCGGCTTCCTCGTCTGCGCGGCGCTCATCGGCGTCTTCGCCTTCCTCGTCATCCGCGGCCTGTTGCGTCTCAAGCGGGAGAACGATCCGTTCGTGGTGGTGGCGGCGAGCGGGCTGCTTGCCGGGTTCGGGCTGCAGGCCTTCATCAACATGGCCTCCTCGCTCCACCTGATCCCGACCAAGGGCATGACGCTCCCCTTCATCTCCTATGGCGGTTCTTCGGTGCTCGCCGTCTCCTTCGGCATGGGCATGCTGCTCGCCCTCACCCGCCGCCGGTTCGGAGGCGAGATCCGATGAGGGCAGGCGAGGACATCCGGCCGGTGGTGATCGCCGCGGGCGGGACGGGCGGACACGTCTTTCCGGCCATCGCGCTCGCCGAGACGCTGCTTGCCCGGGGCCGGCAGGTGATCTTCCTCACCGACCGCCGCACCGCGCCCACGCTCGCCGCCCTTGCCGGGGCCGAGATCCGCGTCCTCTCGGCCGCAGGTCTCGCCGGGCGGGGGATGTGGCGCGCTCTGGGCGCTCTCGTGGCGCTCGCCCGCGGCACGCTGCAGGCCCTTGCCCTTTTCCTCCGCGCCCGCCCAGGGGCGGTGGTGGCCTTCGGCGGCTACCCCGCGGTGCCGCCGGTGCTCGCCGCGCGTCTCATCGCCCCCCGGCCGGTGGTATTGCTCCATGAGCAGAACGCCGTGCTGGGCCGCGCCAACCGCGTCCTCGCCCGCCTCGCCGATGGGCTTGCGGTGGGTTTCGCCGCCACAAGCCGCATCCCGCGCCGCATCCCGGTCTTCGTCACCGGCACGCCGGTGCGCGCCGCTCTTCTCGCCGCCCGCACCCCCTACGCCCCGCCCGCGGCGGAGGGCGAGATCCGGCTCCTCGTCATCGGAGGCTCGCTCGGGGCGCGCGCCATCGCCCGTCTCGTCCCCGAAGCGCTCGCCCTGCTGCCGGAAGCGCTCCGCCATCGTCTCCGCCTTGCCCTGCAATGCCGGGAGGAGGAGCGCGAGAGGGCCGCGGCGCGGCTCTCCGCCGCGGGGATCACCGCTGAACTCGCTCCGTTCTTCCCCGACATCGCCCCGCGCCTGGCCGCCGCTCATCTCGTCATCGCCCGCGCCGGCGCCTCGACGGTGGCGGAGCTCGCCGCGCTCGGCCGCCCCGCGCTTCTCATCCCGCTTCCCTCTGCGATCGACGATCACCAGCGGGCCAATGCGCACGCGCTCGCCGCGCGCGGGGGCGCGGTGGTGTGCGAGGAGCGGGGGCTCGATGCCCCAAGCCTCGCCCGCGAGATCGCCACCCTGCTCGCCGACCCGGCGCGGCTTGCCGCGATGGCGAAGGCGGCGGAAGGCGGCGGGGCAGCGGCGGAACGGCTCGCCCGCCTCCTCGAAGACCTCCTTGCCGCGCGGCGCGGGCTCGCGCTCGCCCCTCTGGAGACCCCGTCATGAGAGCGCTCCCGCTCGCCGTCGGCCCCATCCATTTCGTCGGCATCGGCGGGATCGGCATGTCCGGCATCGCCGAAGTCCTCCACAATCTCGGCTACAAGGTCCAAGGGAGCGATGTCGCCGAGAACGCCAACGTCGCCCGCCTGCGCGCCGCCGGGGTGCCGATCGCCATCGGCCATGACGCGCGCCATCTCGGCGAGGCACAGGTGGTGGTGGTCTCGAGCGCCATCCGCCCCGACAATCCGGAAGTCGCCGCCGCCCGCGCCCGCTTCATTCCCGTGGTGCGCCGCGCCGAGATGCTTGCCGAACTCATGCGGCTCAAATGGTCGATCGCGATTGCCGGAACCCACGGCAAGACGACGACGACCAGCCTCATCGCCCAGGTCCTCGAATCCGCCGGGCTCGATCCCACCGTGATCAATGGCGGCATCATCAACGCCTATGGCAGCAACACGCGGCTCGGGGCGGGCGAGTGGATGGTGGTCGAGGCCGATGAGAGCGACGGGAGTTTCCTGCGCCTGCCCGCCGTGGTCGCCGTCGTCACCAGCATCGATCCCGAGCATCTCGATCATTGGGGAAGCTATGAGGCGATGGTGGCGGGCTTCGACCAGTTCGTCGCCAATATCCCGTTTTACGGCTTCGCCGTGCTCTGCATCGACCATCCGGCGGTGCAGCACATGATCGCCCGCATCCCCGACCGGCGGATCATCTCCTACGGGTTCTCGCCGCAGGCCGATGTGCGCGCCGACAAGGTGATCACCGACCGCATGGGAGCGACCTTCGAGGTGGTGGTGACCGACCGGCTGCGCGAGCAGAGCCGGAGGCTCGGGCCCTTCCGCCTTCCCATGCTCGGGCGGCACAACGTGCAGAACGCGCTCGCCGCGATTGCGGTGGGGCTC
>KN173931.1:3548-3636 GCA_000759655.1 Acidicaldus organivorans | reverse complement strand
GCGGCGTCAAGCGCCGCTTCACCAAGACCGGCGAGGCGGGCGGCATCACCGTGATCGACGATTACGCGCACCATCCGGTGGAGATCGC
>KN173931.1:3100-3447 GCA_000759655.1 Acidicaldus organivorans | reverse complement strand
CGCGGTGCTCAAGGCGGCGCGCCAGGCCGGGGCGCGCGACGTCATCGCCGTGGTCCAGCCGCACCGCTACAGCCGGCTCGCCGCGCTGTTCGACGAGTTCGCCGCCTGTTTCAACGATGCCGGCACGGTGATCGTGGCCGATGTCTATCCGGCGGGCGAGGCGCCGATCGAGGGGATCGACCGCGACGCGCTGGTCGAGGCGCTCCGGGCGCATGGCCATCGCCGCGCCGTGCCGCTGCCGGGCCCCGAATATCTCGCCGAGATGGTGCACGCCATCGCCCGGCCCGGCGATTTCGTGGTCTGCCTCGGCGCGGGCTCGATCACCCAATGGGCGCAGAAGCTTCCCG
>KN173931.1:870-3059 GCA_000759655.1 Acidicaldus organivorans | reverse complement strand
GCCGGGCCCCGAATATCTCGCCGAGATGGTGCACGCCATCGCCCGGCCCGGCGATTTCGTGGTCTGCCTCGGCGCGGGCTCGATCACCCAATGGGCGCAGAAGCTTCCCGCCGAACTCCTTGCCCTGCAACGCGGCCGGCGCGCCGGGGAGGGGGAGGGATGAGCCCACCACCCCTCCCTCCCTTGCGCGGTCGCCTGATCGCTGAGGCCCCGCTCGGCGCCCAGACCTGGTTCCGGGTCGGCGGGCCGGCCGAGCTCCTCTTCCGCCCTGCCGATGCGGAGGATCTCGCGGCGTTCCTCGCCGCCTGGCCCACCGAGCTGCCGCTCACCGTGCTGGGGGCTGCCTCCAACGTCATCATCCGCGATGGCGGCCTCCCGGGGGCGGTGATCCAGCTCCGGCGCGGCTTTTCCGACATCGAGATCGCGGGCGAGCGCCTCATCGCCGGGGCGGGGGTGCTCGATGTGACGCTCGCCGAGCACGCCGCCCAAGCGGGCATCGCCGGGCTCGAGTTTCTCTCAGGCATCCCGGGCACGCTGGGCGGGGCAGTGGCGATGAATGCGGGGGCCTATGGGTCGGAAATCGCCGACGTACTGGACTGGGCGGAGCTCGTGCTGCGCTCGGGCGAGCGGGTGCGGCTCGGCGCGGCCGAACTCGGCCTTGCCTATCGCCATGCCGCGCTGCCGCCGGGGGCGGTGGTGGTGCGCGTGGCGCTCCACGGCCGGGCCGGGAGCCGGGAGGGGATCGCCGCCCGCATGCAGGAGATCCGCGCCCGGCGCGAGGCGACCCAGCCGGTGCGGGCGCGCACCGGCGGCTCCACCTTCCGCAATCCGCTGCCCCACGAAAGCTCGCTCAAGGCCTGGGAGCTGATCGATCTCGCCGGCTGTCGCGGGCTCCGGCGCGGCGCCGCCCTGGTCTCGCCGCTTCATTGCAATTTCCTGATCAACGAGGGCGGGGCCTCGGCGGCCGATCTCGAGGGGCTCGGCGAGGAGGTGAGGGCGCGGGTGAGGGCCGCAACCGGCGTGGAGCTTGCCTGGGAGATCCGCCGCCTCGGCCAGCCCGCGAGTGTGGGCAGCGCCGCAGGAGGGAGCCCATGAGCCGCGCGAAGCGGGTTGCGGTGCTGATGGGCGGCATTTCCGCCGAACGCGAGGTGAGCCTCGTCTCCGGCCGCGCCGTGGTGGAGGGGCTCGCTGCGGCGGGCTATGTCGCCCGGGGGATCGAGGTCGGCCGCGATCTCGCCGCGCTCATCGCAGCCCTCCGCGATTTCGCCCCCGACGTGGTGTTCAACGCGCTTCATGGCCGTTACGGCGAGGATGGGGCGATCCAGGGCGTCCTCGAATGGCTCGGCCTGCCCTACACCCATTCCGGCATCACCGCCTCGGCGCTTGCCATGGACAAGGCGATGGCCCGCCTCGTCTTCGCCCAGGCCGGGCTTCCGCTCGCCGAGGCGCGCCTCGTCTCGCCGGCGGAACTCGCTGAGGCCGATCCGCTTCCCCCGCCCTATGTGGTCAAGCCGGTTGCCGAGGGTTCCTCGGTCGGGGTGGAGGTGATCGGCCCGGGTGAGGCGGAAAAGCGTCAGAGGGTCGCGGCACACTGGCCCTTCGGCGCACGGATCCTCGCCGAGGCCTACGTGCCGGGCCGCGAGCTCACCGTGGGGGTGCTCGGCGAGCGGGCCCTCACCGTGACCGAAATCATCCCGGCGGCGGGATTTTACGACTACCGCGCCAAATACCAGCCGGGCGGCTCGCGCCACGTGCTGCCCGCGCAGATCCCGGGGGAGATTTTCGAGGCGGCCCTCGAGATCGCGCTTGCCGCCCATCGCGCACTCGGCTGCCAGGGGGCGAGCCGCGCCGATTTCCGCTACGACGACACGGAAGGCGCACCGGGCCGCCTCGTCCTGCTCGAGGTCAATACCCAGCCCGGCATGACGCCGACCTCGCTGTTGCCCGAACAGGCCGCCGCGGTGGGGATGAGTTTTCCCGAGCTCTGCCGCTGGATCGTGGAGCAGGTGCCATGCCCCGGCTGAGCCTCACCCGCCTGATCAAGCGCCCGACCCGTTCCGACCAGCGCCCCTCGCGGCTCTGGATCCTCTGGCGGCGGGCCTTGCGAAGCCCGCTTCTCTGGCTGCTGCCCCTCTTCGGCGGAACCGCCCTGCTCGCCGCGATCCTCCACCTCGTGCAGCTTGCCGATC
>KN173931.1:0-635 GCA_000759655.1 Acidicaldus organivorans | reverse complement strand
GCGGCGCGGCTTGGCTTCCGGCTGGCGCGGCTCGAGATCGAGGGGCGGATCAACACCCCCGAGCCCCTGCTGCGTGCAGCGATCGGGGTCGCACCCGGCGCGCCGCTCCTCTCCATTTCGCTCGAGGGGCTCAAGGCCCGGCTCGAGAGCCTCGCCTGGGTCGAGCACGCCGAGGTCGAGCGGCGTCTTCCCGACACGCTTCTCATCCGCCTCACCGAGCGCCGCCCCTTCGCCATCTGGCAGCACGAGGGGCGCTTTACCCTGATCGATCAGGCGGGGCGCGACGTGGGTAGCGAAGGGCTCGCCGCCTTTCGTTCGCTGCCGCTCGTGGTCGGCGCCGACGCGCCCGCCCATGCCGCAGAGATCGTCGCCCTGCTCGAACGCTTCCCCGCCATCCAGAAACACATCGCCGCCTATGTGCGGGTGGGGGGGCGGCGCTGGACGCTGCATACGCGGAGCGGCACCGACATCCTGCTTCCCGAGACCGGCGAGGAGGCCGCGCTCTCCCGGCTCGCCGCGCTCGAAGGGGAGCACAGCCTGCTCGAGCGCGGGCTTGCCAGCATCGATCTCCGCCTTCCCGACCGGCTCGTGCTGCGCACGAAAAGCGGCGGAGAGGGGGCCGGCGAGGAGGGGGG
>KN173930.1:2240-2395 GCA_000759655.1 Acidicaldus organivorans | reverse complement strand
TGCCGCGCGGCACCGAAGAGCGCTGGTTCGCGGCCTTCAGCGCCGGGCTCGCCGAAGACCAGCGCGCCTTCGGCCTCTCCCTCTTGGGCGGCGATACCACCGCCCATGACGGACCGCTCACCTTGAGCCTCACCATCGTGGGCAGCGCGGCAGAA
>KN173930.1:1032-2181 GCA_000759655.1 Acidicaldus organivorans | reverse complement strand
GGGCAAGCGGCGTTGCGGCCGAAATCGAGGCGGCGGCCCTCCCCCTCTCGGCGGCGGCGCGGGCGCACGGGGCGCGCGCGATCGAGGCCGCCCTCGCCGGGGGGGATGATTACGAGCTCCTCCTCGCCCTCCCGCCCGACGCAGGCGAGGCGCTCCGCGCCGCGGGAGAAGCGCGCGGCGTTCCCTTCACCCGCATCGGCCGCTTCGTCGCCGGGGCTGCGGAGGTGCGGGTGCGCGGGCCGGACGGCGCCCCGCTCGCCCTAGAGCGGGGAGGATTCTCGCATTTCTGAGGCCGTTTCTGAGGCGAAGAAGCCGCGATAGCGCTCCTTGAGCTCGCGGCGCAGCAGCTTGCCCGTGGGCGTGCGGGGCAGCGCCTCGACGAAGACCACGGCGCGCGGACATTTGATGCTGGCGAGGCGGTCGCGGCAGAAGGCAATCACCGCCTCCGCGGAAAGCCCGACTAGGGCGGGATCCGCCACAGCCTGAACGATGGCAAGCACCACCTCGCCGAGATCGGGATCGGGAACCCCCACCGCGGCGGCATCGGCGATGAGGGGATGCTCGAGCAGCACGCTCTCGATCTCGGCCGGATAGACGTTCACCCCGCCGGAGAGGATGAGATCGGCGCGGCGGTCGCTGAGATAGAGATAGCCCTCTTCGTCGAGATGGCCGAGATCGCCGAGCGTCGCCCAGCCGCGCTCGTTGAAGGTCGCCGCGGTCTTTTCGGGAGCGTTGTGATAGACGAAGGGGGTGGCGCCGGCGAACCAGACGGTGCCGACCTCGCCCGGGGGCAGTTCGCGGCCTTCCTCGTCGAGGATGTGCACTTCGCCCGAGACGGCGCGGCCCACCGAGCCCTTGTGGGTCAGCCACTCGTCGCTCTCGATCCAGGTGGTGCCGATCCGCTCCGAGCCTGCGTAGTATTCGGCGAGGATCGGCCCCCACCAGGCGATCATCCGCTCCTTGACGTGGATCGGGCAGGGCGCGGCGGCATGGACCGCCTTTTTGTGCGAGGAGAGATCATAGGCGTTGCGCACCGCCTCGGGCAAGGCGAGCAGGCGGACGAACATGGTCGGCACCCACTGGCTGTGAGTGACGCGGTAGCGCTCGATGGCGGCGAGCGCGTCCTCGGGGATGAATTTCTCGAGCGCC
>KN173930.1:0-948 GCA_000759655.1 Acidicaldus organivorans | reverse complement strand
ACCACCGGCGCCCCGCGCGAGAGGAAATAGAGCGAATAGACGTGCGGCGCGGCGTGATAGAGGGGGGCGGGGGAGAGATAGACCGAGTTCTCGTCGGGGGCGAGGAGGCGGTCGAAGAGGAGGTCGCCGGGCTGCGGCACGCCGCGCGTCTCGGCAGGAAGAAGCGGGCGAAGAATGCCTTTCGGCCGCCCGGTGGTGCCCGAGGAATAGAGGAATTCGCGGCCCACGGCGCGGGGCGGAAGCGGGGCGGGATGGGGATGGGCGGCGATCCAGTCGGCGAGCCATGCCCCGCCTTCCGCCGCGGGTTCGGCATCCGCCCACAACAGGGTGCGGCGTCTTGCTTCGGCGGCGAGGGGTTCGAGAAGGGGGGCGGTGGCGGCCGAGGCGATGACGAGTTTCGCGCCGCAATCCTCGAGCAGCGCGGCGATCTCGCGCGGGCGGAGATGGGTGTTGAGCATCGCGTAATGAAGCCCGGCCCGCCGCGCCGCCCAGGCGATGGTGAAGATCTCGGGGCGGTTTTCGAGAAGCACCGCGATCATGTCGCCCTCGGCGAGTCCCGCGGCGATGAAGGCCCCGGCGAGGCGGCGGGCCTCCTCGTCGAGGGCGCGGAAACTCATCATCCGTCCCGACTGGGGAAAGATCACCGCCATCCGTTCCGGCGTCCGCGCGGCCCAGACGGCGAGTTCATCCAGGGCATGCTCTGCCATGGCCGTTCCTCCGCTTCCCCCCGGCGCAGGGGGGTGTTTTTTTGCCGCCTCGCCCGGGAGATTCCCCTCGCCTGCGGAGACGGACGATCCAAAACCATTGTGCCACAAAAGGGATTTCGTGCAATGATTTTGAAAGGGAGCAATTGCGAACGGAGGGGGACGCGCCCCACCTCCGGCCCCGAACCCGAAGGACCCCAAGGGAAGGACGTCATGGAAGAGGAAACCCGCCCCGGCCCCGATC
>KN173929.1:65569-67369 GCA_000759655.1 Acidicaldus organivorans | reverse complement strand
CCACCATGCCATGCCGCCACGCGCTTTCTCCTCGCCGGAAGTCTCGTTTTGGTCTCACCGGCCGCTTGGCGGGCGGAGTGAAATCGGCGCATACATGACCCACCGCCGCCCGCCGCGGCGGGCCCATTCTGGACCGGAAACGAAGGTTTGCAAAGCAATGGCCGAGATCCCCCCTGATGCCCTGCGGGCCGCGCTCGCCCCCCTGACCGACCCCGTGAGCGGGAAGGATCTCTTCGCGGCAGGCCTGATCGACAGTCTCGAGACGCGGGAGGGGCTGGTGCAGCTCGCCCTTCGCGTGCCGCGCGAGCGGGCGCGCGACTATGAGCCGCTGCGGGCTGCGGCCGAGAAAGCGCTCGCCCAGGTGCCCGGGGTGAAGAACGCCACCGTCATCCTCACCGCCCACCGCGCCGGAGCCTCCCCCGCCGCGGGGCCGCAGGGCGGCGCCCATACTCACGCTCACGCTCACGCCGCCCCGCCCCCGCCGCAGACCCTGCCCAAGCTTCTCGGCGAGGCGCGGGCGGTGATCGCGGTGGCCTCGGGCAAGGGCGGGGTGGGCAAATCGACGGTCGCGGTCAATCTCGCCGTGGCGCTCGCCCAGCGCGGGCTTTCGGTCGGGCTGCTCGATGCCGACATCTACGGCCCGAGCCTTCCCCAGATGCTCGGCGTGCGCCGCCGTCCCCACGTCCATGACGACCGGCTGGTGCCGATCGAGGCATGGGGGGTGGCGGCGATGTCGATCGGCTTCATCGTCGATCCGGACACGGCGATGATCTGGCGCGGCCCGATGGTGATGGGCGCCTTGCAGCAGCTCATGGAGCAGGTGGCGTGGGGATCGCGCGACGTCATCGTAGTCGATCTCCCGCCCGGCACCGGCGACGCCCAGCTCACGCTTGCCCAGCGCGTTGCCCTCGCCGGGGCGGTCGTCGTCTCCACGCCCCAGGATGTGGCGCTGGCGGATGCGCGGCGCGGCGTCGCCATGTTCCGCAAGGTGGGGGTGGAGGTGCTCGGCCTCGTCGAGAACATGAGCTACTTCGTCTGCCCGCATTGCGGCGAGCGGACCGACATTTTCGGCCATGGCGGGGCGCGCGCCGAGGCCGAGCGGCTCAAGGTGCGCTTCCTCGGCGAGATCCCGCTTCTGCCCCAGCTCCGCGCGCTGGCCGATGCCGGAACGCCGATCGTCGCCGCCCAGCCCGAGAGCGAGGCGGCCAAGGCCTTCGCCCGGCTCGCCGAGACGGTCGCCGCCTCGCTCAAGCTTGAGGCGCGGGCGGCTCGACAAGGCTGAGCGAGGAAACTATAGTCCGCTCGCCGGATGGGGAGGGGTTTGGGCCACCGTTTCGTCCAGTAGAGAAACAGAAGGAGATTGTCTCATGCGTCGTTTGATCGGGACTTTGACCGCGCTCGCCCTCGGGGTGGGGCTTGCGCCGCTCGCGCATGCTGCCGGGGACGCAGCGGCCGGCAAGACGCTTTTCCAGCAGAAATGCGCGCTCTGCCACTCGCCGGAGAAGGGGGTGAACAAGCTCGGCCCGAGCCTGTGGAACGTGGTGGGCCAGCCCGCGGCCGAGGTGCCCAATTATACCTTCTCGGATGGGATGAAGAATTCCAAGCTCACCTGGAATGAGGCCACCCTCGACAAGTGGCTCACCAACCCGAAAGCGCTGGTTCCCGGCACCAAGATGATTTTCCCCGGCCTGCCCAACCCCACCGACCGGCAGAACATCATCGCCTATCTCGAGACGCTGAAGTAAGCGTATCGCCTCACGAGTTCTGGAGTCCTTCCCCGGCGGTGCGGCGGAGGGCAGC
>KN173929.1:65396-65467 GCA_000759655.1 Acidicaldus organivorans | reverse complement strand
GGCGAGTTCTTCGCACGCCCCTTCCTCGCGCCGCCGGACGTTTTCGGGGATCTCCACCACCCGCTCGAGCG
>KN173929.1:64906-65307 GCA_000759655.1 Acidicaldus organivorans | reverse complement strand
GGAAGAGGACGCGGTCGGCAAGCGCCGCGGCATCGCCAAGATCGTGGGTGACGAGGATGATCGAGGTGGGCCGCGCCCGCCACGCGGCGAGTAGGATCTCCCGCCCCCGCTCGGCGCTCTCGCGGTCGAGCGAGGCGGAGGGCTCATCGAGCAGCACCACGTCGGGGGCGATGGCGAAGGCGCGGGCGATCGCGACGCGACGCGCCATGCCGAGCGAGATCTGACGGGGATAGAGCGGCGCGGCGCGTCGCGATCGCCCGCGCCTTCGCCATCGCCCCCGACGTGGTGCTGCCCGATGAGCCCTTCGCCTCGCTCGACCGCGAGAGCGCCGAGCGAGATCTGACGGGGATAGAGCGGCGCGGCGTCGGCGACGCCGAGGCGGGCAAGGAGCGCCCGCGCCG
>KN173929.1:64206-64801 GCA_000759655.1 Acidicaldus organivorans | reverse complement strand
CCGCCTCCTGCCCCGGGCTGAGGACGAGGGCGATGTTTTCCCACACCGTCCGCCAGGGCAGCAGGCGGGGCTCCTGGAAGACGAAGCCAAGATGAGGCGGCTTCGCCAGGCCTGCTGCCCTGGCGGACGGTGTGGGAAAACATCGCCCTCGTCCTCAGCCCGGGGCAGGAGGCGGGGCTCCTGGAAGACGAAGCCAAGATGAGGCGGCTTCGCCACGCCGGGGCCCCAGCGGATCTCCCCCTCGAAATCGGAATCGAGCCCGGCAATCAGGCGGAGCACCGTCGTCTTGCCGGTGCCGGAGGGGCCGACGATGACCAGGATCTCCCGCTCGGCGAGGCCAAATGCCACCGAGGCGAGCACCGGGACGGGGCGGCCGGGGAAGGTTTTGCGGCGGATTGTGACCTCGAGGATCATTGCCGCCAGCGGTTGATGCGCCGCTCCCAAGGCTGCCAGACGAGCCACTCGATCCCCTGGACGACGAGGATGAAGGCGAGCGTGTAGGCGAGGATGCGGGTGACGTCGAAGAGCTGGAAATACTGCTCGATGGCGAAGCCCACCCCATTGGAGCGGCCCAGCAGTTCGACGACGAGGACGA
>KN173929.1:63826-64161 GCA_000759655.1 Acidicaldus organivorans | reverse complement strand
CGAGGGCGCGCGCGCCCTCGCGCAGGGTGATGGCGGTGGAGGGGAGTTTGTTGAGGGCGACGGCGGCGATGGCGGTGGGCTCGTTGAGCCCGAACCAGACATACATCAGCACGATGAGGACGAGGGCGGGGAGATTGAGCAGAAGGGTGAGCCAGCTGTCGAAGAACGCATCCAAAGTCCGGCTCCGCCCCATCGCGTAGCCAAGCGCCGCCCCGAGCACGAGGGCGAAGAAAAAGGCGAGGGCGACGCGAAAGAGCGTCATGCCGAGATCGCGCAGGAGACTTCCGGCTGCCACGCCCTCGATCAGCGCCGCGAGCACCGCGGCGGGAGTGGGG
>KN173929.1:62774-63763 GCA_000759655.1 Acidicaldus organivorans | reverse complement strand
CACCTGCGCCCGCCGCGCCGCTTCGAGGAAGCCCGCGATCAGGGCCGGGTTCGCCTTGGCCCAGCGCTCGGAAAAGACGTAACCCACGAAGGCGAGGTCGGGGGAGAGGCCGAGCCCGCGCACCGCCTCGGCGACGTCGATCAGCCGGCGCATCCCTTCGCTTTCGGCGCGGGCGACGAAGGGCCAGAAGGTGAGCGCCGCATCGAGCCGGCCGGCGCGGAGCTCCTCGGCGAGCAGGGCGGGGGGCGCGAAATGGGGAAGCGTGGCCTGGGCGAGATTGAGGCCGAAGCGGCGCTTGGCGTAGGCGCGCATGATCAGCCAGCTCTTGTCGATGGCGCTGCCCGCCACGCCGAGCCGCTTTCCGGTGAGATCGGGGAGGGTTTGGAAGGGTGCGCCGGACGGGACCACGATCGCACCGAGGGCCGAGGAGAAGGGGGCGAAACTCCAGTCGGCGCCGGAGGCGCGTTCCCGCGCTACCCACAGCCAGTCCTGGACGATGAGATCGACGCTTCCCGCCTGTAGCGCCACCTGCGAGGCGGGGGAACTGGCGAATTCGTGAAGATCGAGCCCGATCCCCGTCTCCTGATCGAGGTGGTGGCGGCGGATGACGGCGAGCTCCCAGGAAAATGAACCGAAGCGGAGCGTGCCGATGCGGATCGGCGCGGCGGCGCGCGCACGAGTGCCGGGTGCGGTGAGCGCGAGGCCAGCCGCGGATGCGAGAAGAGACCGCCGCGCGAGGGGCTGCATGAAAAGATTTTCCTCCCGTCACTCGTATCTTGCCGTCACGCGTCTGGCGGGTTCTTCGGGGCGACGTCGCCGGCCGAGACGCGAAAGCCGCCGGAAGTGCCGTCCAGAACCCGCCCAGGGCGGATAATCGGAGCCCGCCCCGCGTGCTGTCAATCGCCACGCTCGGTCAAACGCGCCGCGCGGTCAATCACCCTGCCCGGTCAATCGCCATGCCCGATCAATCACTGGGCCCGTTCAATCGC
>KN173929.1:57860-62678 GCA_000759655.1 Acidicaldus organivorans | reverse complement strand
CGCGGCGCGTGTAGGGGACGGCGAGCGAAGAGCGGTGTGCGGGGGCGGGCCCCGTTCCTCGCCGCGATCAGGGATTGGCGGCGAGGTCGGGGGCGATGCGGTCCTCGTAGAGGAAATCAAGGCCGCGCCGCCAGCTCTCATCGGTATTGCCGCGGATATCGGCGCTCGCCGTCACCATTTGACGTCCTGTTTCAACATCTTCGATGACGACGTTGATATTGAGGATGAGATTGCTCACTTTCTGCACCCAGCCATAGGCGACGAGATCGGCCCCCAGTTTCTTGCCGATGGTGAGCTCACAGCCATTGCAGCGGTTGATATCGCCGAGATCGGCGGTAAGCGCGGCGGGAACGGTGATGACCTGATAGCGCCCCTCCCCGGCGAGCCGGGCACGGAGCTGATTGCCGAGCGCCGCAAGCCGCGCCCTTTCCGCCTCGGTGGGGGGCTCGAGCGAGGTGTCGATGAAGGTGAAGTCGAAGACGGCGAGCCGTCGCACCGCGCCCGTGGCGGCGCGCAGTCCGAGCGGCGAAAGAACGAGGCCCCCGCAGAAGCCGAGCGCGGCAAGGACGAAGCGGCGCGGGAACGCACGGGATGGGGATTTGTCGCGAGGCATTCTCTCTGATACGAAATTCACCCGAGCCGTGCCAAGCTGGTTTTTGCGGCCCGCGCCTTCTTCCTAGGGGGGACGCGGGGAGCGCGGCAGAGAATGGTGGGGAGGAAAGGAATGGCGCCAAAAGGTTGGGCGGATTGGGTCATGCGGGCGGGGCTCGGGCTTGGGCTCGGCGTATGGCTCGGCCTGGGCGTGGCCCAGGCCGCCGATCAGCCCGCCGATCAGCCCCCTCCCCCCGCGGCCCCGGCGGTCTCTGCACCCAATGCCGCCGTCCAAGCGGAGACGGCGGCCCCGGCGGAGGCGAGCGCCAAGGAGGTGCGCCTCGTCTATCTCGCCCTCAAGCCGCCGCAGGCTCTGCCGCAGAGCCTCCTCATCCGCCCGCCCACCGATGAGGGCGTGGCGGGGGCTCGGGTGGCGCTCGCCGATGACAACACCACGGGGCGGTTTCTTGGCCTCACCTTCGCCATGGACGCGATCGAGGCGCCCGATGAGGCGGGCGTGATGGCGGCCTTCCGCGAGCGGCTCGCCAAAGGCGAGCGCAACTTCGTCCTCGCCGTGCCTGCTCCCCTCCTGCTCAAGATCGCCGATCTGCCGGAGGCGAAGGAGGCCAACCTGATCGATGCGCTCGATCGCGACGATGAGCTGCGCGAGAGCGGCTGCCGGGCCAATGTGCTGCACGTCATGCCGAGCCGCCTGATGCTGGCCGATGCCCTGATGCAGTATCTGGTGGTCAAGGACTGGCGGCGGATCATGCTGCTCTATGGCAGGACCGAGGCCGATCAACGCTATGCCGAGGCGGTGCGCCGTTCGGCGAAGAAATTCCAGATCCGCATCGTCGCCGACAAGCCCTGGACCTTCAACCCCGCCGAACAGCGGGCCGATACCGGCCATTTCGAGGTCAATACCGAAGTCGCCAACGTCACCCAAGGGATCTCCTACGACGTCCTGGTGGTGGCCGACGAGGAGGACAATTTCGGCGACCAGCTGAGCTATCGCACCACCCTGCCCCGCCCCGTCGCCGGAACCCAAGGGCTGATGCCCGCCGCCTGGTCGCCGGTCTATGACGAATTCGCCTCCATCCAGCTCCAGAACCGGTTCATCCGCACCGCGCACCGTCCGATGACCGAACGCGACTACGGCGCGTGGATGGCGGTGCGCGCCTTCGGCGAGGCGGCGATCCGCACCCAGAGCAATGATCCCGCCACGTTGTGGGCGTTCATGTGGAGCCCGAAATTCGAGCTCGCCGCCTTCAAGGGCCAGCCGCTTTCCTTCCGTCCCTGGGATGGCCAGCTCCGCCAGCCCGTGCTTCTGGTCGATGACCACTCGCTGGTCTCGATCTCGCCCCAACCCGGTTTCCTGCACGAATTCTTCGAAACCGACACCCTCGGCCTCGACCGTCCGGAGAGCCCATGTCACCTGCATTGAGACCCCTCGCCCCCAGATTCCTCGCCCCGAGACTCCTCACACCAAGCCGCCCTGCACCGAGACGATCTCTTCGGCTCGCTCTTCTCCTCTTTCTCGGCGCCCTCGCTCCCGCT
Organism: Acidicaldus organivorans; assembly: GCA_000759655.1. GTDB lineage: Bacteria > Pseudomonadota > Alphaproteobacteria > Acetobacterales > Acetobacteraceae > Acidicaldus > Acidicaldus organivorans. The sequence continues at coordinate 60,530 of KN173929.1, read as the reverse complement.
CTGGCCCGCGCCGATCACCTCTACGTCTCGAACGAAAAGGACAACACCATCACCGTGGTCGATGCGGCGACGCTCGAGATCGTGAAGACGGTGCCGGTCGGGGCGCGGCCGAGGGGCCTCATCCTCTCCAAGGACCAGAAGAGCCTCTATGTCTGCACCTCGGATGCCGATCACATCGAGGAGATCGATCTCGCCACGCTCAGCTTGAAGCGTACCCTGCAAAGCGGGCCCGATCCGGAAACCTTCGCGATGAGCCCGGACGGCAAATACCTCTACGTCTCCAACGAGGACGACAACGAGGTCTCGATCGTCGATATCGCGAGCGGGCGAATCATTGACGAGATCCCGACCGGGGTCGAGCCCGAGGGGATGGCGGTGAGTCCCGACGGCAGGATCATCGTCAACACGTCCGAGACCACCTCGATGGCCCATTTCATCGATGCCGACACCCACAAGATGGTGGCAAGCGTCCTCGTCGGCGCGCGGCCCCGTTTCGCCGCCTTCACCGCGGACGGCAAGCAGGTCTGGGTCTCGGCCGAGGTGGGCGGCAATGTCTCGGTGATCGACGTTCCGACCCATCGCGTCATCCACACCATCACCTTTTCCATCCCAGGCGTGCCCGCCGAGACCATCCAGGCGGTCGGGATCAACATCAGCCATGATGGCAAGCTCGCCTTCGTCGCCCTCGGGCCTGCCAATCGGGTGGCGGTGATCGACACCGCGACCTTCGAGGTGCAGAAATACCTCCTCGTCGGCCAGCGGGTCTGGCACATGGATTTCTCTTTCGACGGCAATACGCTCTATACCGCGAACGGGATCAGCAACGACATGTCGGTGATCGACGTCCCCCATCTCCGGGTGGTGAAGTCGGTGCCGGTCGGCCAGTCACCCTGGGGCGTGGTCTATGGCCCCTGAACGCGCGCTTGCCGACCGCGTCCGGAAGCAGCGCTCGATCCCGCCGCGCTGCCGCTGGTGGTGAGCGGCCTTTCGCACGCCTTCGGCAAGCGGCGGGTGCTGGACGGGGTGAGCCTCACCGTCCGTCCGGGCTCCTTCACCGTGCTGCTCGGCCTCAATGGCGCGGGCAAGACCACCCTCTTCGCCCTGATCACCCGCCTCTATCACGCGCGGGAGGGGCGCATCGCCGTGTTCGGCCACGACATCAAGCACGAGCCTGCTCCGGCGCTCGCCCGCATGGGGGTGGTCTTCCAGCAGCCGACCCTCGATCTCGACCTCACCGTGGAGCAGAACCTCCGCTATCATGCCGCCCTGCACGGCATGCCGCGCCGCCTCGCCCGCGCCCGTCTCCTCGAGGAACTCACCCGGATCGGGCTCGAAGGGCGCCGGCGCGACAAGGTGCGCCAGCTTTCGGGCGGGCAGCGGCGGCGGGTCGAGCTCGCCCGGGCGCTGCTTCATCACCCCTCCCTGCTTTTGCTTGACGAGCCCACGGTGGGGCTCGATCTCGCCTCCCGCCATTTCCTGCTCGAGCATGTGCGGAGCCTCTGCCGCGCCCAGGGGATCGGCGTGTTGTGGGCCACTCACCTCATCGACGAAGTGGGTGAGGATGCCGACATCATCGTTCTCCATCAGGGGCGGGTGGTGGCGAGCGGCAGACCCTCCGCCCTTTTGGAGCGGACCGGAGCGCCCGACCTCAGGCGCGCCTTCGCCCTCCTCACCGGCATGGAAAATGCCGAAAATCGGGAGGAGGGGTGATGCGGGGAGCGGCCTACGCGATCTGCCTCTCCGGCGTGGTCGAGCGCGAGGCGCTGCGCTGGCTCAACCAGCGGGGGCGCTTCGTCTCCGCCCTGGTGCGACCTCTGGTGTGGCTCGCCATCTTCGCCGCCGGGTTCCACTTCGTGCTCGGGGTCTCGATCATCCCGCCCTACGAGACCTACATTCCCTATGAGGTCTATATCGCGCCGGGGCTGGTCGCGATGATCCTTCTCTTCAACGGCATGCAGAGCTCGCTTTCCATGGTCTATGACCGCGAGATGGGGAGCATGAAGACCCTGCTCATCTCCCCCTTCCCGCGCTGGTTCCTGCTGGTGGCCAAGCTGCTTGCCGGGGTCTTCGTCTCGATGGTGCAGGCCTATATTTTCCTCGCCATCGCCTGGTTCTGGGACATCACCCCGCCCTGGGCCGGCTATCTCGCCGCCCTCCCCGCCCTCCTCCTCTCCGGCCTCATGCTGGGGGCCTTGGGGCTGGTGCTTTCCTCCTTCATCCGCCAGCTCGAAAATTTCGCGGGCGTGATGAATTTCGTGATCTTCCCGATGTTCTTCACCTCCTCCGCCCTCTATCCGCTCTGGCGGGTCCGGGAGGCGAGCCTTCCCGTCTATTGGCTTTCCGAGATCAATCCCTTCACCCACGCCACCGAACTCATCCGTTTCGCTCTCTACGAAAAATTCGCCCCTCTCTCGGCGCTGGTGGTGGCGGGCTATCTGGTGCTCTTCGTCATTCTGGCGGTTTGGGGCTATGATCCGGGCCGGGGGCTGATGGCCCGGCGCGCGGGAGGCGAGTGACATGACGCGGTTCCACATGAGATGGAGGCGGTTTATCCGGGCGGCGTGCACGCTCCCGCTTCTCTCCGCCCTGCTCCCGATGATGGCGGCGAAGGCCGCCCCGCCTCCCGCCGATCCTGATTGGCCCTGCGCGCAACGCCTGGTCCCGAGCCTC
>KN173929.1:27815-57492 GCA_000759655.1 Acidicaldus organivorans | reverse complement strand
GGCGCCGACTGGCGCCAGGACGAGGCGATGGAAAAGCTGATCGAGACCATCACCCCGCGCGACACTCCCGCCGAGGAGGGGCTCGCGGAGCTCAAATCCTACGTCGAAAAACTGCCGCCCTCGGAACGGGCGCAGAAAATTCCCCTTCTCGCCGCGGGTCTCGTCGCCGCGACCAACGAAGAGCGGGGAGACGTCATCACCAAGCTCGAGGATCTCGGCCACCGTCAGCGCCTGCTCGCCAAGCGAATCGAGGACGACGAGGAGACGCTCGCCCATCCCCCGCCCACGCTCGCTGCCGATGACCGGGCCGGGATCAGCGAGCGGCACGATCTGCTCGTGCGCTCCTACCACGACATCGGCGAGACCATCCGCTACGCCTGCCAGGTGCCGCCCGAACTCGAGGCGCGTCTTGGCCTCTATACCCGCCTGCTCGCCTCTTATCTCGGCAAGTCCTGAGGCGCCTTCTCCCTAGGGAGGAGATCAGGAGCGGGCCGGGCGAGGTGGGCAAGCGCATCGAGCGCGCCCTGCAGGAGATAGGCCGCCGCCGCCGCATCGACCTGGGCGGCGCGCTTGCGGCGGCTGAGATCGAATTCCGCGATCATCATCCGGCTCACTGCCGCGGTGGAGAGCCGCTCATCCCAGAAAAGGAGCGGAAGGGGCGCGCCTCTTGCCGCGGCGAGCCCCGCGGCGAGCGCCTCTCCCCAGTCGTGCGCCGCCTGCGCGGCGGGGCCGACATCGCCCGAGAGCGAGAGGGGAAGACCGACGACCAGCCCCGCGACGTTCTCTTCCGCCACCAGCCGGGCGAAGCGGGGAAGGAGGAGGGCGAGCTTCTCGCGCGGCCACACCGCGTGCGCCGTGGCAAGCCGCCGGGCGCGGTCGGAAAGGGCAAGCCCCAGCCGTTTGCTGCCGGGATCGAGGCCGAGGAGCCGTCCGCGCTCGGGAAGCCGCGCGGCGAAGGCAGAGAGCGCGGCGCGGGCGTCGTAGGGGACGGCGGCGGAAGGCTCCGGGTTGCGTGTCGTCATGGCGGCGGTTATGGTCGGAAAGCGGCCTGCGGCCAAGAGCGGCGCGCGGGGCGTGCCTTCTTTTACCGTTTCGTGCCCTCTCCAAAGAGCCTCCGCAGAGACCTGTTCCCACGGAAACCGAACTCTCCTAGAGACCGATCCTCACAGAGACCGAAATGTCCCTCGATTTCGAGACCGTCCGCCGGATCGCCCATCTCGCCCGCATCCGGGTCGAGGATGATGAACTGCCGAAGCTCGCCGCCGAGCTCAACACCATTCTCGGCTGGGTCGAGCAGCTCGCCGCGCTCGACGTCGCGGAGATCCCGCCGCTCACCGGGCCGGTAAGCATGGCGCTCCGCATGCGCGAGGACGTCATCGACGATGGCGGCATCCCGGAGAAGGTCCTCGCCAACGCCCCCGAGCGCCTCGGCGATTATTTCGTCGTCCCCAAAGTGGTGGAATGAGATGAGCCTCACCGATCTCACCCTCGCCGAAGCGCGAAAGAAGCTCCGTGCCCGCGAGGTCTCGGCGCGCGAACTCACCGAGGCCCATCTCCGCGCCATCGAAGCGTTGCAGCCCAAGCTCAACGCCTTCATCACCCTCACCCCCGAACTCGCCCTCGCCCAGGCCAAGGCCGCCGATGAGCGGCTCGCCCGCGGCGAGGCGCTGCCGCTCGACGGGCTGCCGCTCGCCATCAAGGACCTTTTCTGCACCGAAGGGGTGCGCACCACCGCGGCGAGCCGCATGCTCGAGAATTTCATCCCGCCTTACGAGAGCACGGTGACGGCGAAGCTCAAGGCGGCGGGGGCGGTCTTTCTCGGCAAGACCAATCTCGACGAATTCGCCATGGGCTCTTCCAACATCACCTCCGCCTTCGGCCCGGCGGTGAGCCCCTGGCAGCGCCCGGATGATCCCCGCCCGCTCACCCCGGGCGGCTCCTCGGGCGGCTCGGCGGCGGCCGTGGCGGCACGGCTCGCGCTTGGCGCGACCGGCACCGATACGGGGGGCTCGATCCGCCAGCCCGCGGCGTTCTGCGGCATCGCCGGGATCAAGCCGACCTATGGCCGCTGCTCGCGTTACGGCATCGTCGCCTTTGCCTCCTCGCTCGACCAGGCGGGGCCGATGGCGCGCACCGTCGAGGATTGCGCCATCCTGCTCGAAGTGATGGCGGGCTTCGATCCCAAGGACAGCACCTCGGCCGAAGAGCCCGTGCCGCCCTTTGCCGAGGCGCTCAAACGCAGCGTGCGCGGCCTCAGGATCGGCATCCCCAAGGAATACCGGGTCGAGGGAATGCCTCCCGAGATCCTCGCCCTTTGGGAAAAAGGCGCGGCCTGGCTCGAGACGGCGGGGGCCGAGATCCGCGAGGTTTCGCTCCCCCACACGCCTCACGCGCTCCCCACCTATTACATCGTGGCCCCCGCCGAGTGTTCCTCCAATCTCGCCCGCTATGACGGGGTGCGGTACGGGCTTCGCGTGCCGGCCGAGGATCTCACCGAGATGTATGAGAAGACCCGCGCCGCGGGCTTCGGGGCGGAGGTGAAACGCCGCATCCTGATCGGCACCTACGTGCTTTCGGCGGGCTATTACGACGCCTATTATCTCCGCGCCCAGAAAGTGCGCTCCCTCATCCTTCGCGATTTCACCGAGGCCTTCCGCGAGGTCGATGCGCTGCTCACTCCGACCGCGCCGTCCGCGGCCTTCCCCCTCGGTGAGAAAATGGACGATCCGGTGACGATGTATCTCAACGACGTCTTCACCGTGCCGGCGAGCCTTGCCGGGCTTCCTGCCCTTTCCGTCCCCTGCGGCACCGATGCGCAAGGCCTGCCGCTCGGGCTTCAGGTGATCGGCCGCCCCTTCGACGAGGAGGGGATCATCGCGGTGGGGCGCGCCCTCGAGGAGAGCGCTGGTTTCGCGGCCCGTCCCGCGCTTGCCGCTCAGGAGTGAACCATGGGATATGTCATCGAAGGCAAGACCGGCCCGTGGGAAGTGGTGATCGGGCTTGAGGTGCACGCCCAGGTCATTTCGCAGGCCAAACTTTTTTCGGGCGCGGCGACCGCCTTCGGCGGTGAGCCCAACCATCAGGTGAGCCTGATCGACGCCGCCTTTCCCGGCATGCTGCCGGTGATCAATCGCGAATGCGTGGCCCAGGCCATCCGCACCGGGCTCGGCCTCAACGCCGAGATCAATCTCTGGTCACGTTTCGACCGCAAGAACTATTTCTACGCCGACCTCCCGGCGGGCTATCAGATCAGCCAGTATCAGCACCCGATCGTGGGCAAGGGCGAGATCGAGATCGAACTCTCGGATGGCTCGACGCGGCGGATCGGCATCACCCGGCTCCATCTCGAACAGGATGCGGGGAAGTCGCTCCATGATCAGCACCCGACCAAGACGCTGATCGATCTCAACCGCGCCGGAGTGGCGCTGATGGAGATCGTGAGCGAACCCGACATGCGTAGCCCCGAGGAGGCGGGGGCCTATCTCCGCAAGCTCCGCACCATCCTCCGCTATCTCGGCACCTGCGACGGCAACATGGAGGAGGGCTCGCTCAGGGCCGACGTCAACGTCTCGGTGCGCCGTCCGGGCGAGGGATTCCGCACCCGCTGCGAGGTGAAGAACGTCAATTCGGTGCGGTTCGTCATGCAGGCGATCGAGGCCGAGGCGCGGCGGCAGATCGCGATCTGGGAAGAGGGCGGCGTGGTCGAGCAGGAGACGCGCCTCTTCGAGCCCGGCCGCGGCATCACCCGCAGCATGCGGAGCAAGGAGGACGCCCACGACTACCGCTACTTCCCCGACCCCGATCTCGTCCCCCTCGTCATCGATGCGGCCTGGGTCGAGGAGCTCCGCCGGACGCTGCCCGAGCTCCCTGACGCCAAGAAGCGGCGCTTCATGGAGCAGTATGGGCTTCCCGCCTATGACGCGGGCCTGCTCGTCGCCGAGGCGGCGACCGCCGATTACTACGAGAAACTGGCGCGCGGGCGTGATCCCAAACTCGCTGCCAACTGGATGATCGGCGACCTCTTCGCCGCCCTCAACCGCACCGGGCGCAGCATCGAGGACCCCCCCGTCGCGGCCGAGGGCCTCGGCGAACTCCTCGATCTCCTCACCGACGGCACCATTAGCGGCCGCATCGCCAAGGAGGTGTTCGAGATCATGGTGGAGACCGGCGAGGGCGCCCGCGCCATCGTCGAGAAACGGGGCCTGCGCCAGGTCACCGACACCGCCGCCATCGAGCAGGCGGTCGCCGAGGTGCTCGCCGCCAACGCCGACAAGGTTGCCGAGTACAAAAGCGGCAAGGAGAAACTCTTCGGCTACTTCGTGGGCCAGGTGATGAAGCGCATGGCGGGCAAGGGCAATCCCGCCCTGGTCAATGAGGTGCTGCGGAGGGTGCTGGGGGGTGGATGAGGGCGCTCGGGCGGCTCTGCGACGCCGTACTCCGGCTGTGTGAAGGGCTCGCCGCGCTTCTGGTGGTGGCGGAGGTGGTCATCCTCTTTGCCGGGGTGATCGCCCGCTACGGTTTCGACTCGCCACTGGTCTGGTCCGACGATCTCGCGGGCGCCCTCTTTCTCTGGCTCTCCCTGCTCGGCGCGGTGATCGCGCTCGCCCGCGGCGAACACATGCGGCTTGCCGCGGTGCTCGGCTGGATGAAACCGCGCGCGCGGGCCGCCGCCGCGGCCTTCGGCTATGGCGGGGTGGTGGTCTTTCTCCTCCTCCTCCTGCCCCCCGCCTGGTCCTATACCGAGGGGCAGTGGTGGGTCACCAGCCCCGCTCTCGAGTTTCCCGATGCGCTCAGGGTCGCAGCCCTTCCCGTGGGGGCGGGGCTGATGCTGATCGTGGCCTTGCGCGCGCTGGCGCGGGATGCGGGCGGGCGGATGGTCGTGGCGCTCGGGCTGTGGGCGGCGCTCGCCTTCGGCCTCAGGGCGGCGGCACCGTGGTTTGCCGCGCTCGGCAGTTTCAATCTCGTGCTGTTCTTCGTCATCCTGCTTGCCGTGCTGGTGGTGATCGGTGTGCCGATCGCCTTCGCCTTCGGGCTTTCCACCATCGGCTATCTGGGACTTGCCACCCATGTCCCGCTCGCCGTGGTGGTGGGGCGGATGGATGGCGGGATGTCGGGGATGATCCTGCTCGCCGTGCCGCTTTTCGTCTGTCTCGGCCTTCTCATCGAAATGACCGGGCTTGCCGCGGCGCTGGTCGATTTCCTTGCCGCACTTCTGGGCCATGTGCGGGGCGGGCTTGCCTATGTGCTGATCGCGGCGATCTACCTGGTCTCGGGGATCTCGGGATCCAAGGCCGCCGACATGGCGGCCGTCGCCCCTGCCCTCTTTCCCGAAATGCAGGCCCGGGGCGCCGCGCCGGGCCGCCTCGTCGCCCTTCTCGCCGCCTCGGCGGCGATGGCGGAGACCATCCCGCCGAGCCTCGTTCTCATCACCATCGGCTCGGTCACCGGCGTCTCGATCGCCGCCCTCTTCGCGGCGGGGCTGCTTCCGGCCACGCTCGGGGCGCTGGCGCTCGCCGGGCTCGTCTTCTGGCAGGCGCGGCGGATGCCGCTCGGCGAGACCGAACGCCCCCCGGCGCGGGCGGTGCTGCGCCAACTCCTCCGCGCCCTCCCCGCGCTCGTGCTTCCCTTCCTCATCCGGTTCGCCGTGGTCGATGGGATTGCCACCGCGACCGAAGTCTCCACGGTGGGGATCGTCTATACGCTGCTTGCCGGGCTTCTCCTCTACCGGCGCTTCGACTGGCGGCGGGGGGTGGCGATCCTGATCGAGACCGCAGCCCTTTCCGGCGCCATCCTCCTCATCATCGGCACCGCGACCGCGATGGGCTGGGCGCTCACCCAGTCCGGCTTCGCCCACGCCCTGCTCGCGGCGGTCAAGGCGATGCCGGGCGGGCGGGCCGGGTTCTGGCTGGCCTCGATTGCCGCTTTCGCCGTGCTGGGCTCGCTGCTCGAAGGCATCCCCTCGATCGTGCTCTTCGGTCCTCTCTTCTTCCCGGTGGCCCGCAGCCTCGGCATCGACGAGGTGCATTATGCCATCGTCACCGTGCTCGCCATGGGATTGGGGCTGTTCGCCCCTCCCTTCGGGGTCGGGTTCTACACGGCCTGCGCCATCGGCAAGGTCACGCCCGACCGCGCCTTTGCCCCCATTTGGCCCTATCTCGCCATCCTGCTCGCCGCCACCCTCGCCATCGCCGCTTTTCCCATCCTCGCCCCCCACTGACCTCTGCCCCCGCGTCCCCTCTTGCCGGGCAAGCGTGAGGGCGGGATGCTGCGGGGAGAGAAAAAGGGGAAACGTCCCAATGGCCGAGCTTCGCTTTCCTCCCGTCCGGCTTCCCGCCGAAGCGCGCGCGGTGCGCGAGAAGGTGCGAGCCTTCCTGCGCGACGAACTCGAGGCGGGCCGTTTCACGCCGGATGTCGATTCGTGGGGCCGCTTCGATCCGGAGTTCAGCCGCCGTGCCGGACGGGCCGGGTTCATCGGCATGACTTGGCCCAAGGCCTATGGCGGGGGCGAATATTCGGCCCTCTCCCGTTTCGTCGTCGCCTGCGAGATGCTGGCGGCCGGGGCGCCGTGCGGGGCGCACTGGATCGCCGACCGCCAGTCGGGCCCGCAGATCCTCCGCCACGGGAGCGAACTCGCCCGCCGCACGCTGCTGCCACGCATCGCCGCGGGCGAATGTTATTTCGCAATCGGTATGAGCGAGCCGAATTCGGGCTCCGATCTCGCCTCCGTCCGCACCCGCGCCCGCCGCGAGGGAGACGCCTGGGTGATCGAGGGCTCCAAGATCTGGACCTCGCGCGCCCATCAGGTCCACTATCTGATCGCGCTCACCCGCACCGGCGACCCGGGCCCCGACCGGCACCAGGGCCTCACCCAGTTCATCGTCGATCTCAAGGCGCCGGGCGTGATCATCCGCCCCATCCACAATCTCGCCGGCGGCCATGAGTTCAACGAGGTGTTCTTCGACCGGGTGCGGGTCGGCGATGAGTGGCGGATCGGCGAGGTGGGCGAGGGCTGGCGCATGGTCACCGGCGAGCTTGCTTTCGAGCGCTCGGGGCCCGACCGTTTCCTTTCCGACTACCGCCTGCTCACCGCCCTGATCGATCATCTCGGCGTGGAGCCGGGAGCGGAGGAGGTGGGGGCGGAGGAGGCGCGGGCCGTGGGCCGGCTCGTCGCCCATCTCGGCGCGCTCCTTTCGATGTCGCAGGCGGTGGCAGGGCTGTTGGCAGCGGGCGAGAACCCGGCCGTCGAGGCGGCGCTGGTCAAGGATGTCGGCACCCGCTTCGAGCGCGAGATCCCGGAAGTGGCGCGGCGCTTTTTCAGCGGGCCAGTGCGGTCAGGCGGGGCCGATTATTTCGAGCGCGCGCTCGGGCGGGTGATGCTGCACGCGCCCTCCTACACGCTGCGCGGCGGCACGCGGGAGATCCTGCGCGGCATCATCGCCCGCGGTCTCGGCTTGCGCTGAGGGGAGGAAAGGATGGCAGCGATGGCAGAGACGGGCTCCGTTCTTCTCGACGAAGCCGGACGCTTGTTCGGCGATCTCTTCGCCTCCGCCGAAGCGCGGCTTGCCGCCGAGCGCGGCGAATGGCCGGAGGCGGCGTGGCGGCGGCTCGAAGAGCAGGGCTTCACGCTGGCCCTCGTTCCCGAGGCGAAGGGAGGGGCAGGGCTGAGGCCCGCCGAGGTCTGGCCGCTCTTGCGTCTTGCCGGTCATTACGCGCTGCCTCTCCCCTTCGCCGAGACGGTGATCGCCGCAGCGCTCTGGGCGCGGGCGGGCGGGGAGGTGCCCGCAGGTCCCTTGACCCTTGCCCCCGCACTTCCCGGGGAGACGCTCCGCCTCGATGCGGCGGGGCGCCTCTCAGGCAGGGCGCACGCCGTGCCCTGGGCGGGGCAGGCCTACATCGTGGCCTCTGTGACGGACGCGCGGGGCAAGCCGGTTCTCGCCCTGCTCCCGCCGCAGAAGGAGGCCGGGGCGCGGCGCACGCTGGGCGGCGATCCGGCCCCCGATCTCGTCCTCGACGGCGCCACGCCCGAGGCTCTGCGTCCAGCCTCGGCGTCGCTCTCGCTTCCCCATGGGTGGCTGGCGCTCGGGGCGCATATGCGGGCCGAGCAGCTGGTGGGCGGCATGGCGCGCGCGCTCGCCTACGCCATCGAGCATGCCAACACCCGGGTGCAGTTCGGCCGGCCGATCGGCAAGTTTCAGGCGGTGCAGCACATGATCGCCGAGGCCGCCGGCGAACTCGCCGCCGCCACCGCCGCCTGCGACCGCGCCGCGCCCTTTTTCGACGAAGAGGAGGGGGTCCTCGATGCGGCGATCGCCAAGGCCCGCGCCAGCGAGGCGGCAGGCAAGGTGGCGGAAGTCGCCCATCAGGTCCTGGGCGCGATGGGCTTCACCCGCGAGCACCCGCTCCATTTCACCACCCGCCGCCTGTGGTCCTGGCGCGATGAGTTCGGCGGCGAGCATCATTGGCACGAAATGATCGGGCGACGGGCCCTCGCGGCGGGCGGTGAGGCGCTGTGGCGGCTCCTCGCCGACCGTCCCGAGGGGGTTATGGACGAGGCGGGGGAGGCGCGATGAGCGCTGAACCCCCCTCCCCGCCACGCCCGTCCCTTCCGCTCGAAGGGGTGCGGGTGCTCGATCTCACCACGGTGATCATGGGGCCCTATGCCTCGCACATCCTCGCCGATCTCGGCGCCGACGTGATCAAGATCGAAAGCCCCGAAGGCGATCTCCTCCGCCAGTATCACCCGCAGCGCTCGGCGGGAATGAGCGGCGTCTTCCTCAACCTCCATCGCAACAAGCGGAGCGTGGTGCTCGACCTCAAGCGCGCTCCCGACCGCGCCGCGCTCGAACGCCTCATCACCACGGCGGATGTTTTCCTCCACAATCTCCGCCCCGGTCCCATCGCGCGGCTCGGTTTCGACTACGAGCGGGTGCGCGCCCTCAACCCGCGCCTCATCTACTGCGCGGCGCGCGGTTTTTCCGAACGCGGCCCCTATCGCGACAAGGCGGCTTATGACGATCTGATCCAGGCGGGCTCCGGCATCGCCGCGCTCTTCGTCCCGCTCGCCGGAACCCCGGCCTATGTGCCGACCGTGCTTTGTGACAAGCTCGCCGGGCAGGCGATCGTCTATGCCATCCTTGCCGCGCTCTTCGCCCGCACCCGCGACGGTGCCGGCCGCTTCATCGAAGTGCCGATGTTCGAGACGGCGATCGCCTTCACCCTTGTCGAGCACGATACCGGCTCGGCCTTCGTTCCGCCGCTCGGCCCGCCCGGCTTCAACCGCCTCCTCAATCCGCGGCGGCGGCCCTACCGCACCCGCGACGGCTATGCCTGCATCCTCCCTTACACCGACCGCAACTGGCGGGATTTCTACGAATTCACCGGACGGCGCGAGTTCATCGGCGATCCCCGCTTCGAGCGCCTTGCCGAACGGGTGAAAAACATCGACATCCTCTACGCGATGATCGAGGAAGAAGCCCCCAAACGCACCACCGCCGAATGGGTCGCCTTTTGCGACCGCGTCTCCATCCCCTGCATGCCGGTGCTCTCGCTCGACGACCTGCCCGAGGATCCGCATCTTCAGGCGATCGGGTTTTTCTCGGAGGCCGAGCATCCAAGCGAGGGACGCTACCGCGTGGTGGCCGATCCGGTGCAGATCTCGGGTATGAGGCCCACCCTGCGGCGGCACGCGCCGCGGCTTGGCGAACACACCGCCGAGGTGCTGCGCGAGGCGGGGCTCGAGGAGGGGCTGATCGCGGCGATCATCGGTGGTGCTGAGGAGAGCCCTGCCCGTGAGGAAGAGATCGAGGAGCGGCGCGGATGAACGGGTTTGAGGCGATCCCCTCCCTTCCCCGCGTCATTCCTCTCGCGGGGGCGGCCAATCTTCGCGATCTCGGCGGCTATGTGGGAGCGGGCGGGCGGCGGGTGCGTTTCGGGCGGCTTTACCGGAGCGCGAGCCTCGCTTCGCTCACCGAGGCCGACCGCGAGCGGATCCGCGCCCTGGGCCTGGCCACGATCTGCGACTTCCGCGGCCGGCGCGAGCGCGAACGCGCGCTTTACGAGGCCGATCTCGCCCGCGACATCCACGCTCTTCCCATCGAGCCCAAAGTGGGGGGCTCGGTGCGCGAGATCATGGCAACGCGCGAGGCGACCGGCGAGGACGTCTTCGAACTCCTCCGCCGCGCCTACCGCGCCTATGTCACCGATTGCGCCCCGGCTTATGCCCGGTTTCTGAACCTGCTGCTCGCGCCCGACGCCGCCTCGGTTCTCTTTCACTGCACGGCGGGCAAGGATCGCACCGGTTTCGCCGCGGCCCTCCTGCTCGGTCTGCTCGGGGTGAGGTTCGAGGACATCCTCGCCGATTATCTCGCCTCCAACCGGCTGTGGGCGCCGGATGAGGCGATGCGTGCCTCCGTGCCGGGCGAGGCGGGGGCGGTGCTGTTCGCCGTCCATGCGGAATTGCTGGAGGAGGCCTTCGCCCTGATCGAGGAACGCTGGGGTGGGCTCGAGGCCTATGCCGCGGCGATGCTCGGCCTCGATGGCGCGGCGCTCGCGCGGCTTCGCGCCCTCTATCTCGAGCCCTGAGCGCTCTCCTCGCGAAAGCGGCGCAGCGTCTCGTAAAGCCGGGTATAACGCTCGAGCAGCGCGTCGTATTCGGCGCGATGCTCGGCGATAGGCTCGATGCGCTGGCCGGGACGGACCATCGCGTCGATCGCCGCATCGATCGAGGGAAAATGCCCCGCTCCCACCGCGGCGAGGATGGCCGAGCCCAGGGCGGGGGCCTCCGCGATGTCGGGGACGCGGATCGGCACGCCTGCCGCGTCGGCGTGGATCTGCAGCCAGAGCGGGGAGCGCGTTGCCCCACCCCCCGCCACGATCTCCTCGATGACGAGGCCCGCCTCGCGCATGCGGTCAATGATGAGGCGCGTCCCCAGCGAGATCGCCTCGATGAAGGCGCGGAAGAGATGGGCCGGGCCGTGATGGAGCGAAAGCCCGATCACCGTGCCCCGCGCCCGCGCATCCGTATAGGGGGTGCGGTTGCCCTGGAAGTGGTCGAGGGCAAGCAGGCCTTCGGCGCCAATGGGAAGGCGGGCGGCTTCCTGGTTAAGCCTCTCGAGATCGAGCCCTCCGCCCAGGCGGCGGAGCCAGGCAATGATCGAGCCGGTCGAGGTCTGCCCGCCTTCGAGGATGTGCCGGCCGGGATAGACCGCATCGGCGTAAGTGCCCCACAGGCCGCGAACATGGATCGGCGCAGGCGAGACGCCGAACTGCAGATGGGAGGAGCCGGTGATCAGCGCGAGTTCCCCTGGCCGCCGCACCCCGAGCCCGATCATGCCGATGAAGGCATCCGCCCCGCCCTGCACCACGAGCGTGCGCGGCGTCAGGCCGAGATGGGCGGCGGCGTGAGGGGTGAGCGGGCCGATCACCGTGCCGGGGGCAAGGAACTCGGCGGGCCATTTCTCGGCCAAGGCCTCGAGACCGAGCGCGGCGAGCAGGGTTTGCGGAATGCCGATGCCGGAGCGGTAGTGCCAACGCACCGCGGCATTGTTGAGGCTCGCCACGCGCCGGCCGGTGAGATGGAGATTGAGGTAGTCCTGGTATTCGGCGATGGTGCTCGCACGGGCGAAGATCTCGGGCTCATGGCGGGCGAGCCAGAGCGCCTTGGGGATCATCCATTCCGCCGAGACCGGTCCCGCCCCGGCGCCGTTCAGGATGAGCGCCGGATCCTGGGTGGCGAGCACCTCTTCGGCCTCGCGGGCGGCGCGCATGTCCATCCAGAGGATGGCCGGGCGCAGCGGCTCGCCCGCCGCATCGAGGGCGACCACGGTGCAGCAGGTGGTATCGAGGGCGAGCGCATCGACCGCTTCTTTCGCCACGCCGGCCTCGGCGAGGGCGCCGCGCACCGCGCTACCCAGCGCCTCCCACCAGGCGCGCGGGTCCTGCTCGGCGCGGGCGCCGGGGGCGAAGCGCGTCTCATAGGGGACGGCGTGCGTGCCGAGCGAGCGGCCTTCGAGATCGAAGAGGCGGGCACGCAGACTCTCGGTGCCGCCGTCGATGCCGATCACGTAGCCCATCCATTCCTCCCTTTGCTCAAGCCTTGGGCGTTTACTCAGACAGGAGAATTTTACTCAGACAGGGGAAGAGGCGCGGTCTCTGCGATGAAGGCACCGAGCTTCGCCTCCGGACTGTTGCCCTCCATGGGCCCCCGCGCGCTCACCGCGAGCGCCCCGGCGGCGTTGGCAAGGCGTAGCGTCTCGTCGAGGGGCCAGCCGCGAAGCCGCCCGACCAGGAAGGTCGCCCCCGCGCAGTCGCCCGCTCCGGTCGGATCCACCTCCCTGGCGGGGTAAGGCGGGACGGGGACCATCCGGCCCCGTTCGGCATAGAGGCTTCCCTTGGCGCCGCGCTTGAGGAAGACGCATTGAAGCTGGGGCGAGGTGGCAAGGAGCTCTTCGATTGCCGATTCGGGCGAGCGGCCGGGGAGGAGGAAGGCGAGATCCTCGGCGCTGGGGAGCAGGATCTCCGCCTCGCGCGCCATCTCGCGGATCGCGTCGGCGACACCGGGCCGGGTGAGCAGCGAGGGACGGACATTGGGATCGAAGGAGAGCCCCGCGCCGGCGTTTCGGGCGAGCGTCGCTGCATGGCGGATCACCTCGATCATGCCTGCCGAAAAAAGCGAGGAGCCCATGACATGGAGGAAGCGGCAATCCGCGAAGAGGGCGGGATCGACGTCCTCTCGGGTGAGCCGGCCGGGCGCGGCCTCGGCCATGTGGAAGATGAACTGGCGCGACCCGTCCGGAGCGTAGGCGGCAAACGCCACGCCGGTGGTGGCATCCCGCACCTTGCGGATGGCGCGCGTCTCCACCCCGTCGCGGCGGAGGCGGGCGAGTCCCGCCTCGCCGAAATCATCATCGCCGATGGTGGCGATCAGCGCTACTTTCGCGCCGAGCAGGGCGGCCTGGTCGGCGAAGATCGCCGGAGCCCCCGAAGGATAGGGGCCGAGCAGCGTGCCGGGGGCACGCAGCGACTGGCCGACCTCGGCGGCGAGGATATCGACCAGCAATTCTCCAATGCAGACGATCTCGGCCATTGTCCTCTCCTCGGGTTCCTCTCCGCGGGCGCTCTGCCCGCTCCTCTCACCGCCGCCGGGCCCTTCTACCCTTGCGCGGGGTTTTCTCACGGGGCGGGCAAATCTTCAATGCGCCCCGATCTTCGATGCGTCCCAATCTTCGATGTGCACTAATCTTCAATGCGGCACGAAAAGCCGGGCGATCAAGGGGACGATGAGGGAAGTGGCGAGGCCGTTGAGGCCGATGGCAAGCCCCCCGAAGGCGCCGGCCACCGCCGAATGACGGAACATCTCGGCGGTGGCGAGTCCATGTCCCGAAACGCCCGCGGCGAAGCCGAGGGCGCGGAAATCGCGGACGCCGAGCGCGCGCAGCAGGGGGAGCGCGATCAGGCTCGCGGTGAGGCCGGTGATGAGCACGAAGACGGCGGCGAGCGAGGGATCACCGCCCACCGCATCGGCGATGCCCATGGCGATCGGGGTGGTCACACTCTTGGGCAGCAGCGAGAGCACCACCACCCGCGGCGCGTCGAGCGCCTCGGCCACCACCACCGCGCTCGCCGCCGCAGTGGCCGAGCCGAGGAGGAGGGCGGGGAAGAGGGCTCGCAGCGCCTTCCGGATCTCTCCGAGATGGTCATAGAGGGGCACGGCGAGGGCTACGGTGGCTGGGCCGAGCAGGAAGTGGATGTATTGCGCGCCCTGGAAATAGGCGGCGTAGGAGAGACCGCTCGCCTCGAGGAAGAGGACGAGGAGAATGATGGCGATCAGCACCGGATTGGCGAGCGTGGGGAAGGCGGGCAGGAGGGTGGCGCCCCGCCGCGCCGCAACGGTGGCGAAGAGGAAGACGGCGAGCGTGATGGTAAGCCCCAAAAGGGGCGTGGTCTCGAGATAGACCCAGAGATGGAAGAGCCGGCTCACCGCGCCTCGCCTCCCCCTTCTCCCGCCGCCTCGCCCGCCCCCTCCGTCCCGGGACGATCGAGGGCCTGCATGGTGAAGGCGGTGACGATGAGGGCGAGCGCGGTGGAGACCCCGATCGCCACCGCAATCGCCGCCCCATTGGCGGCGAGCACCGCAAGCCCGTTGATCACGCCCACGCCGGCCGGGACGAAGAGCAGGCCGAGATGGGAAAGGAGCCCCTCCGCCGTCTGGCGCAGGCCCTGCGGCACGGTTTTGCCGGTGCGCCGTTCGCGGAGGAAGAGAAAGAGGAAGAGATAGACCATGCCGAGCACCGGGCCCGGCACGGGGAGGCCGAGCCCGCGCGCCGTCACCTCACCGGCGAGCTGGAAGAGGAGGAGGGCGGTGAGACCCCCGATCATGGGACCTTGCCGCGCCCCTCCTCTGCCCGTCTTTCCCCTGCCCGTCTTCCCATCAGGGCGTTCCGCCCCGGCGGCCGCGTGCGGCGGCTAGGCGCAGGCGGAGCGCATTGAGGCGGATGAAGCCCTGCGCGTCGGCCTGGTTGTAGGCGCCGGCATCGTCCTCGAAGGTGACGATCTGCGGCACATAAAGGCTGTTCGGGCTCTCGCGGCCGATCACCGTGACGTTGCCCTTATAAAGCTTGAGCCGCACCCGTCCGCTCACCGATTTCTGGCTCTCATCGATCAGCGCCTGCAGCATGCGCCGCTCCGGCGAGAACCAGAAACCGTAATAGATGAGCTCGGCATAGCGCGGCATGAGGCTGTCCTTGAGATGGGCCGCTTCGCGGTCGAGCGTGATGCTCTCGATGGCCCGATGCGCCACATGGAGGATGGTGCCGCCCGGCGTCTCATAGACGCCGCGCGACTTCATGCCGACGAAACGGTTTTCGACGAGATCGAGCCGGCCGATCCCGTTCTCCCGCCCGTAATCGTTGAGTTTGGCGAGCAGGCTGGCCGGCGAGAGGCGCTCGCCATTGACCGCGACCGGATCGCCCCGCTCGAAATCGATGGTGATGACGGTGGGGCGGTCGGGCGCGTCCTCGGGGCGGACGGTGCGCTGGAAGACGATCTCGTCGGGCTCGACCGCGGGGTCTTCGAGGATCTTCCCCTCCGAGGAGGAGTGGAGCAGGTTGGCATCGACCGAGAACGGCGCTTCGCCGCGCTTGTCCTTCTGGATCGGGATCTGGTGCTTCTCGGCGAATTCGAGGAGCTTGGTGCGGCTGGTGAGATCCCACTCGCGCCAAGGAGCGATCACCGTCACATCGGGCTTGAGCGCGTAATAGGCGAGCTCGAAACGCACCTGGTCATTGCCCTTGCCGGTCGCGCCATGCGCCACCGCATCCGCCCCCACCGCCTCGGCGATCTCGATCTGGCGGGCGGCGATCAGCGGGCGGGCGATCGCGGTGCCAAGCAGGTATTGGCCCTCATAGAGGGCATTCGCCCGGAACATCGGGAAGACGTAGTCGCGGACGAAGGTCTCGCGGAGGTCTTCGATGAAGATCTCCTTGACCCCGAACATCTCGGCCTTGCGCCGGGCCGGTTCGAGTTCTTCGCCCTGGCCGAGATCGGCGGTGAAGGTCACCACCTCGCAGCCATAGGTCACCTGCAGCCAGCGCAGGATGACACTGGTATCGAGCCCGCCCGAATAGGCGAGGACGACTTTTTTCACGGATTTGGGGGGCATTGGCGGCACTCCTTTTGCCGCCCGGGTTAGCCCAAGGAACGCTCTTCCGGCAAGCGGCTCCTTCATGCCGCTCCGGCAAGGAGGATCAGCCGGGACGGAATGCCGCGTAGGCGGCGCTCTCGAATGCCTGGACCAGGGAGAGCACGGCGGGATCGCCGAAGGGCAGGAACTGGGTCATGAAAACGCCCGTGAGCCGCGCGGCGGGATCGATCCAGAAATAAGTGTTGGCCACGCCCGACCACGAGAGGCTCCCCGGCCGCCGGCCCGTCGGCAGCGGGTCCTCATTGATCAGGAAGCCAAAGCCCCAGCGGAAGCGCACCCCTTCAGGAAGCCGCACCTCGATTGCCATCTGGGGCAGCACGCTCCGCACCAGGCCCGCCTCCAGATCGCCCACCTGATTGGTCCCCATTACCCGCACCGTTTCGGGTGCGAGGATGCGGACGCCCTCGCGCGCGCCGCCCTCGAGGATCATCTGGGTGAAACGGAGATAATCGCGCGCCGAGCCGTAAAGCCCGTGCCCGCCCGCATCGACCTCCGGCGCTTCGGGCGGGTCGAGGCCGAGCACGGTGAATTTTCCCTCCCCGTCCCGGCCATGGACCGCGACCCGGCGTGCCCGGCGCTCTTCGTCGAGCCCGAAGCCAGTCTCGCGCATCCCGAGCGGGCCGGTGATGTTTTCCGCGACATAGCGGGAGAGCCGCATCCCGCTCGCCGCCTCGATGACGAGCCCCGCCCAGTCGATGCCGATCCCGTATTCCCAGCGCTCGCCCGGATCGAAGAGGAGCGGCAAGGCAAGAGCGGCGCGCTTGCCGCTTGCCACCGTGGGAAGGCCCATCGCCTTGATGTAGCGGAGGAGATCGGCGCTCCCGAAATCGTAGCCGAAGCCGGCGGTGTGGGTCAGGAGGTGACGGAGCGTGAGGGAGCGGCGGGCGGGGCGCAAGCGAGGCTGGCCTGTCTCGTCGAAGCCCTCCAGCACTTTGGCCGCCGCGAGCTCAGGGAGCAGGGAGGCGAGCGGGGCGTCGAGGCTGAGCTTGCCCTGCTCGACGAGCTGCAGCGCCGCAGCGGTGACGATCGGCTTGGTCATCGAGGCGAGCCAGAAGACGCTGCCCGCATCGGCCGGCGCAGGCTCGTTCACCGCGCGGACGCCAACCGCCTTTTCGTAGAGCACGTCGCGGTCATCGGCGATCAGGGCGACGACGGCGGGCACTTTCCCTTCCGCCACCGCCGCCTCGATTTGCGCCTCGACCTCCCTCAATCTCGGATCCATCCCACCCCTCCCCTTTCTCGACGCAACCCATGCTCGTGGCTGAGCGCGGGTTGTGCTGCAGCGATCGCACCTTAGCGGTGCCGCGGCAGGTTTGGGAAGCTCGGCGCAAAAAACATCACCCCCCTGCTCCCCGACTTTTGAGGAAAGGTGAAGGAGACTGCCCGATGAGGGGGGGTCAGTCGGCGGTCTTGAGGAATTCGAGGAGCTTGTTGAGCGCCGAGGTCTTGTCGGTGTTGTCGAGCACGGCGAGTTCGGCGGCGAGCCGGTCAAGCGCCGCCTCGAAGATCTGCCGCTCGGAGAAGCTCTGATCCGGATGGCCGGCATTGCGGCGCAGGTCGCGCACCACCTCGGCCACCGCCAGCGGGTCGCCCGAGTTGATCTTCGCCTCATATTCCTGGGCGCGGCGCGACCACATGGCGCGCTTGATGCGGGGCCGCCCCTTGAGGACGGCGAGCACCTCCTCGAAGAGCTTGCGGGTGGCGAGCTTGCGCAGACCGGCGCTCTTCGCCTTGGCCACCGGGACGCGCAGCGTCATCCGGTTTTCCTCGAAGGTGATGTGGATCAGCTCCAGCCGGTGGCCGGCGATCTCCTCGACCGCGATCCGCTCGACCCGTCCCACCCCGTGGGTGGGATAGACGACGTGATCGCCGGGGGCGAATTTCTCCGCCCGGGACGAGGAACGCGCCGGTTTCTTCTCGCCCTCTCTCTTTTCGCCCTCCCGGCGTGCCGCACCAGACGGGGCCTGCGGCGGCGGGTTGGGGGTGTCAGCGATCTGCAGCGGAGCCTCGATGGTTTCCATCTCGCGCGATCCTATCGGTCTAAATCCAGCCTCTGGGTCGATACCCGTCAGGGACGCCCCTCCCCGGTCTTCCACCGGGTGCCCGGTTTCAAGATGTCGTAGAATTAGCCGACACTATACACCAAAATATGCGAAAAGGCACCCCCCTCATCCGGGGGGCACCCTTCCGCCTCATTCATGGCAGATCACGGCTCGCCGGGTTCGGGCGAGAAATATTGTTTCTTGTTGGGCTTGCCGTTCCATTCTTCGGCATCGGCAGGCGGGGTGCCTTTGCGCGTGATGTTCGGCCACTGGCTCGCATAGGTGCGGTTGATCTCGAGCCACTCCTTGGCGCGCTCGTCGCTATCCGGGACAATCGCTTCAGCGGGGCACTCCGGCTCGCAAACGCCGCAATCGATGCACTCATCCGGATGAATGACGAGCATGTTGGCGCCCACGTAGAAACAATCGACCGGGCAGACTTCGACGCAGTCCATGAATTTGCAACGGATGCAGTTCTCCGTGACCACATAGGTCATCGCCGTCTCCCTCAGTCCAATTCACCCGATCTTGAAGCGGGGGATATGCGCCGTTCGTTTTCGCAATGCAAGAGGAGGGGGCTGCCCCCGCCCTCCCCGTCCGCCGGCAGAGCCGGAACGGCCCCGCCCTCCGCATCGAGGCGCTCATAGAGGCGCGCTGCCTCGGCGGGAGGCCCTCGCCGGTCGGCCAGAGCGAGGACCCGCCAGACCACCACCCGGCCGCGGACCATGAGGGTCAGGATGTCGCCCACGCGCAGGCGGTGGTCGGGGCCGGAGGCGGGGTTGCGGTTGATGCGGAGCGCGTTTTCACGGACGAATCGGGTGCAGGCGGAGCGGGTGCGCAAAAGCCGCGCACACCAGAGCCATTTGTCGAGCCGCTGATAGGGGGCGGCCTCCGTCCCGGAAGAGCGCCCGGAAGAGCGCGCATCTTCGGGGTGTCTGGCTTTAGGCATCGGTGGCGGCGAGGATCTCGGCGAGGGCGGCGAAAGGATGGGTTCCCGGGGCGCGGGCGGGCCGCTCCGGCGCGCGGGGGCGCACGGGCGGCTTGCGACGGGAGAGGATCTCGAGATGCCCCGTCACCTCGGCAGGGCGGCTTCTGAAGCCGAGACCATCGATCAGCGGGCCGATTTCGGAAGCGGGAATGCCGGCGAGCGAGGCGAGCCGGGAAAGCGGTAGCGGCGTCCGCTGCCGCACCGCGCGGTGCAGCAGCCCGCCGAGACGCTCGGCCGCATCGAGGCGGAGCCAGACCGGACCGGCCTCCACCCAGCCCAGCCGGCGGGCCCCATTGGCGTCCCCCCCCGGCGGCGCGCGCTCGCTGACCCGAGCCCCCAAATTCTCTACCCCCAAACTCTCCGTCCCCAGTCCGGCCTCGGGCTCCCCCCTTCCCTCGAAAACCGCCCAGAGCAGGGCGCGCCGCGTCATCGCCCGTGACTTGAGGAGGGCGGGGAGGAAGATCCCGTAATGCCCGGCCCAGACGCCGAGGCGGGAAAGGGCGCGGCGGAGTTCGGGGGCGAGCGGCTCGGGCGGCAGCACGCCGAGCGCCTCTTCGAGCCGGTGGAGGAGGCCACGCAGCAGGGGGTTGTCCCGCGCCCCCTCCACCGCCCGGAACAGAGGGGCGAGATGGGAAGCGGTATCACGATCGAGGAAGCTCTGCAGCCGCGCCAGAACCGGGGCGATATGGGCGCTTTCGAGAAACGGATTGGCCTCGAGGGTGATGCGCGGCTTGAGCGGGGTGGCGCCGCGTTTGAGGCGCGCCACCGGCACCCCTTCCCAGCAGAGGCGCGGGCCGGAGGCCAGCGTGAAGGCCGAATCGGGGGCACGGCAGAAGCGGATGACGACCTCGGGCATCGCCTCGCGCAAAGCGCGCTGGGCGGCGCGCAGCACCCGCTCACCCCCCTCGCCTTCGAGCGTGATCTCGGCGGCGAGGCCAAGTCCCCGCCGCCGGCCCACCACCTCGCCCTCAACCAGGATCGCATCATCGGGCCGCAACTGGGCAAAGAGCCGTCCTCCCGCCGCCCCGCCCGCAGCGCGGCGCAAGAGGCGGCTCGTGCGCTGGTCGATGAAGCGGCGCATCAGGTGTTCGTGTAGCGCATCCGAGAGCATGTCCTCGATCCGCCGCGTCTCCGCCTGCCAGTGCGCCGCGCTGCGGGCGGGGCGCAAGAGGCGGCTCGTGCGCTGGTCGATGAAGCGGCGCATCAGGTGTTCGTGTGGCGCATCCGAGAGCAGGTCCTCGATCCGCCGCGTCTCCGCCTGCCAGTGCGCCGCCTCGCGCACCCAGGCCTCGCGCGCGGTGATGAAGGACCAGGTGCGGATGGCGGCGAGCCGCTGCATTAGCGCCTCGATGTCGCCCTCCTTGCGGTCGAGCTCGGCCACCTGGCGGGCGATCCAGTCTTCGGGCAGCCGCCCTTCGTTCGCGAGATGGAGGAAGACGCGCTTGGTGAGGCGGAGATGCGAATCATCGCCGAGCTTGCGGAAATCGGGAATGGAGGCGGCGGCCCAGAGCAGGGCGACGCCGGCGCGGCCCCGCGCCCGGGCCTGGATCTCGGGGGCCTCGGCGAGAAGGGCGAGGGTGAGCTCATCGGTCGCCTCGGGACCGCGGATGAGGCCCGGGCGCCGCGGCGGCGCCTGCAGGCTCGCCAGCAGGGCCTCGAGCGAGGAAAAATCGAGCTCGGCATTGCGCCAGTAGAGCCGTTCGAGCGGGTCGAAGCGGTGGGTCTCGATCTGCTCGGCAAGAGACGGGTCGAGCGGCGGGCAGGTCTCGATCGTGGCAAACCCTCCGTCGCGGCGGCCGCGCCCGGCGCGCCCGGCGATCTGGGCGAGTTCGGCCGCGGAGAGGGCGCGGAGATGGCGGCCGTCGAATTTGCCGAGACTGGCGAAAGCGACCACGTCCACGTCGAGATTGAGCCCCATGCCGATTGCGTCCGTCGCCACCAGATAGTCCACCTCGCCATTCTGGTAGAGGGCGACCTGGGCGTTGCGGGTGCGGGGCGAGAGGCGGCCCATGACGATCGCCGCCCCGCCCACCCGGCGGCGGAGCGCTTCGGCGATGGCATAGACCTGCTCGACCGAGAAGGCGACGATGGCGCTGCGCGGCGGGAGCCGGGCGAGCTTGACCGCGCCGAGATGGGTGAGCGTGGAAAGCCTGGGTCGGGTCTCGATCTCGATGCCGGGAACGAGACGGCGGAGCAGCGGGCGGATGGTCTCGGCGCCGAGGAACATCGTCTCGACCAGGCCGCGGGCGCGGAGCAGCCGGTCGGTGAAGACATGGCCGCGATCGGGGTCGGCGCAGAGCTGGATCTCATCGACGGCGAGGAACTCGACCTCGCGCTCCAGGGGCATCGCCTCGACGGTGCAGGAGAACCAGCGCGCCCCGGGCGGCACGATTTTCTCCTCGCCGGTGATCAGGGCGACCCGCGCCGCTCCTTTCTCGGCGACCATCCGCTCATAGTTCTCCCGCGCCAGGAGGCGGAGAGGAAAGCCGATCATGCCGGAGGCGTGGGCGAGCAGGCGTTCGAGCGCGAGATGGGTCTTCCCGGTATTGGTGGGCCCGAGGACGGCCCGCACGCGCGGAGCGAAACCGTGCATGGCCCCAATGTCACGGCAGGAGCCGGAAATTGCAAGGGGTCTCTGCGCGGCGGCTCAGCCCTCGCGCCCGGCGATCACGTCGCGGATGCGGGGAAAGATCTCCTGCCGCCAGCGCCGGCCACTGAAGACGCCGTAGTGCCCGATGCCGGACTGGAGGTGATAGAGGCGGCGGCTCTCGGGAAGGCCGCTGCAGAGCTCGAGCGCGGCCTTGGTCTGCCCCACCCCGCAAATGTCGTCGCGTTCGGCCTCGACCACGAGCAGCGTCGTGTCGCGGATGGCGCGGAGATCGACCGGCGAGCCGTGCCAGGAGAGGAGGCCGCGCGGCAGCAGGTGCTCCTGGAAGACGATGTGCAGCGTCTCGAGATAGAACTCGGCGGTGAGGTCCATCACCGCGAGATATTCGCTGTAGAACTGCCGATGCGCCTCGGCCGCGGCGAGATCGCCGAGCGCGATGTTTCGCCATTGCCGCCAGTGCGCGGCGATGTGGCGGTCGAGGTTCATCAGGATGAAGGAGAGGAGCTGGACGAAGCCCGGATAGACGCGCCGCCCCGCCCCGCGATGGCGGAAGGGGACGCGGGCGATGAGATTGTGCTCGAACCAGGAGAGCGGGCGGGAGGTGGCGAATTCGTTGACGCGGGTCGGGTTGATGCGGGTGTCGATCGGCCCCGCCATCAGGGTGAGGGTGCGGGGGGTGGCGAAATGCCCGTCCTCCGCCATCGCCGCGGTGGCGACGATGGCCGGGACGGCGGGCTGGCAGACGGCGATGACATGGGCGCCGGGGCCGATCGCGGTGAGGAAATCGACGAGGTGATCGACGAAGGAGGAGAAGCCGAATCGCCCGGCGCTGAGCGGCACGTCGCGGGCGTTGATCCAGTCGGTGATGAAGACGTCGTGTTCGGGAAGGAGCGTCTCCACCGTGTTGCGCAAGAGGGTAGAGAAGTGCCCCGACATCGGCGCAACCAGGAGGACGCGCGGTTGTTCGAGGCGGAGCTCCTTGCGGAAATGGAGCAGCGAGGCGAAGGGGGTGCGCCGCACCTCCTCCTCGATCACCGTCACTGGCTCGCCCTCGACCAGGGTTTCGGTGATGCCGAAGGAGGGACGGGAATGGGTGGTCTCGGCATGGCCGAGCACGTCGAGCGCGCCGGCGAGCACGCCGATCGGGAGCATGAGCGGGGTATGGGCGGCGAGCGGGGTGAGCATGGCGCTCGCCCCGCGCGAGAGGCGCCGCCAGAGGGCCAGCGTGTCGGCGTGGAGGTGATAGAGGGGGTAGAGGAACGGGTGGAACCCCTCCCCGAGGCTCTCACGCCACGACTCGAGGCTTTCTGCCGTCCATCCCCTGCCCTCCGGCTGTGACCCGGCAAGCAGCGCCGCCGACCAGAAATCGACCATCTGACCTCCTCACCCGTCATCCGGCCCCCGCGGGGCCAAGCCAGGACGCGGGATATTGCCGATTTTCATTTTGCGGCGCAAAGGATTTTTCTTTGGTAAACATTTTCGCCTGAAACGGTCGTTTCCGTATTTTTGGCACCGCAAAAAAAATTCCTTGCGGTGGGGGAAGCGCGGTGCTAAGGGCAGCGGCGGGAAACACCCCCCCACCGGGGTGCAACTCTTCTGGAAGGGAGAGCCATCATGGCCGTTACCGCCGCCGAGGCCGCGCGCCTCGCCAAGCCCGCAATCCGTCCCGAGCGTCCCTATTTCTCCTCCGGCCCTTGCGCCAAGCGGCCCGGCTATTCGCTGGCCGCGCTCGAAGGCGCCATGCTCGGCCGCAGCCACCGCGCCAAAGCGCCCAAGGCGAAGCTCAAGGAAGTCATCGACCGCTCCCGCGCCCTGCTCGGCATGCCCGAGGACTGGCGGCTCGGCATCGTCCCCGCCTCCGATACCGGCGCGGTGGAGATGGCGCTGTGGTCCCTGCTCGGCCCGCGCCCGGTCGATGTGCTCGCCTTCGAGAGTTTCTCCCAGGGCTGGGCCGATGACATCCTCAAGCAGCTCAAACTCCCCGAGGTGCGGGTGCTGAGCGCGCCCTACGGCGAACTCCCCGACCTCTCGGCGGTCGATCCCGCGCACGACGTCGTCTTCACCTGGAATGGCACCACCTCCGGCGTCTCTGTCCCCAACGGGGACTGGATCGCCGCCGGGCGCGAAGGGCTCGTCATCTGCGATGCGACCTCGGCGGTCTTCGCCATGGATCTGCCCTGGGACAAGCTCGACGTCGTCACCTGGTCCTGGCAGAAAGTGCTGGGCGGCGAGGCGGCGCATGGGATGCTCGCCCTCTCGCCACGGGCGGTGGCACGGCTCGAGAGTTACAAACCCGCCTGGCCGCTTCCCAAGATCTTCCGCCTCACCAAGGGCGGCAAGCTGAACGAGGGCATTTTCGCCGGCGAGACGATCAACACGCCGAGCATGCTCTGCGTCGAGGACGCGCTCGACGGGCTGCGCTGGGCGGAGAGCATCGGCGGGCTTCCCGCGCTCATCGCCCGCTCGCGGGCCAATCTCGCCGCGATCGAGGCCTGGGTGGCGAAGAGCAGCTGGGCCCGATTCCTCGCCGCGCGGCCCGAGATCCGCTCCTCGACCTCGATCTGCCTTTCCATCGCCGCGCCGTGGTTCACCGCGCTCGAGCCCGCCCAGCAGGCGGCGGCGGCCAAGCGTCTCGCCGCCCTCCTCGAGGCCGAGGGGGTCGCCTATGACATCGCGAGCTATCGCGACGCACCTCCGGGCTTGCGCATCTGGGGTGGGGCGACGGTGGAGCGGGCCGATATCGAGGCCCTTCTCCCCTGGCTCGACTGGGCGGCCGCCGAAGTTGCCCGTGAAGTCACCGCGTGAGGGAGACGTGACATGCCCAAGGTTCTGATCAGCGACAAGCTTTCCCCCGCCGCGGTGGAAATCTTCCGCGCCCGCGGCATCGAGGCCGATGTCCGCACCGGGCTCAGCCCGGCCGAGCTCCGCGCCATCATCGCCCCTTATGACGGACTCGCCATCCGCTCGGCGACCAAGGTGACGCGCGAGCTTCTCGAGGCCGCGCCCAATCTCAAGGTGGTGGGCCGCGCCGGCATCGGCGTCGATAACGTGGACGTCAAGTCGGCCACCGCGCGCGGCGTGGTGGTGATGAACACGCCACAGGGCAACGCCATCACCACGGCCGAACACGCCATCGCCCTGATGTTCGCGCTCGCCCGGCAGATCCCCGAGGCCTCGCAATCGACCAAGGCCGGCAAATGGGAGAAGAACCGCTTCATGGGGGTCGAGCTCTACGCCAAGACGCTCGGCCTGATCGGCTGCGGCAATATCGGCTCGATCGTCGCCGACCGCGCCGCGGGGCTCAAGATGAAGGTGATCGCCTATGATCCCTTCCTCACCGAAGCGCGCGCCGTCGAGCTTGGCGTGGAGAAGGTGAGCCTCGATGAGCTGCTCGCCCGCGCCGACTTCATCTCGCTGCACGCGCCGCTGACCGAGGAGACGCGCAACATCCTCTCGCGCGAGGCGCTGGCGCGGACCAAGAAGGGGGTGCGCATCATCAACTGCGCCCGTGGCGGGCTGGTCGATGAAAGGGCGCTCTACGATCTCCTGGTGAGTGGCCATGTCGCCGGGGCGGCGCTCGATGTATTCGAGACCGAGCCCGCCACCCAAAGCCCGCTCTTCGAGCTCGAGAACGTGGTCTGCACTCCCCATCTCGGCGCCTCCACCACCGAGGCGCAGGAGAACGTTGCCATCCAGATCGCCGAGCAGATGAGCGACTTCCTGCTCACCGGCGCGGTGACCAATGCGATCAACATGCCCTCGGTGACCGCCGAGGAAGCGCCGCGGCTTCGCCCCTACATGGCGCTCTGCGAGCGGCTCGGCAGTTTCGCGGGCCAGCTCACCCGGGCGCGCGAAGGCGTGATCCGGCGGGTGCGCATCGAATACGAGGGTCACGCCGCCGCGCTCAACCACCGCCCGCTCACCGCCGCTGCCCTGGCCGGTCTGCTCGCCCCGACGCTCGCCGGGGTGAACATGGTCAATGCGCCGCACATCGCCCGCGAACGCGGCATCGAAGTAGCGGAGACGGTGATCGACCGGCCCAGCGAATATCAGACCTTGGTGCGGATCACGGTTGCCACCGACGAACTCGAGCGGAGCGTGGCGGGAACCCTGTTCGCGGGGGCGAGGCCGCGCCTCGTCGAAATCAAGGGGATCACGGTCGAGGCCGATTTCGCGCCCCGCATGATCTACGTCACCAACGAGGACCGGCCGGGCTTCATCGGCCGCTTCGGCTCGCTGCTCGCCGAGGCGGGGATCAACATCGCGACTTTCCATCTCGGCCGCTCGGCGGTGGGCAAGGATGCGATCTGTCTCGTCTCGGTGGATGGCGACGTCCCCGATTCGGTGCTCGCCGCGGTGCGGGCGCTGCCTCTGGTGCGGCAGGCTGAGACGCTCACCTTCTAGCCCGTCTCCTGGGCTTTCCGAGCCTCCTCAGGGACCTTGCCGGACGGGCCGCAGGCGTGCGGCCCGTCCGCTTCGTCTCATTTTCTGGAGGGCGCGCTTTGTAATAAAATGTGGCGCGCGCATGACAGGCGGGCGGGGGGCGCTTAAATTGAAGGAGGCTTATGATGAGCTGCGTCTCCAAGGGCGGGACGCAGCCTCCTACTTGCGCCTACCGGAAACGGGGTCTTCGCATGAACGGAAACAGGCGGCGTTTGATCGACGGCGTGCTCGTCCTCACCCTGCTCGGCGCGGGGGCGGGCTGGTTCGTGCTGACGGGGGACAGCCGCGCCTCACGGGCCGCCGCCGCCCCCGCCGAGGCGCCGGTCATCCCGGTTGCGGTCGCCACCGCCGAAGCGCGCGACGTGCCGCTCGAACGGATCGGCATCGGCAATGTCCAGGCGCTCTATTCGGTGCTGGTGCGCGCCCAGGTCACCGGCTATCTCGATCACTACGCGGTCGAGGAAGGGCAGATGGTGAAGAAGGGCGATTTGCTCGCCGTCATCGACCCCCGTCCCTTCCAGGCGGCGCTCGATCAGGCGCGCGCCCAGAAAGCCAAGGATGAGGCCAATCTCTACGCCGCCGAGCGCGACTTCCAGCGCTACAAGATCCTCGCCCAGCACGAATTCCAGTCCTGGCAGAATGTCGATGACCAGCAGGGCACGGTGGGGGCGTTGCGCGCCTCGATCAAGGCGGATGAGGCGGCGATCGAACAGGCGGCGCTCAATCTCGAATTCGCTCACATCACCTCGCCGATCGACGGACGGGTGGGCTTGCGCCAGATCGACCCCGGCAATCTCGTCACCGCCAATCAGAGCAACGGGCTGATCACCGTCACCCAGGTCCAGCCCATCACCGCCGTCTTCACCCTCCCCGAACGTTATCTCCCCGAAATCACCGAGGCGATGGCGCAAGGACCGGTCAAGGTGCGCGTCTTCAGCGCCGATCATCACCAGTACCTCGCCGAGGGGAAACTCCTCACCCCCGACAACCAGATCGACACCAGCACCGGCACCATCCGGCTCAAGGCGATCTTCGACAACAAGGACAACCGCCTCTGGCCAGGTCAGTATATCGAGGCGCGGGTCGAGGTGAAGGAACTCAAGGGCGTCACCGTGGTGCCGGAGGTCGCCGTCGAACGCGGCGCGGAGGGACTGTTCGTCTTCGTCGTGGGGCCCGATCACCGGGTTTCGGTGCGGCGCGTCGAGGAGGCCACCGAACAGGACAGGATCGCCGCGATCAGCGCGGGGCTCAAGCCCGGCGAGGTGGTGGTGGTCAATGGCCAGTCGCGGCTCGCCGAGGGAATGACGGTCGCCGAACATCCGGCGGATGCCGACGAGCGGCGGGGAGGCTGAGGTGAGCATCTCCACTCCCTTCATCAAGCGCCCGATCGGCACCTCGCTGATCATGGCGGCCCTCCTTCTCGTCGGGCTCGCCGCCTATCCCTTCCTGCCCGTCGCCCCGCTTCCCAACATCGATTTTCCGACGATTGCCGTCACCGCGCAGTTTCCCGGGGCGAGCCCGGAGACGATGGCGGCGACCGTGGCGACACCGCTCGAACAGCAATTCGCCAACGTCCCCGGCGTGAGCCAGATGACCTCGATCAGCGTGCTCGGCTACACGCAGATCATTTTGCAGTTCGACCTCAACCGGAACATCGACGGCGCGGCGGGAGACGTGCAGGCGGCGATCAATGCCGCGGGCGGGCAGCTTCCCAAGAACCTCCCCTCCCCGCCCACTTACGCCAAGGTCAATCCCTCCGACTCACCGATCCTGGTGCTCGCCATGCAGTCCGACCTCCTGCCCATTTCGGTGGTCGATGACTACGCGGAAAACGTGATTTCCCAACAGCTCTCGCAGATCTCGGGGGTGGCGCAGGTTTTGGTAGCCGGGCAACAGAAACCGGCGGTCAGGGTCAGGGTCGATCCGGCCAAGCTCGCCGCGATGGGATTGACGCTCGAGGATGTGCGCTCGGCGCTGACCCAGACCACGGTCGATAATCCGAAAGGCAGCATCGACGGGCCGAAACGCTCCTTCACCATCTATGACAACGACCAGCTCATGCATGCCGCCGAGTATCAGAACGTCATCGTGAGCTATCGCAATGGCGGGCCGGTGCGGATCCGTGACATCGGCCAAGCAATCGACGGCGCTCAGAATCGTGAGCTCGCCGCCTGGCAGAATGAAAAGCGCGGCATCGTGCTGGTCATCTTCAAGCAGCCCGGCGCCAACGTCATCGCCACCGCCGAGCGGATCAAGGCCAAGCTCCCGCAGCTGATGAAGTCGGTGCCACCCTCGATCAAGCTTTACACCATCGCCGACCGCACCCAGACCATCCGCGCCTCGGTCGCCGACGTGGAGTTCACCCTCGTTCTCGCCCTCGGCCTCGTCGTTCTGGTGGTGTTCCTATTCCTTCGCACCTTCTGGGCGACGATCATCCCGAGCATCGCCATTCCGCTCGCCATCATCGCGACATTCGCGGTGATGTATCTGCTCGGCTACAGTCTCGACAATCTCTCCCTGATGGCGCTCACCATCGCGGTTGGCTTCGTGGTCGATGACGCGATCGTGATGCTGGAGAACATCTACCGCTATATCGAAAACGGGATGCGTCCGATCGATGCGGCGCTGCGTGGAGCCGGCGAGATCGGTTTCACCATCGTCTCGATCAGTCTCTCCCTGGTCGCCGTGTTCATCCCGCTCCTCCTCATGGGCGGCATCATCGGGCGGCTATTCCGGGAGTTTTCGGTCACCCTCTCGGTCGCTGTGCTGGTCTCGGGCGTGGTCTCCCTCACCCTCACGCCGATGATGTGCTCGCGGTTTTTGCGCCATGAAACGGCGCATGGCCGGTTTTACAACGTCATGGAGCGGTTTTTCGAGGGGCTGGTCGGGTTCTATGAGCGGACGCTGCGGATCGCGCTCCGTCATCGCTTCATCACCCTCCTCACTTTCCTCGTCACGGTGGGCCTCACCCTCTATCTCTACGTCATCGTGCCCAAAGGGTTCTTCCCGCCGCAGGATACGGGGCTCATCATCGGCATGGCGGATGGCGCGCAGGATGTTTCCTTCGACGAGATGTACCGCCGCCAGGAGGCGATCAACGCCATCCTCCGCCAGGATCCGAATATCGACTCATTTGCCGCTTTCGTCGGCGGCGGCGCCGGCGGCCAGACGGTGAGCACCAGCCGCACCTATATCTCACTCAAGCCCTGGGGCGAACGTAAACTGACCGCATCCCAGGTGATCGAGGAATTGCGGCCCAAACTCGCCAAGGTGACCGGGGTGCGTCTTTACCTGCAGGCGGCGCAGGACATCCGGGTGGGCGGACGGCTCTCCCGCACCATGTATGAGTACACGCTCCAGGACCCGGATCTCGGCGAGCTCTATACGTGGGCCCCCAAGGTTCTGGCGCGGCTTCGCAAGATCCCGCTCCTGCGTGACGTCGCCACCGACCAGCAGATGGCGGGCACGACGGTGAGCCTCGTCATCGACCGTGACAAGGCGGCGAGCTACGGCATCGAGCCGCAGCAGATCGATGACATTCTCTACGATGCTTTCGGCCAGCGCGAGGTGACCCAGTATTTCACCCAGCTCAACTACTATTACGTCATCCTCGAAGTGCCGCCCGAACTCGAAGGCCGTCCCCACACCCTCGATCTTCTCTACGCGAAGGGACAAAACGGCCAGGTGGTGCCGCTCTCCACTTTCGTCCATTACACCACCGACAAGATCGCGCCGCTTTCGGTGAGCCACCAGAGCCTGTTTCCCTCGGTGACGATTTCCTTCAACCTCGCCCCCGGCGCGGCGCTCGGGGATGCGGTCAAGGCGATCGAGGCCGCGACGCTGGAGCTCGGCCTCCCCCCCACGGTGCAGGGAAGTTTCCAGGGAACGGCCCAGGC